>ONCI01000048.1 GCA_900316255.1 uncultured Eubacteriales bacterium | reverse complement strand
TCCGTGGATGGGGAAATGAACGCTGTATACCAGATCGTTCTCAACCTTATACCAGTCGAAATAGCTGTTTTCACAGGAAACAAAGCCTTCCTTCTCCAATGGTTCTGCATAATACTCTTGAAGAAATCGGTTCAAATCAGCCATGATTTCGGATTTTTTGATTGCCTGCATCGTATGCCTCCTTCGCAGTTGCCCGGTTCATGGAACGGCTCTCGGGCCCATTCTCGTCTGCCTGCATCGTACGCGACCCGCGGAGTATGGTCATTCTCATTATATCGTAAATCTCTGTGTTCTTCAATACATGGATCCGTCAGGGTGCCGTGCCAGGGATGAAATTGTATCGAAGCGGGAGGGACGGGCTGTCGGGGACGCCAGCCCCTACAGCGGAGGAGCGGCGCGATCAGGGGATCGCGCCCTATGCGGAAGTGGGGAGATGCGCGGATCCCCCTCTCAGTCACGTCGGCGATCCGACGTGACAGTTCCCCCCGAAAGGGGAGCCAAGAGCCAAGCCCGTGTGCAGGGGAGGCAAGGGAAGAACAATTTGTGAATCTTTCTTAAGACCGTCTCTCAGTGTTGAAATTTGGAAGATTTGTGTTATACTGTATCTTTGTAAAACTACCGGCCGGTCCCCAAACCGGACCGGTCGCAGAAGCATTGGAGGCAAACAAAAACGTCATGAGCAAAAAGCAGTTCAAGGCCGAAAGCAAGCGTTTGCTCGACCTGATGATCAATTCCATTTACACCAATAAGGAGATCTTCCTCCGGGAAATCATTTCCAACGCGTCCGACGCCATCGACAAGCTCTGCTACCTGTCCCTGACCGACGACAGCGTGGGTCTCAGCCGGGAAGACTACAAGATCGACATCCTTGTGAATAAAGACGAGCGTACCATCACCGTGCGCGACAACGGCATCGGCATGACTCTGGAGGAGGCCGAAAACAATCTGGGCGTCATCGCCAAGTCCGGCTCCTACCAGTTCAAGGGCGAGATGGACGGCAGCAAGGCCGAGGATCTCAGCATCATCGGCCAGTTCGGCGTGGGCTTTTACTCCGCCTTCATGGTGGCCGACCAGGTCACCGTCCGCTCCCGCAAGTTCGGCGAGGAGCAGGGCGTGGAGTGGAAGAGCACCGGCGCCGACGGCTACACCGTGACCCCCATCCAGAAGGATACCGTGGGCACCGACGTGATCATGCACTTGAAGCCGGACACCGACGATGAGATCTACGGCTCCTATCTGGAGGTCTGGAAGCTGAAGGCCCTGATCCGCAAATACTCCGACTATGTGCGCTGGCCCATCAAGATGGACGTGCAGCACCAGGAGCGCTTCGAGACCGGGGAGAAGAACGACGACGGCTCTCCCAAGTACGAGTATAAGATGGTCACGGAAAACGAGACTGTCAACAGCATGATCCCCATCTGGCAGCGCTCCAAGAGCGAGGTCACCGACGACGACTGCATCCAGTGGTACAAGGAAAAGAACCGGGACCGCAAGGATCCCTGCGCCCTGGTGCGCATCAGCGCCGAAGGCGCCGTGAGCTACAAGGCCATGCTGTTTGTGCCCGGCGAGGAGAATGAAAACGCTTTTTCCGGCGACAATAAGGGTGGCATCACGCTCTATTCCAACGGCGTCATGATCATGGAGAAGTGCGACAAGCTGGTCCACGATTACTTTGACTTCGTCAAGGGCGTGGTGGACTCTCCCGATCTCAGCCTGAACATCTCCCGCGAGATCCTGCAGCACGACCGGCAGCTGCGCATCATCGGCCAGAATCTGGAAAAGCGCATCAAGGGCGAGCTGGAAAAGCTCCTGAAGGAGGACAAGCCCAAGTATCAGGAGTTCTACAAGAACTTTGGCAACGATCTGAAGGTGGGCGTATGCGACGAGTACGGCCGCTACAAGGACTTCCTGCGGGATCTGCTGATCTTCTACACCTCGGAGGACCGCCAGGTCACCCTGAAGGAATATGTGGAGGCCATGCCCGAGAGCCAGAAGGTCATCTACTACGCCACCGCCGCCAGCGTGAAGCAGGCCATGAGCCTGCCCCAGTGCGAGCAGGTGCGCAGCCGCGGCTTCGAGCTCATCTACCTCACCAGCCCTCTGGAAGAGATGGTGCTGGAGAACCTCCACGACCAGGACGGCAAGACCTTCTGCAACGTGGTCACCGACGACCTGGGCTTTGAGACCGAGGAGGAGAAGAAGGCCGCCGAGGAGCGGGACATCGAGAACAAGGAGCTGCTGGACTTCGTGAAGGAGTCCGTGGGCGAGGAGCTCAGCAAGGTGCGCCTCAGCCGCAAGCTCAGCACCCAGGCCTGCTGCCTCACCAGCGAAGGCCCCCTGACTCTGGAGATGGAGCGCTACTTCCGCCACGGCCCCAGCGAGGAGATGCGCAAGGTCCGCGCCACCCGCGTGCTGGAGCTGAACCCGGAGCACCGGGCCTTCCGGGTGCTGAAGGAAGCCTGGGACAGCGACAAGGAAAAGGCCGGGAAGCTCTCCCAGATCCTCTATGTTCTGGCGGAAATGACCGCCGGCATGGACGTGGAGGACCCCAACCGCTTTGCCGAGCAGGTAGCGGAACTGTTTTGATAAGTGAAAAGTGAAGAATGAATAGTGAATAATTGTGGTATCACGCCTTTGGCGTGATGATTGTGATCCGTCGCGGAGCGACACCGCATTTTTTCATTTTTCGTTTTTCAGTCTTCAGTATTCATTTTATCCATCATGGAGATACCGTTATGTCAAAGCCACGTCTGGGCATCTATATTCATATCCCCTTCTGCGCCAGCAAGTGCAGCTACTGCGACTTCTATTCCCTGGCCGGATGCGAGCAGCAGATGCCCGACTATCACCGGGCGCTGATCGCCCATCTGGCGGAGTCGGCCCGGGGGATCCGCAACTACGAGGTGGACTCGGTCTACTTCGGCGGCGGCACCCCCAGCTATTACGGCGCCGAGCACCTGATGGAGATCTTCGATGTGCTCAAGCGCAACGGCAACGTCCGGCTGGACGCCGAGGTCACCGTGGAGTGCAACCCCGACAGCATGACCTACAAGGACCTGAAGCTGCTGCGCTCGGAGGGCGTCACCCGGCTGTCCGTGGGGGTGCAGGCCACCAACAACGATCTGCTGAAGCTCATCGGCCGCCGGCACAGCTTCCAGCAGGCGGAGCTGGCCTTTTCCGCGGCGCGCAAGGCGGGCTTTGACAACATCAGCCTGGACCTGATCTATGGCCTGCCCAGCCAGACCAAGAGCGACTGGGCGGACTCCCTGGCCAGGATCGTGGAGATGCACCCGGAGCATATCAGCTGCTACGGCCTGAAGCTGGAGGAGGGCACCCCCATGTACCGGGAGTACAAGGATTCCCCGGTCCTCCCCTCGGAGGACGAGCAGGCGGACATGTACTCCTATGCCGCCGAAATGCTGGAGCGCTACGGCTACCGGCAGTATGAGATCTCCAACTTCTGCGCGCCGGGCTTTGAGTCCCTGCACAACCTGAAGTACTGGAATCTGGACGACTACATGGGCTTCGGCCCCGGCGCCCATTCCTGTGTGGGCAATCTCCGCTACAGCTTCGTGAAGGACCTGAAGCGCTACATCTCCGGGGTGGAAAAGAAGGTCAGCATCATCGACGAGTATCAGCTGGTGGACCCCATGGAGCGCTCGGTGGAATACCTGATGCTGGCCATGCGCACCAACCGGGGCATCTCCGAGGAGGACTACCGGGTGCGCACCCAGTCGGACTGGAAGCCCATCCTCCACGCGCTGCAGGCCTTCCGGGAAAAGGGCTGGGCGGAAAAGACCGGGGATCGCTGGCACTTTACGGTGCCGGGCTTCCTCATTTCCAACACCCTCATCGGCATCCTGCTGGAGGCCCAGGCCAGCGGCCGGGCGGACAGCGTCCCCTGGATGGACCGGGTGGATCGGGAGGAACGGAAGATCGTGCTTCCCAAGGGCGAGGAGGAGCTCTTCACCGAGCTTTACGAGGAAAGACTGCGCAAACGCGATACCGAGAGGGAAGAGACCCCGGGCGACGAGTCCTGGAACGAAGAGACAGACGAGAGAGAAGAGATAGAGGGACAGGAGTCCTTGTGGATCACAGAGTGAGGGATACCAAGTGGCAAGTCATTTCAGAGATAATACAAACGAGAGTAATACCCGGGACGCCGCGCCCGTAAACCCCAACTCCCGTGCCGCCATCCGCGCCCGCAAGGAAGCGGAAGAGCGGGAAAAGCAGGAGTGGATCGCCCGGCGCAAGCGGGAGGAAAAGGCCGCGGCGGAGGCCGAGGCCAAGGAAAAGGCCGCCTGGATCGCCGAGCGGAGACGCCAGGAGAAGGCCGCCGAGGAGCAGCTGCGGGCCAGAGAGAAGGCGGCAAAGGAGGCCGAGCGCAAGCGCAGGGCCGAAAAGCGCGCCGAGAAGGCCAAAAAGGCGCTGCGCGTGGTGAAGATCGTGCTGCTGGTGCTGGTCTGCCTTGCGGTGCTGGCAGGCGGCGCGGGGCTCTATGCCGCGTATCGCATCTCCAACAGCGAGACCAACTTCCCCAACGTCTATGTGAACGGTATCGACGTGGGCGGCCTCACCAAAGAGGAAACCGAGAAAAAGCTGACGGAGGAAGGCTGGGGCGTCATCGAGAACCCCACCCTTAGCGTGCAGCTGCCCATGGACGTGAGCGTGGAGCTGGACCGGGTGGAGGCGGGCCTTGTCATGGACAAGGACGCCGCTGTGGAGGCCGCCTTCCGCTACGGCCATGACCGGCAGCTTCTGGACTGCGTGAAGACCTATTTCGCCGCCAGACTCCACAAGGTGGACGTGGGCCCCGAGACGCCGGAGCTGGACAAGGACTATATCCGCTCCAAGACGGACGAGGCGGTGGCTGCCTTCCGGGAGAAGACCGCCGGCGAGCCCTATTCCATCGACACGGAAAAGAAAGTGATGCACTTTGTGAAGGGCGCAGGCCAGATGGACCTGGACCCGGAGAAGCTCTATACCGCCGTGTATGAGGCCATGCAGGCCGGCGCGGGCGAGATGAGCTACGACGAGGTGGAAGGGGAGGTCACCATGCCGGACTTCGACGCGCTCTATAAGGAGCTGAACGTGGAGCCGGTGGACGCCCATTTCGCCGACAAGAACTTTGAAGTCATCGAGGGAACGCCCGGCGTGACCTTTGACGTGAAAAAGGCCAAGAGTCTCTGGGAGAAGGCCAAACCCATGGAGGAACTGCTGATCCCCCTGAAGATCGTGGAGCCCAAGATCACGGCTGAGAAGCTGAAGGCAGATCTGTTCAAGGATCTTTTGGGCAGCCAGACCACCTCCTTCGGCGGCAGCACCCGCGCCCGCGTCAACAACATCAACCTTGCCGTGGACAAGATCAACGGCACCATCCTCATGCCCGGCCAGTCCTTCTCCTATAACGAGACGGTGGGCCAGCGCACCATCGCCAACGGCTTTGAGGAGGCCGCAGCCTATTCCAACGGCGAAGTGGTCCAGGAGGTGGGCGGCGGCATCTGCCAGGTGTCCTCCACCCTCTACTGCGCCACCCTCTATGCCCGCTTGACCACCGTGAGCCGCACCAGCCACTACTTCCGGGTCAGCTATCTGCCCCTGGGCCAGGACGCCACGGTGAGCTGGCCCCAGCCGGACTTCAAGTTCCGCAACGATCGGGAGTATCCGGTGAAGATCGTGGCCTACTGCGACAACGAGTCCATGGAGATGACCATCGAGATCTGGGGCACCGATACCGACGGCATCTGGGTCAGCCTCTCCTACGAGCAGTACGCCGTGCACGACACGGAGTTCCCCGATGTTGTCATCGGCTCCAACGTGTATCTCTGGATCACCTATCATGACAAGGACGGCAAAGTCCTGGAGGTCAAGGAGGGCTCTGCCAGCACCTATTACCGCCACGACTACGAGATCGACTGGCCTCCCGAGAAGTACAACAAGCCCAGCGAGGGCGGCGGCACCGGCGGCGGCGACGCCGAGATCATTGACGACGGCGGCGGTTCCGGCGGCGGAGGAGGCGACGAGGGCGGCTCCGGCGGCGGAGGCGGCGATGATGGCGGCGGCGATATCGGCGAAGTCATCATCGAAGATCCCTGATGCAGACACTTTTTCCCGCCCGGGCGGAGCTTTCACAGGAAACAGGAGAAAAGAAGAGAATGGATAAGAAGACCTTTTATATCACCACCCCTATCTATTACCCCTCGGACAATCTGCACATCGGCCACACCTACTGCACCGTGGCCACCGACGCCATCGCCCGCTACAAGCGGCTGCGGGGCTATGACGTGATGTTCCTCACCGGCACCGACGAGCACGGCCAGAAGATCGAGGAGAAGGCCAAGGCCGCCGGCGTCACCCCCCAGCAGTTCGTGGACAAAATCGTTACCGGCGAACGTGGCGTGCAGGATCTCTGGAAGCTGATGAACATCTCCAACGACCGCTTCATCCGCACCACCGACGATTACCATGTGGCCTCCATCCAGCGCATCTTCAAGAAGATGCACGAGAAGGGCGACATTTACAAGGGCGCCTACAAGGGCAAGTACTGCACCCCCTGCGAGAGCTTCTGGACCGAGAGCCAGCTGAAGGACGGCAAGTGCCCCGACTGCGGCCGCGAGGTCCACGACGCGGAGGAGGAGGCCTACTTCTTCCGCCTCTCCAAGTACGCAAAGCCCGTCCAGGAACTGCTGGAGACCGGCACCTTCCTGGAGCCCGCCAGCCGGGTCAACGAGATGATCAACAACTTCATCAAGCCCGGCCTGGAGGATCTGTGCGTCTCCCGCACCAGCTTTACCTGGGGCGTGCCCGTGGACTTCGATCCGGGCCACGTGGTCTATGTCTGGGTGGATGCGCTCTTCAATTACTGCACCGCCCTGGGCTTCCTGAATGACCGCTATGACGACTACGACAGGTACTGGCCCGCGGACGTGCACATCGTGGGCAAGGAGATCGTCCGCTTCCACTCCATCATCTGGCCCGCCATGCTCATGAGCATGGAGCTGCCCCTGCCCAAGAAGGTCTACGGCCACGGCTGGCTGAACTTCAACGGCGACAAGATGTCCAAGTCCAAGGGCAATGTGGTGGATCCCTACATCCTGGCGGACAAGTTCGGGGTGGACGCCCTGCGCTTCTTCCTGCTGCGCACCTTCCCCTTCGGCTCTGACGGCAACTTTACCAACGAGCTGCTGATCTCCACCATCAACACGGACCTGGCCAATGACCTGGGCAACCTGGTGAGCCGCACC
The DNA here is from genome assembly GCA_900316255.1 of uncultured Eubacteriales bacterium. Lineage (GTDB taxonomy): Bacteria > Bacillota > Clostridia > Oscillospirales > Oscillospiraceae > Limivicinus. Next base: position 14,724 of record ONCI01000048.1, on the reverse strand, counting down.
ACCGCCATGGTGGAAAAGTACTTCGGCGGCAAGCTCATCCCGGAGCGGGAGAGCGATCCCCTGGATGAGGAGCTCATCGCCATGATCCGGAGCGCCGGCGAGCGCTATGCCGCCCAGATGGAGAAATTCCAGCTCCACCAGGGCCTGGACGAGGCCTTCAGGCTTATCCAGCGGGCCAACAAGTACATCGACGAGACCATGCCCTGGAAGCTGGCCAAGGAGGAGGACAAAAAGCCCCGCCTGGCCACCGTCATGTACAATCTGCTGGAGGCCCTGCGGGTGTCCCTGACCCTGCTGACCCCCTTCATCCCCGAAAGCTGCGGCAAGGCCTTTGACCAGATCGGCGCGGATGAGGCCGCCCGGACCTGGGACGCCGCCTGCGCCTACGGCGTGCTGCCCGCGGAAGTCAGCGTGCGCAAGGGCGAGACCCTCTTCCCCCGCATCGACGCGGAGAAGATGCTGGCCGAGCTGGAGGAGGCCGAAAAGGCCGCCAAGGGCCCCCAGGTGAAGGTGGAGCCGGTGCTGCCCGACGTGGACATCGAGGACTTTGCCAAATGCGATATGCGGGTGTGCAAGGTGCTCAAGTGCGAGGCCGTGAAGAAGTCCAAGAAGCTGCTGCGCTTCGAGCTGGACGACGGCTCCGGCACGGTGCGACAGATCCTCTCCGGCATCCGGGAGTTCTACGAGCCGGAGCAGCTCATCGGCAAGACCGTGGTGGCCATCCTGAATCTGCCGCCCCGGAAGATGATGGGCCTGGAATCCTGCGGCATGCTGCTCTCCGCCGTGCGCGAGGCGGACGGCAAGGAGGAGCTGCATCTGCTCATGCTGGACGATTCCGTCCCCGCAGGCAGCCGCCTCTGCTGAGAAAACAAAAAGATAGAAAATGGGAACTTTTTTAAAAAAGTTCCCATTTTCTTCATGTTTTGCCCGTCCCGGGGAAGGAAAGCATACTTGTAAGAAGATAAAAAATGTGCTATACTGATTATTTGGAAAATCTGTCATTTGGAGGAAAAAGAACATGACAAAGATCGATATATTCTCCGGCTTTCTCGGCGCCGGCAAGACCACGCTGATCCGCAAGCTCATTGCCGAGGGCTACCAGGGCGAGAAGCTGGTGCTGATCGAAAACGAGTTCGGCGAGATCGCCATCGACGGCGGCTTCCTGAAGGACGCGGGCGTGGAGATCAACGAGATGAACTCCGGCTGCATCTGCTGCACCCTGGTGGGCGACTTCACCAAGGCGCTGAAGAAGGTCATGGAAGACTTCGCCCCTGACCGCATCCTCATCGAGCCCTCCGGCGTGGGCAAGCTCTCCGACGTGGCCAAGGCCGTGGAACGGGTGGAAGGCGCTCACATCGGCGCCAAGGTCACCGTGGTGGACGCGGGCAAGGCCAAGATGTATATGCGCAACTTCGGTGAGTTTTTCAATGACCAGGTCGAGAATGCCGATCTGATCGTCCTGAGCCGCACCGACTCCGCCAACAGCGCCAAGGTGCTCACCGCTGCCGAGCTGCTGAAGGGCCTGAACGATCACGCCGGGCTCATCACCACCCCCTGGGACCAGATCGACGGCAGCCTGATCCGTGCCGCCATGGACGAGAACGGCCTGAAGGCGGAGATGGAGAAACTCAAAGAGGAGCAGGAGCATCATCACCATCATCACGACGATGAGGACGAGGAGCACGAGCACCATCACCACGAGGACGGCGAGGAATGCGACGATCCCGAATGCGAGTGCCATCACCATCATCACGACGACGAGGATGAGGAGCACGAGCATCACCACCATCATCACGAGGATGGGGAGGAGTGCGACGACCCCGCGTGCGAGTGCCACCACCATCACGACCACGATCACGAGCACGATCACGATCATCATCACCATCACCACGCCGACGAGGTCTTTGCCAGCTGGGGCATGGAGACCCCGCGCAAGTTCACGGAAGATCAGCTCAGGGACATCCTGGGCCAGCTGAGCGACGCCGTGCAGTACGGCATCGTGCTGCGGGCCAAGGGCATCCTGGACGCCAGCGACGGCGAGTGGCTGTACTTTGACTATGTTCCCGGCGAGATGGAGATCCGCCGCGGCGCCCCCGCGGTCACCGGCCGTTTCTGCGTGATCGGTTCCCACATCCGGGAGGACGCCCTGAAGGAGTTGTTTGCCGGTGAATGAGAATCGCGATGTGCCCGTATATCTGTTTACGGGCTTCCTGGAGGCGGGCAAGACCAAGTTCATCCAGGAGACGCTGGAGGACAAGCGCTTCTGCAACGGCGAGCGCACCCTGCTGCTGATCTGTGAGGAGGGCGAGGAGGAATACGCCCCCGAGCAGTTTGCCGACCCCAATGTGGTGCTGGCCGTGGTGGAGGACCAGGCGGACCTCAACGAGGAGAACCTGAAGGCCTGGCTCCACGATTCCCGGGCAGAGCGGGTCGTGGTGGAGTATAACGGCATGTGGATGCTGGACCTGCTGTACCAGGCCATGCCGGAAAACTGGGCTGTGTACCAGGAGTTCATGTTTGCCGACGCCACCACCTTCCTCAGCTACAACAGCAACATGCGCCAGCTGGTCTATGACAAGCTCAAGAGCTGCGAGCTGGTGGTTTTCAACCGCTTCAAGCCCGATATGGACAAGATGGCCTTCCATAAGATCGTCCGGGGCGCTTCCCGCCGCTCGGACATCGCCTATGAGTACGCAAACGGCAAGGTGGTCTACGACGATATCCAGGACCCCCTGCCCTTCGACGTGAACGCGCCGGTGATCCAGATCAATGACGAGGACTACGCCCTCTGGTATCGGGATATGTCCGAGGAGCCCAAGAAGTACGAGGGCAAGACCGTGAAGTTCAAATGCCGCGCTCTCAAGCGGGGCAAGCTCCCCAAGGGCTGCTTCGTGGTGGGCAGACACGTGATGACCTGCTGCGTGGAGGATATCCAGTTTGCGGGCCTGGTCTGCCAGTGGGACAAGGCGGATCTCATCCAGGACGAGAGCTGGATGATCCTCACGGCAAAGATCAACTACAAGTTCCACCGGGCCTACGGCAAGCGGGGACCGGTGCTGACCTACCTGGACAGCGCCCTCACCGCCCCTCCCGCCCAGGACGTGGCCACGTTCTATTAAAAGGAAGCCGTCGATTGGGAATACGGTACAACCCCTCAGTCATCCGGCGGGCTGTAACACGCCGGATGACAGCTCCCCTTTCACAGGGGAGCCAATAAGGAAGATATATGAGATACAAATGCCTGGTCTTTGACCATGACGACACGGTGGTGAACAGCACCGCCACCATCCATCATCCCAGCTTTGTGGCCTATCTGGAGCGGTATTTTCCGGACAAGAGCTGCAGCCTGGATCACTATTTCCTGAAAAACTTCGACCCGGGCTTCCTCGCCATGTGCAAGGAGGAGTACGGCCTGACGGACGGGGACCTGGAGGTGGAATACCGCTTCTGGCAGGACTATGTCCGGACCCGGATCCCCCAGGCCTATCCCGGCGTCCGGGAGATCATGGAGCGGCACAGGGCCCGGGGGGGCCTGCTCTGCGTGGTTTCCCACTCGGTGGACAGGAACATCCTGCGGGATTACCGGGAAAACGGCCTGCCGGAGCCGGACCTGGTTTTCGGCTGGGAGCAGCCGCTGGAGCGGCGCAAGCCCAACCCCTGGCCCCTGGAGGAGATCATGCGCCGGCTGGACCTGGTCCCGTCGGAGCTGCTGATGATCGACGATCTGAAGCCGGGCTACGACATGGCCCTGGCCGCCGGGGTGGACTTCGCCGCCGTGGGCTGGGCCAACGATCTGCCGGAGATCGAAGCCTTCATGCGGCGCAACTGCCGCCTTTACTGCAAAACGGTGGAGGAGTTGGCCGCTTTTTTGCGCTGAAAGGAGAGAGGGATGGAAAAGATTTCCCGCGTTTTGACGGGGCTGATGCTACTGCTCTGCGGCATGCTGCTCCTGTATGCCCTGCTCCTCGGTACCCTGTTCCAGATGGAGCACAGGTCCTATCTGGCTGCGCTGGTCATGGCGCTTTTCCCGGTTTCTCTCTGGCTGCTGCTTTCCCGAAAGCGCAGCAATACGCCCAGCCTCTGGCAAAAGCTGGGCCTTGTCCCCAGCGCGGCGCTGCTCTGCCTGCTGTGCCTCGGTGTGCAGCTGGCCGGCGCCCTGCCGATCCATCTCCAGCCGGAGGTGGACGCCGGGACCTATTGGGCTTCGGCGCTGGCGCTGAGCCGGGGAGAAGCGGTGCCGAACCCGGTGTTCCTGGCACTCTTTCCCCATATCGTCGGTTATGCGCGTTTCCTTGGCCTGGTGCTGCGCGTTTTCGGCCGGAGCCTGACTGTGGCTGTGTGCTGCAACGCCCTTGTCGGCACCCTCAGCGGTCTGCTGCTCTATCTTCTGCTGCTTCGCTGGCGGGATCCGGACACGGCTGCGCGCGCTTTCCTTCTCTGGGCCCTCTGCCCCTCCAAGCTGCTGTACTGCGCCGGGATCTATGCCGACGGATATTACACCTGCCTGCTGCTGCTGTTTTTCCTGCTGGTTTCCCTTGCGGAGCGGGCCCGGCCGCTGAGCGCCGCCCTTTTGGGGCTGCTGGGCGGCCTGGTCCTGCTGCTGGTGAACACCGCCCGGCCCATTGCCGCCGTGCCGATCCTGGCCCTGGGGATTTGGGCCCTGCTGCTGCGCCGCCCTGACCGGGCGGCCCCGGCGGCCCGGGGCCGCTGGCTGCTGTTTCTGGCGGCCCTGCTGGTCCTCTATCTGCCTTTGCAGAGTTTCTGGAACCGGGATCTGGAAGGCCTCCTGGGTGAAAAGCCCGCCGGCGTACCCGGCTACAGCATCTATGTGGGTTTCAACAGCGAAAGCGACGGCAGCTACAGTGAGGAGGATATGCAGCGGCTCTTGACCCTCCGGGATGAGACCGGCAGCGCCGACGCCGCCCAGCGGCAGATCCTGCAGGAAGCGCTCCCCCGGATCCGTTCGGTCGATCCCCTGCGCCTGTTCCCGCGGAAGCTCGCTACCTTCTTGGGAAATGACGAGGGGGGAGCTTTCTATGCAAGCCCTGCCCTCAGCCCGCAGGCGTACCGGGTTGCTGCCGTTGCCAGCAATGTGTTCTTTTATGCGGTCGTCCTGCTGGCGCTGTGCGGCCTGCTGCGCCTGTGGAAGGATCGCTGCCAGTCTGCGCTGCTGCTGCTTCCCCTGAGCCTGATCGGCATCACGCTGGCGCAAATGCTTGTGGAGGTTGCCGGCCGCTATCACTACAGCCTCATTCCCATTCTGGTCCTGCTTGCGGCGATTCCCTTCGGGAAACGCTGACCCTGCCTGGCCCTGCATTCCGGCGGGAAGGGAGGCGGTCCGCGCTGCTGCCCCGCCCCTGTAACCTGAGAACGAAGGAGGAGAAGCCATGAACCCTATCCTGTATATTGTCATCCCCTGCTATAACGAGCAGGAGGTCCTGCCCATCACCGCACCCATGTTCCTGAAAAAGCTGCGGGATCTGTCCGCTGCCGGCAAGATCTCCGACGAGAGCCGGGTGCTCTTCGTCAATGACGGGAGCCGCGACCGGACCTGGGAGATCATCCGGGAGCTGGCCGCCTCCGACCCCCACTACATCGGCATCTGCCAGAGCCGGAACGGCCAAGGACCGCTGCGACATCACCATCTCCATCGACTGTGACGGCCAGGACGACATCAACGCCATGGACGCCATGGTGGACGCCTACCGGGACGGCTGCGACGTGGTCTACGGCGTCCGCTCCAGCCGGGAGACGGACAGCTTCTTCAAGCGCTTCACCGCCCAGAGCTTTTATAAGTTCCTCAGCGCCATGGGCGCGGAGGTGGTCTACAACCATGCCGACTACCGGCTCATTTCCAGCCGGGCCCTCCGGGAGTTCGCCAACTTCAAGGAAGTGAACCTCTTCCTCCGGGGCCTGGTCCCGCTGGTTGGCTTCAAGAGCACCACCGTGGAATACGCACGGGCGGAGCGGATCGCGGGGGAGAGCCACTATCCTCTGAAGAAGATGATCGCCCTGGCGGTGGACGGCATCACCAGCCTTTCGGTGAAGCCCCTGCGCCTGATCACGGGCTTCGGTGTCTTCGTGGCGCTGGTGAGCTTTATCGGCTGCCTCTGGGCCCTGATCACCGCTCTTTGCGGCAAAACCGTGGCCGGCTGGGCCAGCATGACCTGTATCATCTGCTTTGTCAGCGGGGTACAGCTCATCTGCCTGGGCATCATCGGGGAATACATCGGCAAGATCTATATGGAATCCAAGGCCAGGCCCCGCTATATCATCAGCGAGCGCACCTGGGACGAGAACTGAGCTTCTCCGATCCTGGGGGAGGGCTGCCTCTGCAATGGGGTCGTCCACCCGGAAAAACTTCTTAATTTTTGTGAAGAGTGGGGAAAATCCCCTGTTTTTTCCCGCTTTCGAGGGCCTCGGGGCGCGGCGACACTTGACGAACCGACAAAATCGGTGTATTATGTACCGTAGTATCTCTGTACTTTCTATTCCTAAAGAACGGAGGAACCATGCATGAGCGTTATTCCTGAAGTAAAATGCCGCCGCTGCGGACAGAGCTTTTCCGCCCTGCGCAGCCGCTGCCCCAACTGCGGTACCCGCCGCGTGGCTCAGAGCGGCCGTACCCCCGCCGCCACGCCTGGCACCGTGAAAGGCACTGCCGCCTATGAGCGGGCAGAGGCCAATACCAAGTGGCAGATGATTTTCGGCCTGATCCTGGTGGTCGCCGTTATCCTGGCGGTCATCGTTATGGTCACCGTCCGTCCCGACGGGCTGGACAACCCCGGCACGACGGGCCAGGGCACCATTACCGCCCCCACCCCCACGCCGACCTTGGATCCCAGCCAGCAGACCATCATTGCCCAGCCGCCCACGCCGTCTCCCACGCCCATCCCGGTGCCGGAGTCTGTAAAGGTCTTCTTCTTCGAGGATGAGAAGGACGAGTTTACCGAGAAGGTCGGCGAAGCGGTCAAGCTGAAGGCGGTGGCCTACCCTGTGGACCAGTTCCCCAATGCCTCCTTCAAGTGGAGCGTCAACGATGAGAGCGTTCTCAAGCTCACCATCAGCGAGGACACCAAGGAGTGCGAAGTCCTCTGCCTCAAGCACCAGCCCGGCGGCGTCACCCTGACGGTGGAGTGCAACGGCGTGAAGAAGGACGTGCACGTCTACACCAAGAACTGACCCAATGGAAACAAAAAAACCGGAGTTCTTTGGACTCCGGTTTTTTTTATGGAGAAGATCAGATGGAATACGAATTGATCCGCAGCCGGCGCCGCTCTCTGGCCCTGCAGCTGAAGCCGGACGGGACGGTCCTGGTCCGCGCCCCGCTGCGCGCGCCGAAATGGCAGATCGAGGCCTTTCTGCGCCAGAATTGGGATTGGGTGGAGCGCCGTCGTGCCAGACAGGCCGCGCTCCCCAAGGTGGAAAAGCTCGGCGAGGAGGAGCTGGCTGCGCTCAAAAAGCGGGCCCGCCGGGTCTTTTTGGCCCGGGCCGCCTATTATGCCCCGGTGGTGGGGGTGAGCTATAGCCGGATCACGGTCCGCAGCCAGCGCACGAAATGGGGCAGCTGCTCGTCCAAGGGCGGGCTCAATTTCAACTGCCTGCTGCTTCTGGCCCCAACCGAGGTGCTGGACTATGTGGTGGTCCACGAGCTCTGCCACAGGCTGGAGATGAACCACTCTGCCCGCTTCTGGGCGGAGGTGGAGCGGGTCCTGCCGGACTATGCGGCTGCCCGCAAATGGCTGCGGCAGAACGGCGGGAGCCTGCTGGCCCGCTTGCCGGAGGGAAGATAGTTTTTAGTTTATAGTTTTTAGTTTTTAGAAAATGGACTGGAAACGTTCTTCCCTTGGCCGGACGAAAGGAAAAAGAATGGAAGATCCTGAAGACGTCGCTCGAAGCGAGCCGCTTTTGAGATCTTTTTCCAAAACTTCACTTCAGAAAAAAGTACCGCATTTTCCTGAAGGCGTCAAGGGAAGAGTTCAGGAAAATGAAAACAAGAGTTCAAGAAAATGAAAACGATCTTGAACGAATTCCCTAAGCAATACTGCGGAGCACGGTCAGTAATTGAGGAAAGAAGAAAACAGCCCTCCTCTTCTGGCCCTCCTGCCGCAATAAAGGTTGTAACCGGCATCTGGAATACAGACTAGAAACTAAAAACTAGAAACTAAAAACTGAAAAAACACCACCCGGAAGAAAACTTGTTTTCTTCCGGGCTGCTTTTTTCACAGTCTCCTGTAGGTCTCGGTGAGCTTGCGGATCTTTCGCGCAAGCTTTTTGTCGATCGCGTCCGGGCGCATGCGCCACTGCCAGTTGCCGCCCAGAACGCCGGGGGTGTTGATGCGGCTGTCCTCGCCCAGCTCCAGGATGTCCTGCATCTGCATGACAAAGAGCTTGGAGGCGGTGGACATGCCCGTGCGGAGCATGGCCTCGCACCAGCTTTCGTCCTCGCCTTTATGCATGTACTCCTTCGCGTAGCGGAGAGTGGCCTTGTCCGTGTGCTTCACCCAACCCTTCACCACTTCGTTGTCGTGGGTGCCCACATAGCAGATGCTGTTGTTCACGCAGTTGTGAGGCATGTAGTCCGATTCACCCTTGGGATCGAAGCCGAACTCCAGGATCTTCATGCCGGGCAGCTTGGAGTCCTTCAGCAGCTTCTCCACCTCCGGGGTGGTGTAGCCCAGATCCTCGGCGATGAAGCTCAGATCATGGAACCAGGAGGTCAGCACGCCCACCAGGTCCATGCCCGGGCCGGGACGCCAGCGGCCGTTCTTGGCGGTGCTGTCGCCGAAGGGAACGGCCCAGTAGCTCTCAAAGCCCCGGAAGTGGTCGATGCGGATCATATCGAAAAGGCGGCCCGCGCCCTCGATGCGGCGGATCCACCAGCCAAAGCCGTCGGCTTTCATCACGTCATAGTCATAGAGCGGGTTGCCCCAGAGCTGGCCGTCCTCGGTGAAAGCGTCGGGGGGCACGCCGGCGACCTCCTTGGGCACGCCGTCGCTGTCCAGCTGGAAGTACTTGGGCTCGGCCCACACGTCGGCGGAGTCCAGCGCCACGTAGATGGGCACGTCCCCGATGAACTGGATGCCCTGCTTGTGGGCATACTCCCGCAGCGCCTTCCACTGCCGGAAGAAGAGGAACTGGCAGAAGACCCAGAAGTCGATGTCCTCGGCATACTGCTGCCGGTAACGCTCCACCGCGTCGCTCTTGTGCAGGCGGATCTCCCGGTCGGGCCATTCGTTCCAGCTCACCATGCCGAAGCCCGCCTTCACCGCCATGTAGAGGGCGTAGTTTTCCAGCCACGCGGCGTTTTCCCGGCGGAAGTCCGCAATTTGAGAGGCGTAGCGCTCTCTGCCACGCTGAAAGGCCAGGCGCAGCACCGGGAAGCGGTTTTCAAAGATCCTGGCGTAGTCGATCCTGTCCGCCTTGTCGCCCCAGTCCCGGTCTTTGACCTCGGAGGGGCGCAGGAGCCTGTCTTTGATCAGCAGATCCAGGTCGATGAAATAGGGGTTGCCCGCAAAGCTGGAAAAGGAGGAATAGGGGCTGTCCCCAAAGCTGGTTGGGCCCAGAGGCAGGACCTGCCAGTACTTCTGGCCGGCGGCCTTCAGAAAATCAACAAAGGCATAGGCGCTCTTTCCCATGGTACCGATCCCGTAGGGGGAGGGGAGGGAGCTCATAGGCATTAAAATACCGCTTTTCCGTTCCATGGATTTCCCTTCTTTCTTATTTTTCCACTTCCACGTCCAGCCCCAGTTCCTGGGGCAGGAAGCGCGGACAGGTATTTTCCGAAATGGTGATGACGGAGGAGGCGAGCCGTGCGCCGATCTCGCAGGACTCCAGCATGCTCTTGCCGTAGGTGAGGCCGATGGCCACCCCTGCGCAGAAGGCGTCTCCCGCGCCGGTGGTGTCCCGCACACGGACCGTGTTGGGCGCGCAGAAGCCGCAGTTCCCCTCAATGTCGGCGTAGATGGCGCCCCGGGAGCCCATGGTTACCACCATGGAGGGAATGCGGGCGTTCTGCAGCCGCTCCACCATCTCCTGCTCCAGTTCCTCCGGACTCAGATCCTCAAAATCCGCGGCGAAGAGGATCCCCGCCTCCTGGACGTTGCAGACAAAGCAGTCGATGGACTGGAGAAAGTCCCGCCGGAGGGAGGCGATGGACATGTTGGCCACCACCGCGTAGACCCGCTTTTCATACTTCTGGGCGAAGGAGAGGACCTTTTTGATGATCTCCTTGTCCATGTCGATCTCCACGATGATGCTGTCCGCGTCGGCGAAGATCTCGTCTCCGTGCTGCTCCAGCAGCTCCAGCATGGCGTCCATCTTGGGCCGCTTGGAGATGGAGCTGATGATGTCGCCGGTGGTGTCGAACACCGCCAGCCACATGCCCATGCCGTCTGGCACGGAGGCCACAAAGCGGGTGTCCACCTTGTGGTTTTTGAGCTTGCGGATCACCTCCGCCCCTTCGGCGGTGTCGTCCACCATGCTCACAAAGCGGGGGCGCAGCTCCACATTGGCGATATCCTCCACCACGTTGCGGCCCACGCCGCCGTGGACGATCTCCACAGAGCCGGCGTTGCGCCCGGCGGGGATATATTTGTTGTCGGGAAAGCCCTTGATGTCCACAAATACGTTGCCGACGACGACGATAGGCATAGCTTATCCTCCTTCTTTCAGGCAGGGAGCAGAGTCCCGGCTTCAGGCGTTTTGTCTTTCAAAGGTATGGATCCAGTCGGCCCGCCAGTAATAGAGACCGAGGAAAACCGTACTCAGGGCCCAGGTCAGGGGATAGACCCAGTTGACCGTGGCGATGCTGTGGTAGATGGGTACCATGAAGTGCAGAAAGGTCACCCGGATCACGCACCAAAAGGCCAGCATGGAGATCATGGGGATCACCGCCTTGCCGGCGCCGCGGAGCACCGCGGCCAGACCGTGGCTGGCCGCCAGGAGGCAGAAGAACACCGAGCAGATCCTGCCCTTGTCCACGCCGAAGGAGATGGCCTCCGGCTCCCTCGTAAAGGCGCCGATGACCGCGGGTGCGGTGATATAGAGCAGCACTCCGATGAGCTCCGCCGAGAGGATGGCGCACCAGAGACCGAAGCGGGCGCCCTTCCTGGCCCGGTCGTACTCCTTCGCGCCCAGGTTCTGGCCCACGAAGGTGGTGAGGGAGATGGTGAAGCTGGTGATGGGCAGGAAGGCAAAGCCTTCCACCTTGGAATAGGCGCCGCAGCCGGCCACGGCCATGGTGCCGAATTCGTTGATGTTGGCCTGGACCACCACGTTGGCGATGGCGATCACCGAGTTCTGGATGCCGGAGGGCAGACCGTAGCGGACGATGAGCTTCAGAGTGGGCCAGTGGAAGCGGATCTTTTTGAGTTCCACCCGGTATTCCGCATCGGTCATCAGAAGCCTGCGCAGGCAGAGCAGACCGCTGAGAAACTGGGAGATGATGGTGGCAAGGGCGGCACCGCCCACGCCGGTGTGGAACAGGCCGATGAAGGCGATGTCCAGCACCACGTTCAGCACCGAGCAGAAGATCAGATACTTGAGGGGGTTCTTCCCGTCGCCCACCGCCTGCATCACGCCGCGCAGGCCGTTATAGAGCACAAGACCGATGCTTCCGGCAAAGAAGGTGCGGATATAGGTGGCGGAGAGGTCCATCACATCCTCGGGAGTGCCCATGGCTTTGAGCATCCAGGGGGTGAAGAGCACGCCGAAAACGGTCATGAGCACGCCCGCCGCCAGGCTGAAGGCCACGTTGGTGTGAATGGCCTTTTCCAGCTTGTCATAGTCCTGGGCACCGAAGTAGCGGGAGATGAGCACGCTGGAGCCCGCCGCAATGCCCACGAACAGGCTGATGACCAGAAAAACCAGGGTGCCCGTGGCGCTCACCGCGGCCAGGGCGTCGTTTCCCAGCATGTTGCCCACGATCAGGGCGTCCGCCGTGTTATAGAGCTGCTGAAACAGGTTTCCCAGAAAAAGCGGAGCCGCAAATCGAAGGATCTGCCCCGGGATGGAGCCCTCCGTCATGCGCATGGCGTCCTGATGATGCATCTTGCACCTCCAGATCGAGAAGGTCTGATCTCGTCAAACATTTTTTCTTTATTATTCTTTATTATAATGAGCCGGGGGGAGACTGTCAATGTGCGAATACGACAAGAATCCTCCGAAAAGCGGAGAACGCTGCCGCAGGATCAGAGCATCCTGCGGCAGCGTTTTCTTATGCATAGCGCAGATTCATGCGAAAGGCGGGGCTTCCCCTGTTGCTGCCGCTGATGACGAAGAGACCGTCCTCCTCACTCCACTCCAGAAGCAGGGTGTCGCCCTCCCGGGCCTCGGCGCTGTATTCCACCAGGGCCTCCCGCAGGGGCTTGCCCCGGGTGCCCAGAAGCTCCTCCGCCAGGTCATAGTAGCGGGTGTTGTTCATGTGGCGGTTTTCGTCCAGCACTTCTTCGGAGACGGTGTATTCCGCCTGCGACCTGCCCTCCCGGCGCAGAGGCGCGCCGGGGCGGCGGCTCTCCGATCCGGTGACAAGAGCTTCGATGGCAATGCCGTAGGCCTCTGGGACCACCATCTTCCGGCTTTCCCGCCCCACCACAGACCAGATGGCGCAGCCGGTGATGAAAAGCTCGCCGCTTTCGCTCTCAATGCGGTAGTAGCGGGGACACATGCCGTGACGGGTGGTGCCGGGCCAGGTCCTGGCCAGCAGCGCTTCTCCCGGCTCCGGCCAGCGAAGGACATTTACCCCGTGGCGGGTGATGACCCACATCAGGCCCTTTTCCTCCATGACGGGTTCACCGTAGCCGATCTCGCGGCAGTGGTCGCCGGAGACTTTCTGCATCAGACGGAACAGATCGCCGGTGCAGAGTCCCTCCGGGGGAACGGTGGTGCGTTCGCAAAAGATCTCCATGCTCAGCCTCCTGTGTAGTATAGGATCGAATAGTCTCCAAAACGCTCCGCTGACCAGCCCTCCGGCAGTGCCGGGGGGAGGGAAGCCGTTTTCAGCACCCAGCAGCTTCCCCGCGCGGGGAATTGCGGTAGGAAAAGCGCTCCCGATAGGGGAGAGGATCGTCGGTTTCCCCCCGGTAGTATTCCGCGTCCACGTCCAGGGCGAAGAGGGTCAGGATCTCGCTGACCTGGCGGCTGCCGGTAAACTGGGTGTCCGGGGTGATCACGAGCCTTTCAAAGTCCCGCTCCCCGGCGCTCTCCACCGCGGTGAGGAAGTCCTCATAGAAGAGCTCGCGGATCCGCTCCGACCAGGGGCCGAAGTAGCTGTGCAGGAAGAGGCCCGCGCAGAGCAGATAACAGACCAGCAGGGGCAGAGCCTCAGCGCGATGGAAGCGCAGCAGCTCCTCCATGGCGATGACTACAAACAGCACGTGGGCATAGAAGAGGATGTTCAGCCGGTTCACGTTCACGCTGTTCACGCAGAGCCCGGTGAAGAGGCCGCAGAGCCAGAAGAGCAGCAGCAGGGCGCAGCCCAGACGACGCCGGGGATCGGCGTCCCGAAAGGCCCGGATGAGGCAGAGGATCAGCCCGAAGCCCAGCAGGGGCCAGGAGCAGCGGTAGATGGTGCCGAAGCCGTCGATGGCGTTCCAGGGCAGGTCAGGCCCCTGGAGAAAGCCCACGTTCCAGAGGGCTTTCGCGTTCACCGCAAGCTGTTTGAGCGGTTCGGCGGAATAGAAGATCATGTCGTTGGCCCGGACGCTGTTGGGGAAATAGGGCATGGTGACAAAGGGCAGCTTCACCGTCTCCCAGCCCATGGCGTTGATGAGCATGGTGCCGTAGATGGGGAAGGAGAGGCCGAAATAAATCAGCGCGCAGAGCAGTGCCTGCCGGAACCGGATCTGCTTCTTCCGCAGCAGCAGAAGGCAGGCCAGCAGCAAAAACAGCGGCACCGAGAGAAAGGCCACGCCGTAGCTGTACATGCAGAGTGCGAAAAAGACCATGGAGCCGTAGAGGGCGGCGGGCCTTTCCGCGCCGCAGTACAGCAGGGCCAGGCCCACGAGAAAGACGTGGGGGAAAAGGTTGCAGTCCAGGGCCCAGCGGCTCTGCATGAAGTGCCAGGGGCAAACGCAGAGGAAAAGCAGCCCAAGCAGCGCCGCCCGCCGGCCCAGGAGCCGACGCAGAAAGCCGTAGGCCCCGGCCATGCCCGCAAAGCTCCAGAGCAGCAGGGGAAGCCGTGCCGTCACGGCGTTCATGCCGAAGAGCCGGAAGAAGGGAACCATGCAGTAGCTCAGCAGTACGCTCATCTGCCCATAGCCCCAGGCGGTGAAGTGGGCCGGGAGAAAGGTCCCGAAGCGGTCCGTGCCGTGATGGGCCAGGGCCAGGGCGTCCACCGCGGCCATGGCGCCGTCCTGGTTGAAGCCGCCGGGAATGCTGCCGAAGCGATAGAGCCGCAGCAGGGTGAACAGCAGGATCAGCCCCCAGTAGACCAGCACCCGGTCCGGAGAGAGCGGCTCGTCCTTCCCCGGCCGCAGCAGGCGGGAAAAGCCCTTTTTCCGCCGGGCCGTGCCGATGAGAAACCAGACGATCAGCCCCAACAGCAGCAGACTGAGGATGAGGTTCAGCTTTTCCATCTTATTCCCCCAGAGTGAAGTAGCGGCTGAAGGCGCTCACGGAGCTGCGCTCCCGCACGATCTGCCGCAGCAGCCCTTCGCCGTCCAGCACCACCGAGCCGTTGAGCCTTTGGATGCCCAGGTCCAGCAGGGCGGGGCAGAGGGGCAC
>ONCI01000018.1 GCA_900316255.1 uncultured Eubacteriales bacterium | reverse complement strand
GATCCTTTCCGGGGGTTCTTGTATGGCCCCGGGGTCAAAGGATGCCGTGGCGCTGACATGCCGCTCCTCCAGCAGATCCAGCGCCTGGGAGATCGTTTCCCGCTTCATACAAGCAATCCCTCCTTCATCAAGTATTGTTTGAGTCTTCCTTTGATGCGGCTAAGACGGACGGACACCGTTTTATAGCGCAGCCCGGACATCTCCGCGATGTCCGTCAGAGAATCGGCATACCAATAGCGGCGCATGAACACAAACTTGTCTGAATACTCCAGGGTATCCAGGAAGCGGCTGATGGCCGCCGCCAGCTCTTTTGCCCCGTAAGTATCTTCCACGTTATCTCTGTCGGGGATACATTCGGCAAGCTCCTCCAGGGCCAGGTCGTATTGGCTGTTCCGCTTCTCCGCTGTGTTGGCATGGTAGCGTTTCGCTGCAAGATTGCGCGCGATCCTGCAGACGAAGGTTCTGAGCGGCGCGGGTCTCTCGGGCGGGATCGCATTCCAGGTCCCCAGCCAGGTATCGTTGACACACTCTTCCGCGTCCTGCCTGTTTCCCAGGATATTGTATGCGATCCGGCTCACTGCTCCGCCGTGTTTTTTGGCAAGCTCCTCGATGGCCTGCTCCGAACGTTCAAAGAACAGGTCGATGATCTGAGCGTCTGTCATGTTCCGTCACCTCTTTCCGCCTCACCTATACTCTACGGATCCGGAAAGGATTTCTACATAAAACAATAAAAATATATCACACAGGGGCAAGAACAGAGCCAAGCGTTCCAAGGTCGTTATAGGTGCAATAATGTGTCTCACGGTGAGACTAGTTTCAAGGAAAAGCCCGCCACCCACAAAGGAGCGGCGGGCTATGGTTCTTGTGGCTGGTTCGGCATCTGGGAGTTCTTCCCAAAAGCCATCGCAAATACCCCTTACGGTATATGCGTAAAACTGTTATACGAAGAAAACACAATGTCGGTTCCGTCAACTGCATTGAGCACCAGCATACGAGTTAATCCGTCTGTTGTGCTTTCATAAAATATCTTTCCATACTCGTCGTACAGTTCAACATGCCCGTCAATGCAAAGCGCCGGTAGATATCGGTAGGTGATTCCATTTTCAATCTCGATCCGCACAAGGCCATAGGTCATCCGGTCAATATAGACTTTTGCGGAAACGGCAAGATCCGTGGGATAATAGCCGTTGTAAAACGCAAGTCCGCGTTCCGCAAGGCGATCCTTTGCCACTTTCAACAGCTCGCCACCGCCAAGGGTTACCCCGCTGTTTCTCACATCGACGACATCTACCAGCGAATAAACGGAAAAGTCAAGCAGAGTCCCATCCGGAGCAAAGGAAAAGGAAGCGTCGGAATAGTAGTAGTGCTGCGCCCCTTCCGTAGTGCTTCTCATGTTTTCAAGCTGCGCGAACCGTACAGCCGCGTTGCCCTGAAACACAGGAACCGCCTTTACGGTGACAATATACGCTTCTTCCAGCCCCCGCGGAAGTCTCTCAACAAGGCAGAGATCGATTTCCCATTCCCCCACATTCAATGCAGTCAAAGCGCTTTGCGCCTTCTCCAAGATGACCGTTAGCTGTGCTTCCGTGGGGCGGGGGGAACGACATAATTCATATTGCTGCAGAAGCGTCTCGATGTTGTTCGGGCTGCTTTTATTCTCGAGCGAGCCATATATCATATGCAACGAATAATCGCCCTGCGTCCTATTGGCCGCGCAAAAGCTGTATTCCACTCCGCCGCAGTCCACAAGGGCTCGGATCGATTCCGTCCCCGGGTTGCCTCCAGCCCATGCGTCGCTGTCCGGGCGAAAGACCCATTGCGCCGGTATCCGCGTTTCTGTTTCCGGCGCCGCGGCCAGCTTTTCCGCAAAAGCCTCCTCCCAGCGGCCGATGACCTTCTCCATGTCCGCCATAATACTTTCATCACCGCAGAACAGATCACTGAGGGTGCCGTCGGTCAGATAGCCTCTCCATCGTTCCATGCTTGACTGAAGGTCTGCCTTTGTACGGGGCGCATCAAAAACATAGCCGGAATACGCCGCACCGGGGAAAAGAGCGTTTGCCAATCGCGCCGCTTCCTCCGCCGTGATCTCATGGGGAGCGACTTCCACAACAGGCAAATTGGTCACGACAAAAGAGCTGTCGCTGGGGATAAAGTACTCTACGGTGCCATCAAGGCTCATGAAGCTGTCCTCTTCCGCTTGCTTTGTCTGCGCTTCGCTCTCCCCCTGTTGAGACTGCCTTGCTTGCGCCCAGGCCATCAGTTCATCCATCAGGTTTTTGCCGCAGTCCAGATAGATCACCGGGTCGTTCGCGCCGGTGTTATTCGGGCAGGCCATATACAGGCAATCTTCGCCATCGTCTTCTATGCGAAGTCTCCAATCGCCGGATGTCATGATAATCAAACGCTCCGCAATGCTCGCCGGGAAGCCCGGGACGATCTCTGCCGTCCAGCTCTCCGCAGAGACGATCTCGGCAAAGCTCCTGCCTGTGTTCTCATAGCTGCGGCTCGTTTCATCGTACAGCGACACGATCTCCCCGTCGGCAAAGCCGAGAAGGAAGGCCAGAGGGTCGGCGGGGATAAGCTCGGAAGCATTTTCGGGCAGGATCGGTCCCTCCGGCGGTTCCGGCGTGGGAAGTACCGATTGTTCCAGCGGGCGATCCGGCTCCGTGGATGGCGCGGGGATAAAGGTCGCCAGCGCCGCCTCATAATCTCCGGCGCGGGTGCGATAATACTGTATTTCGTTGCCGAAGCGGACGGCGGCGAGGCGCTCGGATTGATAAACAATGATCCGGTAATCGTCCTCGATCATAAACTCAAGATAAGCGCGCGGTTCGGGAGAAGACGACGGCGCGCGCCGCTTCGTCCACTTCGCGCTCTCCAAAAACTGTGCCAGTGCTTTGGCTTCCACAATGCCGGGCTGAACCCCGTCAGAATCCGCCGGGTACAGGTTGGCGTAGGGCGCGGTGTCGTTCTGTCCGATCAGTGTGATCGCGTTTTTATAGTTGAGGAAGGAAAGATCCTGCTCCTGAATCGGATTCGTCGCAAAACATACGATCAGAACGATACAGGCCAGCACAGCGGCAAGAATGACCCAAAACGCAGGCTTCTTATAGTTCAGCACCGCTTTGACGCGGGTTTTCACGTCGGTTTCACCAAAAGCCACGGGGCAGGCAGCCAGGATGCGATGGGCGCTGCAATTCAGGAGCGTCTGGGAATAGGCGGCGCGCTCGGTGTGTCCCAGCTCGTGTATGACCTTTTCGTCGCAGGCGAGCTCAATATCCCGACACAGCAGGACATAAGCAAGCCAGCACAGGGGATTGAACCAATGCAAGCAGAGGATCAGAAAGCCCAGCGGCTTCCAGATATGGTCAAGCCTGTGGATATGGGCGCGCTCGTGGGCGAGAACGAAGTGCTTTTCCTCCTCGCTCAAAGAAGAAGGAAGATAAATCACAGGCCGGAATATGCCGAGAATAAAGGGGCTTGCCACCTCGTCACACACACGGATATTTCCTCTCTGCCGCAGAGAGACAGATACCTTTTTCCGCAGTAACAAGGTGCTGATCTTTGCATATAAGAGCATAACTGCCAGACCAAGCAGGTAACCCTGCACAAGAGGCGGCAAGTAAGTATCACGGCTACGCTGGGTAACGGCAAGGGAGGTACCGGGGATCTCTGTAATCGTCTCAGCATTGGCCCGCGGCCTTTCGATCTGTACGGTGTCTACCGCCAGTAGAGGCTTTTCGCTGCCTCCGGCGGGACGGAACACCTCGACCTCGCCGCTTTCGCTTACAATAGATGGCGTTGCCTGGAACACAGACAGCGGAGACACAATGATGACCGGGCATACAAGACGGACGGCGACCACTGCCCACATAACGCAGATAATCCATCGGGGCGCACGCTTGAGCAGAGCACGCAGCACGATTACGGCGAAGATCAGCACACTCCCCGCCGCGCTCATGTTCAGCAGCTTCAAGAACAGTGCGTTCATTTCACTTTCCCTCCCGGTAAGCGTTAATCATTTTCTGAATCTCATCAATCTCGCCCTCAGACAGAGGCTTGCGGGAAGCAAAAGCGGCCAGAAAAGCCGGGAGCGAACCCGCGAAGGTCTCTTCGACAAAACGCTCGCTCTGTGCGGCGGCAAATTCCTCCCGTGTGACAAGGGCGGTCACCGTCCCGTCTATGTTCTGAAATATGCCACGCTCGCAGAGCTTTTTCAGCACTGTATAGGTTGTGGATTTCTTCCAATCCAGCTCCTTCGCGCACAGCCGCACCAGCGCCGTTGAATTAATCGGGGCGTTGTCCCAGATCAGATCGGCAAAGCGGGCTTCCACCGCACCGAGTTTTTTATCTTTCATACAAGCGTCTCCTTTTGAGGTCTATCTTTTGTCGACCTCGAAAAAAGTCTATCATTTATAGACCTATATGTCAATACTGCCGATCATGAAGTATTAGGCTGTCACCTCTTTTCGCCTTCACTTATGTGCTACGGAAACAAGGCCAGATCATTAACAGGAAAAAGGAAAAACAGAATAACATTGCGGTCACTATACCACAAAAAGGTATCTCACAGCGAGATACCTTTCAAGGAAAAGCCCGCCGCTCCGAAAGGAAACGACGGGCTAAGGTGTTTTGAGCTTGCTACATCTGAGTATTGCTTCTGAAGTCTACCAAATGAGCCTCAACGCTCTATAGGAAATCCGATCTCTTCTCTGGCGTTATCCAGCCATGGTGCTTCATTATTGTTTGTCCTGGCTACATAACCGCCCATCCAATCACCTTCCGGCGGCTGGACATACTCTGCGTAGCCATAATGCCAAAGCTCTGGGCCGTTTTTCCCCACGATCCAGTAGTGGATTACTCCTTCTGAATCGATGAACTGATAGATAAATGCTTTTGTCTCCGAAATCTGATCCGTAATATCGATATGCTCATCGTTGACAATAAAAAACATGCGGTCATCTTCAAGGCAAACCGGCTCTGTCAAACTGTCCGTATGAACAAGTATATTGGTTTCTATTCCCCGATCAGTTTTTGTGGCACGGATTTCCATGTTGTTTCCCCAACCGAAGATCACATTTCCCGCTGCATACGCAGCGACACCAAGCGTAATAATCAGCGCTGCAGCTAAAGCAAAGGAAATAATCCTTTTCTTGCCCATGGGTACGATCCTTTCCGGGGAGCGCCCGCATAGTTCGGGATCGAATTGATAGGCCTCGGCGATCTGCCGTTCATCAAGGTCGCAGAAAACACGCGATAGCTGTTCCCGTCTCATTCGAGCAAACCCTCCTCTTTCAAATAACGGTGTAGTCTTTCACGAGTACGGAAAAGACGAACAGAAATACGATGGCTGTTGCTATGCGTCATGGCGGCAATATCCGAAACAGAGTCCGCATACCAATACCGGCGGAGAAAGCAAAAGCGATCCTCATAACCGAGCGTATCCAGGAAACGTACGATCGCGGCAGAAATCTCTTTTTCCTCGTAATCCGTTTCCACGTTGACCGTGGAGGGTATACACTCTTCCAGTTCGTCCAGCACCAGATCATACTGCCCATTGCGCTTGCTCGCCGTATTGCTGTGGTATTTCCAGGTCGCAAGGTTGCGGGCGATCTTACAGACGTAAGCTATCAAGGAGTTTGGATTCTGAGGCGGAATCGAGTTCCAAACGCCCAAATATGTATCGTTTGCACATTCTTCCACGTCTTGCTTGCTACTGAGGATATTGGACGCAGTTTTCCTTACGGCAGCGCCGTATTTCCGTTCCAGTTCCGCAATGGCCTGTTCCGAGCGCTCATAGAACAGGGATATGATTTCGCTATCTTCCAAATGCGTCACTTCCTTTCCGCCTCACCCTATAAGTAGGGATTTGGAGGGGAGATATCTCACCGGTTTTGAAAATTCTATCATTTTTCTGTTGGGCGGACAAGAAACGGGGACGCCGCGGCGCTGGAACGAAGCCGTCTGCTGCGCAGGGAGCGATCCCCAGATCGCTCCGTGCCCGCTCCGCCAACGGGGGAGAAAAAAGGACCGCTTTCATCCCCGGCAGAATACGGAAGACACAAAAAATGGGCGAATCCGCACCGGGCATGGTACGCATTCGCCCAAGGTATCTTTTAATCCGCGTCCCCGTGCCGGGACGTCCGGAGGCCGTCCCCTACGCATGATCGCCTGCCGCCCTATGCCTTCCCCTTGAGGGAAAGGTGACATCCGGCGTCTCACGCAAGGCGGATGACGGATGAGATGGCATGCTCTCTGCCGCTGCCTTAGAGCGCGCGGAGGATCCGGCCGCCGCCAAGGACCAGGTCCCCCTGATAGAGCACCACCG
This sequence comes from uncultured Eubacteriales bacterium, assembly GCA_900316255.1. Classification (GTDB taxonomy): domain Bacteria; phylum Bacillota; class Clostridia; order Oscillospirales; family Oscillospiraceae; genus Limivicinus. The sequence goes on along the minus strand of ONCI01000018.1, from coordinate 22,939 downwards.
CCTGCCCGGGACTCACCGCCCGCTGGGGCGCGTCAAAGAGCAGCTCCAGCTTTCTCCCGGGAAGGGGCCGGGCCAGGGCGGGAAACTCCTTCTGCCGGTAGCGGGTGCGGGCGGTTACCCGGATGGGCACCGCCGGCTCCGGAACGGAGAGCCAGTGGAAATCCCCCGCCAGAAGCCCCGGGCTGTAGAGGGCGCTCTCCGGCCCCACGGTGACGGTGTTGCGGGCCATATCCTTATCCAGCACATAGACCCGCTCCCCGGTGGGCAGCCCCAGGCCCCGTCGCTGGCCGGGGGTATATCGGATGGCGCCCCGATGCCGCCCCAGCACCGCGCCGCTTTGGTCCAGGATGTCCCCGGGCGGCCAGGCCTTGCCGGTCCAGCGCTCCAGAAAAGCGGCATAATCTCCGTCCGGCACAAAGCAGATATCCTGGCTCTCCCCCTTCTCGGCAGTGATGAGGCCGCTCTCCTCCGCCAAACGCCGCACCTCCGTCTTGGAAAGCTCTCCCAGGGGAAAGCGCAGATGGGCAAGTTGCCGCTGACTCAGGGTGTAGAGCACATAGCTCTGGTCCTTGCTCTCATCCAGCGCCTTGCGCAGCTCATAGCGCCCGCGCTCCGGGTCCCGGGTGATGCGGGCATAGTGGCCGGTGACAAGACAGTCAAAACCCCGCTCCAGGGCCAGGTCCAGCAGGGTCTCGAATTTCAGAAAGCGGTTGCAGTCGATGCAGGGGTTAGGGGTCTCACCGCTCTCGTAGGTATCGGCAAAGCGCCGGATCACCGTGGCGCGAAAGAGGCCGGAGAGATCCAGCGTCTCATGGGGGATGTCCAGTTGAAAGCACACATAGGCCGCGTCCTCCGCGTCCCGGTCCGCGCAGCAGCTCTTGTGGCAGGCCAGGCCCAGATCCCCGCTGCGGTAGAGCCGCATGGTGACGCCCTCGCAGGCATAGCCCGAGCGCTGCATCAGCAGGGCGGCTGCGGAGCTGTCCACCCCGCCGCTCATGGCGATGAGGGCCCGCATCAGTCCAGTCGCCGGGGCGGGCCTCGCCCTCCTCCAGGACCCGGGCGAAGATCCCCTCCCGGGGCATGACGCAGTCCCCCGCCTGCTGCCGGATGGCGCAGTCCGCGTGGCACTCCTTGCCGATCTGGGTGACCTCACAGAGGGCCGTGCCCACCCGAAGCCGGGTCCCCACGGGCAGCCGCACCAGGTCAAGCCCCTCACAGAGGATGTTCTCCGCAAAGGCCCCCGGGGCCAGGGGAAAGCCGATCCGCTCCTCCATGCGCCGCACGCTCTCCCGGCCCAGCAGACTCAGCTGCCGGTGCCAAGTCCCGGCGTGGGCGTCCCCCGGGATGCCATGGTTTGGCTGCAGGCGGATCTCCTCCACCGGATGCTTTTGCTGTCCCTTCTTTTCACTGACGCAGACCGCCAGGATCTTTCCCGTTTTCTCTGTCATGATGCATCCTCCCTGTGCTATATAATCATATTTTCCCGCTGTTTTAATAGGTTTATTCCGCAAAGGAAGCGGCCCCGCAGGACATCGGGGCCGTCTTCCAGCAGTACGTCCGCCTATTCCCGCATCAGACTGCGGAGCGTGAACTGGCCCAGATAGGCCCGCACCGTCTCGTCCAGGCCCTGCCAGAGGGGCAGGGTCCTGCAGCTTTCCGCCCGGGCGCAGGGCTTGGCCTCCGCCTCCAGGCAGGCCACCGGAGCCAGGGTCCCCTCCATACGCTCCAGCAGCTCCAGTACGCGGATCTCCTCCGGCGCGGGCACCAGGCGGTAGCCGCCGCCCTTGCCCCGGAGGCCCTCCAGGATCCCGGCGTTCACCAGCTCCTTCACGATGCTCTCCAGGTATTTTTCGCTGATGCCCTGCCGCTCCGCCAGCTCCCGTAAGGTCACCTTCTCCTCCGTCTGCTGCTCGGCCAGGTCCACCAGGATCCGCAGGGCGTAACGCCCCCTGGTTGAGATCATCATGGTCTGCTCCTCCTGTGCTCTCGTTTCATAAGCCTATTATACCGCAGGGTTAATGGGATTTCAACCGTCCGTTCTCTTTTCCCTCTTCTCCCCTACTCACTCTTCACTTTTCACTTTCGATGCTCTCTCCCCAGATGGGGGTGGTCTTCACATAGGTCCAGTGGTAGGGGAAGTCCGGCTGCCGGATCCGCTGTGCCAGGACCGAGGCGGCAAGTCTCCCGATCTCGGCGCTGGGGATGCGGGCGGTGGCGAGGGCCGGCGTCACCACCGAGGCCTCCATCGACCCGTCAAAGCCCGCCACCATCACATCCCCGGGGATCGAGAGGCCCAGCTTTTTCAGCGCCGTCATCAGGTGCAGGGCCAGATAGTCGTTGGCGCAGGCAAAGCCGTCCGGGATCTCCGGCAGAGCCTCCAGCTGCCGCAGCAGCCAGGCGGGATCCCCGTAGTATTCCCCGTCCTCCGCCAGGATGCTCAGGTCCTCCCGGACGGGGAGCCCCGCCTCCCGCAGGGCGCTGCAGCAGCCCACCCAGCGCTCATAAAAGCTGTTGCAATGGTTTTTGTCCCCCACAAACCCTATTTTCTTTGCGCCGGATCGGATCATTCTCCCCACGAGTGCCGTTTCACTGGCCAGATTTTCCATGGACACAAAGTCGCAGTTGATGGGGCTCTCGGCAGCGTGAGGGTAGCCGTCCACAAAGACGGTGGGCTTGCCCATGGCGCAGACGCTCTCCAGATAGGGCCGGTCAAAGAGCTCGATGCCCAGGATCCCCGCCGTCTCCTCCAGGTCCAGGTGGGGCGGCAGGCGCTTTTCCCGGATCTCCGGGAGAGAGATCTCGTATATTTTCAGGGTGTAGCCCGCCCGGGAGATCTGATCGGTAAAGCTGGTGATGAAAAAAGCGCCGAAATTGTGACTCAGCAGCTTGTGCTGGGTCAGCAGGGCGATGCTCCTGCCCTGGCCCGACTCCGCGGGCAGCTGGGTGTAGCCCAGCTGCCGGGCCTTGTCCAGCACCAGCCTTCTGGTCTCCTCCGGGACGGCGCCCCGGTCGTTGAAGACCTTGGAAACGGTGTTGCGGGACAGGCCGCAGGCCTGGGCAATATCCTGCATGGTGATCCTTTTGCGTGCCATCTTCTCTCCTCCCCGGGCTTTCTTTTATTATAGTATATCATAGCATGGCGGCTGCGGAAAAGCAAGGTTTACAATTTGTAAAAATATGCAGGTCTGTTCTTGTCTATTCTGTGCAAACGACCGGCCCGCTTTTCGGTAAAACCGTGCAAATGTAAAGTAAGTCAGGGAAAAAGATTGACATTATGTTAATTGCACAGTATACTTATTCTGTACGGATGTTTACATTTTGTAATCTGCCTTTTCGCAAATGCACACGAATCCGGATGCAATGAGGAGGATTTGTCCATGAAAGCAACAAGAACGATCCTTGCCGTGCTGCTTCTGGTGTCCATGCTGCTGGGCGTGTCGGCTCTGCAGCCGGGCACCGCGGCGGCGGAGGCGCCCGCGGCCCCGGCCCGGGTCGCCCGCAGCGGGGAACTGACCCCCACCCAGCTGAAAACCACCATGTTCAACGCCAAGTTTGAAGGCAGCGCGGTTGCCGGCAAGGGCGAGCAGGTAGACGGCGTCTACCGCTTCACCGCCACGGAGACCGACGGGGAAGCCTGGCACGTGAAGCTGGAGTGCAACTACCCCACCGTTTCCGGCCGGGACTACCGGGTGACCTACCGCTTCAACTCCGACGTGGCCGGCAAGATCAAGTTCGGCGACTTCCAGGAGTTTGACATCAAGCAGGGCGAGAACAGCGTCACCGGCATGATGATCGCCTCCAGCGGCACCAGCTATCTGGATCTGCAGCTGGGCATGCTGCCTCCCTTCACCATCGACTTTACCGAGATCGAGGTGGAGGAGTTCGCCGACGAGGTGGACTATGAGAACGCCCTGGAGACGCCCGTGAACTTCGAGAAGGAACTGCTGGTCTACGAGCGGCACGACCAGGGCTATGCCCCGGTGTTCACCAGAAGCCCCGACAAGGTCAGCATCGAATACCTTGCCACCGCCTGGGATGCGGGCGTGTGGAAGTCCAGGCTCTACATCAACACCGGTCTGATCCCCGAGGCGGGGGTGCGCTACCGCATCACCGCGGACGTGACCTGCGACGAGGACATGCCCTTTGAGCTCCTCTTCAACAACGACGAGGTGGAAAAGGGCTACGGCGCCCTGTACGGCCAGAACCTGACCGGCAAGGAGACCAAGACCGTGGAGGCCGTGATCATCGGCGGCGGCGACGGGGACGAGCTGGTGCTGCAGTTCTCCCTGGGCATGGTGCCCGAGGGCTCCACGGTGAAGGTGGAAAACCTCTTCGTGGACAAGATCATCGACCACTACAAGAACATGCTCCCCAAGGACTTCGCCCTGGACAAGGAGATCCCCACCGGCAAGATCCTCAAGTCCCTGGTCCCCACCGCCTACAAGAAGCTGCCCCTGCCCGCCTCCTTCTCCTACGAGGGGACCGACACGGTCTATGAGGGCCATGACGGCGACTATGTGGTGGAGCTGGAGGAGAGCGCCACCAGCGCGACCCTGAAGATCCTGCAGGCTCCCGCCGAGGGCAGAGGCGTCTGGAAGGCCAAGCTCTTTGCCGCCACCGGCGTGACCCTGGATCCCGGCGCCACCTACCAGATCAAATTCGACGTCAGCGCCACCGCGGACCAGGCCAAGTACGAGGCCTGCTTTGACGGCGACTATGAGAACGCCTACGGCGCGCTCTACGGCCGCAGCCTCACCGCCGGCGGCACGGACCACGTGGAATACACCGTCACCCCCGACGAGAGCCACGGTCCGCTGACCCTGCGCCTGCAGCTGGGCGAGACCGACACTACCGCCGGCAACAACGTGACCCTCTCCAACATCAGCATCACCAAGCTCACCGAGGGCGAGGCCAAGGAGATCCCGCTTCCCGACTTTGCCTATCCCATCGGAGAAGAGGGCAAGACCGAGCCCAACTCCTTCTTCCTGGAGACAAACTCCGGCGCCGACGCTGAGCTCACCGGCGACGGAAGCAGCGCCACCGCCACCGTCACCAAGCCCGGCGACGACTGGCACGTGAAGCTCTACGCCCAGCCCAAGTACGAGCTGGAGGCCGGCCAGACCTACACCATCAGCATGAACGTGACCGGCGCCGCCGGCTGCACCGCCTGCTACAAGAACACCGCCACCGGCGCCGAGGACGGCTTCGGCACCGAGACCATCGCCGACGGCACCGTGACCCACACCGTCACCCCGGAGGAGGGCGGCATCCTGGAGATCCTGCTGAAGATCGGCAACGTCCCCGAGGGCACCGCCGTCACCGTCAGCGACGTGAAGATCGAAAAGGCCGACACCGGCTTTATCCCCGTGGACCTGTCGGGCTTCGGCTATCCCAGCGTCACCCCCGCCAGCACCACCAAGAACTCCTTTGACCTGGAGACCAATGAGGGCACCCAGGGCGAGCTCACCGGCGACGGAAGCAGCGCCACCGCCACCGTCACCAAGCCCGGCGACGACTGGCACGTGAAGTTCTATGCCAAGCCCGGCTATGAGCTGAAGGCCGGCAAGACCTACCAGATAAGCTTTGACGTGACCGGCGCCGCCGGCTGCACCGTCTGCTACAAGAACACCGCCGGTGAGGGCGAGGAGGGCTTCGGCACCGAGACCATCGCCGACGGCACCGTGACCCACACCGTCACCGCCCAGGCGGACGGCACCCTGGAGATCCTGCTGAAGATCGGCAACGTCCCCGCCGGGACCGCCGTGAAGGTCAGCAACGTGAAGATCGCCGAGAGCAAGCCTGTTTCCTCCAGCATCCTGCCCGGCGCCATCTCCTATCCTGATTCCTTCTTCCTGGAGACCAATTCCGGCGCCGACGCCGCGCTATCCGGCGAGGGCGGCAGCGCCACCGCTACCGTCACCACGCCCGGTGCGGACTGGAACGTGAAGTTCTATGTCAAGCCCCACACCAAGCTGGAGGCGGGCAAGAGCTACCAGGTGAGCCTGCATGTCGCCAACGCCGCGGGCTGCCCGGTCTGCTTCAAGGACCTGGCCAGCGGCAACGAGGAGGGCTTCGGCGTGGAATGGCTCGGCTCCGCCGACCAGACCGTGACCCACACCATCACCCCCGAGAGCGAGGGTGAGCTGGAGCTGCTGCTGAAGATCGGCAACGTCCCCGAGGGCACCGCCGTCACCGTGAGCAATGTCCAGGTGGGCGAAGTGACCTACGAATTCAGCGATGTGGAGCTCTCCGGCTTTGCCTATCCCAGCACCACTCCCGAATCCGTCACCAAGCGCTCCTTTGATCTGGAGTCCAACGGCAGCGCCTCCGCCAAGCTGGGCGGCGACGGCAGCAGCGCCACCGCCACCATCCTCAGCTCCGGCGACGACTGGCACGTGAAGCTCTATGCCAAGCCCTTCGTATCCCTGGAGGCCGGCAAGCGCTACCTGATCAGCATGGACGTCACCGGCGCGGACGGCTGCACCGCCTGCTACAAGAACACCGCCACCGGCGATGAAAACGGCTTCGGCACCGAGACCATCTCTTCCGGCACCGTGACTCACGCCGCCGTCCCCGAGGACAGCGGCACGCTGGAGATCCTGCTGAAGCTGGGCACTCTGCCCGCGGGCACCACCGTCACCGTGCGCAACGTGCAGATCTCCGAATACAAGCCCGGCAACGTGGACGTGACCCCGGAGGACTTTGCCTACCCCGTCACCACCCCGGGCAGCATCGAGTATAATTCCTTTGACCTGGAGGCCAACGCCGGCGCCGAGGCCAGCCTCACCGGCGACGGCAGCAGCGCCACCGCCACCGTCACCAAGCCCGGCGACGACTGGCACGTGAAGTTCTATGCCAAGCCCGGCATCGAGCTGGAGGCGGGCAAGACCTACCAGATCAGCTTTGACGTCACCGGCGCAGACGGCTGCACCGCCAGCTACAAGAACACCGCCACCGGCGCCGAGGACGGCTTCGGCACCGAGCCCATCTCTTCCGGCACCGTGACCCACATCGCCGCTCCCACGGAGAACGGCACCATGGAGATCCTGCTGAAGATCGGCACCGTGCCCGCCGGCACCGAGGTCACCGTCAGCAACGTGAAGGTGGAAGAGATCGTCTTCGCCCCCGGCGAGGACGTGCTCCCCTCCTTCAGCTATGACAGCACCGGCAGCGTGAACTGCGCCGCCGACGGAGGCTACATCGTCTCCCTGGACAAGAGCAGCTCCTCCGCCGACTTCCACATCCACCAGGCTCCCGAGTCGGGCCGCAACCCCTGGAACGTGAAGCTCTTTGTGAACACCGGCTTCACCCCCGCGGCCAACAAGGGCTACCGGGTCAGCTTTGATATCAAGTCCGAGAAGGACCAGGGTGTGATGGAGGTCTTCTACGACGGCTCCTCCGAGGCCGCCTACGGCGATCTGTTCAACCAGAGGCTCACCGGCGGACAGAAGAAGACCGTGGCCTACACCATCATGCCCGGCGCCTCCAAGGGCGAGCTGACCCTGCAGATCCGCCTGGGCCAGACCGACGGCACCGAGGGCAACAACTACACCATCAGCAACGTGAAGCTGGAGGAGGTCACCTTCAAGACCGAGTCCAAGCCGGAGAAGAAGGTCGTCACCACCCTCTGGACCCACGAGACCTACAAGTCCACCCTGGAAAAGACTCCCGACAAGGCCACCGTCAAGATCGGCAAGATCCCCGCGGAAGGCCGGGAGCCCTGGAAGACCAAGCTCTTCGTCTACACCGGCACCCAGCTGAAGCAGGGTGAAAAGTACCGCGTCAGCATGATCGTCAAGTCCATCATCCCCACTCCCTTCGAGGTCTGCTTCAACAACGGCGATGAGGAGAAGGGCCTGGGCGCCATGTACGGCCTGATCGCCAAGCCCTCCGGCCAGTATGTGGAGTATGTGACCTACGCCAAGCAGGACACCGACCTGGTGATCCAGCTCTCCCTGGGCACCTGCGCTCCCCCGAACAGCATCATCCTGGAGAAGGTGGCGGTGGAGAAGGCAGGCCGCATCGACCTGGTTTCCGATACCATTTATACGTTCTGATCGCCCGGCAAGCCCGGATCATCAAATGAGAAAGGTGTGTGAACCATGAAGAATCGTCACTTTTGGCTGGCCCTCCTGCTGCTGATGGCCATGCTCCTCTCCGCCTGCGGCAGCGGCGCCGCCCCCGCGGAAGAAGCCCCCGGCACCGACGGAAACCTGGCCCAGGCTCCTGCGGAAGAAGCTGCGGAAGAGCTGGGCGAAGGCCTTCCCGACGAGCCCTATGAGGCGGTGGACTACAGCCTGTACCCCGCGCCCGAGGGCGGCTATGTGGGCGACGTGATGCCCTTCGTCACCGAGGATAACGAGCTGGAGCTCTACTACCTCTACGATACGGACCACAACGGCCAGGGCTACCACCCCATCTACAAGTATTCCACCGATGATCTGGTGGGCTGGGAAGACCACGGCCAGATGCTGAACTTCGGCCAGATGTCCGACCCCGACCCCGCCCTGGGCACCGGCTCTGTGATGCAGGACGCCGACGGGCTCTACCACCTGTTCTACACCGGCCATAACGACACCGGCAACGGCGGCATGGGCAAGGAGTGCGTCATGCACGCCACCAGCACCGACCGGGAAAACTGGACCAAGGATGAAGACGTGGTGTTCTACGCTCCGGAGGGCTATTCCAAGGACGACTTCCGGGATCCCGAGGTCTTCTGGGTGGAACGGGACCAGTGTTACTGGCTGCTGATCGCGGCCCGGGAGAACACCCTGGGCGGCGTGGTGGCGAAATATACCTCCACCGACCTGAAGAACTGGGAGTTTATCGGCCCCATCTTCGCCCCCATGTCCCAGTTCATGCTGGAGTGCCCCGACCTGTTCCAGATCGGCGACAAGTGGTATCTGACCTACAGCTGGGACTGCGTCACCTACTATGCGGTGAGCGATTCCATGGACGGTCCCTTTGTTCCTCCGAGAGACAATATCCTGGACGGCAAGGGCACCATGTCGGGCAACGGCTTCATCTTCTACGCGGCCAAGACCGCGGAGCTCAACGGCCATGTTTACCTCTGCGGCTGGCTGGGCCGTCCGGGCCTCAGCGGGGACTCCGGCGTCTATCAGTGGGCCGGCAGCGTCATGGTCCACGAGCTGCTCCAGCAGGAGGACGGGACTCTGGGCGTGAAGGCCCCCGAGACCTTTGACGAATACTTCACCATGGACAAGATCGTCCCCGCCGCGCCCATCAAGGGCAATGTGGAGATCAAGGACAACAACATTTCCCTCAGCGCTGAGGAAGGCGACTACGCCCTGGCGGATATGGGCACCCGCCCCGCCACCATGACCCTGGAATGCGACGTGACCCTGAGCGAGACCGGCCGTGCGGGCTTTGCCTTCGGCGGCAGCGAGAAGGACAGGACCTGGACCGCCCTGTGCCTGGACATGAACCGCGGCAACATCCACTACGAGGGTTATGAGATCGAGGACCTGGAGGGCTACGACCCCACCGCCTACACCCGCTTCAACTTCTTGAAGAGCGACACCCACCATCTCAAGCTGGTCTGCGAGAATGAGATTGTGGTGTTCTACATCGACGGTATCAAGGCTCTCAGCTGCCGCATCGCCCACTCCACCGAGGGCGCCCATATCGGCGTTTTCGCCGAAAGCGCCAGCGCGGACTTTGAGAACATCAACATGAAGATCCCCGGCTGAGACAAAACCATAAACGTAAAACAGCACGTCTTCAGGCAGCTCTCTGGAAAAAAATTGTTTTGAAGAGGCGATTACCAGTCCATCAAGCAGGAAACAGGCGTGGCCGCAGCGGTCACGCCTGTTTCCTGCTTGTTTTGGATTGAGAGCATACTCCGATGCTCGTTATTTGAATGGACACGTTGCGAAACAGGATAATGTGTTGTAATATACAAGCGAAATCTTTTTTCCAATGCATGGATACAAAGACGGGGAAGGGGGAAGCGACGTGCCAGACATAGTAAAGTTTGTTCTTTTTTCTGTTGTTCCCATCATACAGGACGTGCTTCTTGTCCTGCTGTTCGTTCGCGGCATGGCTCTTCGCCAAAAGCGAAAAGATACCCGATATGACCTCCTCGTATCCTTGAGTCCTGTACTCCTGTGGGCAGGCGCAGTCTGCGGTGGGATGCTCAGCGTTCCTGTTACGTTATTTGGACCGGATGATATGTCCAGCGGCGTGTGGGTTTTATTTGAGGTGGTCGTTCTTGCTTGTATCGCCATGTTGCTGGCCTACTGCAACGAGACAGTCACATACGATAAATCAGGATTTCATGCAAGAAACTTGTTTGGAATAGAGCGCTCCTATGACTATGGGGAGATTACCGGGATCTCCCGCAAAGGCGGCGACACGGTGCTGCGCTGCGGGCGCCGCAGGATCAGACTTGACAGCATGTCCTTTGGGGGCGACAAGTTCGTTGCATATGCCGACAAGGCGTATTTCAGGCAATATAAACGGTATATCCCTGTATTTAAGCCCAAAAAGGATCCCTTGAATGGAAATCTGGATACCCCGTGGCTGTATCTGGTCGTTTATGTGTTCATACTTGCTGGTGGCATTCTCATGTCCATCCTGTCCGTATCCGGCCTCAGGCCTGCCAAGGACGAACTCCCCGCCGATGCCGTGGAGCTTCGCACCGCCTTTTCCTCCTATGAGCGCACGAAAAAGGACAGTGGAACCCTGGTGCTCTATGCACCCGGATACGACAAGCCGTTTTCGATCTCCTGGCTTTCCGGATATAGAGATCACGCCCCCGATCCGGACACGCTGTGCAATGGTGAAGACTATATCCTCTCTGTGCGTGAAGGAAAGCAGGAGTATTGGATACACGCCATTTCCACCGCAGATCACCGAAGCATTCTCAGCGCATACGACAGTAACACCGCCTACCGCAACACGCAGTATGTTGCGTGTATTCTTCTCCTGCTGATCGCCATGCCCTTTTTCACCTTGACCGGCCTCTTCGGAATACTGGTGGGCAGACACCCGGAGCGCTATTCCAGGCGTTTTCGACGCCTCTTTTATAAAGATTCGGCATGGGTCTCTCCAGATTGGAAAAGACATAAGCATCCTCCAAAGCGGCGGCAGAAGTAGTCCCTAAGTATCATAGAAAAAGAGTAGCGCTGTGAGGCCAAATGGATCTCACAGCGCTACCCTTTTCATCCGTTTCTATATGAGGTGTCTTCCTCGTGTGTGATGTTTTTGCGTGTAAATGGAGGGATCCCATGGATTCGCTTCCTGTTGCTCTTTCCCTTCCTCATACCGTCGGGACGTCGAGGACGCCGTCCCCTACGGAGAAACGGAGGCTGGCGCACTTTGCGGGGAACGCCGCGTCTATGCCGCAGGGGCCGTTCACGAACGGCCCGCCCTAAGTCTTCTCCTCAAGTAAACGATGATTAAATCGGCAAGAGCGAATCCCGAGATAATATGCGTTCTGATACTCTTCTTCGGCAAAAAACAATCTTGTTTTTTGCTTTTTGTGGGCCACGGGTCCACAAAAAGGGCGCATCGCGCCCCGAAGAATCCGTGTAATTCCGGCTTTCAGCAAAGCGATGCTTTGCTTAGCACAGCCCACGCTGTGCATTTTCAGCTTGCTTCTCAAGCTGAAAATCGAAAGCCGAAATTATGATGGTACTTTTTCGCAGGAATACTTAAGTGAGCGTCCAAATCTTTGATTTGGCTAACGCGAACTTATGCATGCGAGCAAAGCGAGTCGTATTGTGTATTGCAAGAATAAGTGACGAAATCAGAGCACATATTTTCCGGGAGGCGCCGCAGACGATTTGATCAGCGTTTACTTAAAGTGTTACGCCGTCCTTGAAGATGGCGATCTCACGGGCCGCGCGGTTTTCGCTCTTGGTGGGTTTGCCGGAGGCGATCTCCAGCACGAAGTCCAGGAGCCTGTCCCCCGCCGCGTCCAGATCCTCGCCCTCGGCCACGGAACCGGCGTTGAAGTCGATCCAGTTGCCCTTCTTTTCATAGAGCGCCGTGTTGGTGGAGATCTTCACCGTGGGCGCAGGGGCGCCGAAGGGAGTCCCCCGTCCGGTGGTGAAGAGGATCATGTGGGCGCCCGCCGCGGTGAGATCCGTGGCGGAGACCAGGTCATTGCCCGGGCCGGAGAGCAGGTTGAGGCCCTTTTTGGTGACGGGCTCGGCATACTCCAGCACGTCCACCACCGGGGCGCTGCCGCCCTTCTGCACGCAGCCGCAGCTCTTGTCCTCCAGGGTGGTGATGCCGCCGGCTTTGTTGCCGGGGCTGGGGTTTTCATAGACCACCTGGCCGTGGCTCACGAAGTAGTCCTTGAAGCGGTTGACCATGTTGACGGCGTTTCGCAATGGATCAGAGGGCAAAATACCGCTGGGCGTTCTTGAAGCAGACGCCCTCCACGATCTTGCGCAGGCTCTCTTCCTCGTTGGGATACTCGCCGTTCTCCACCCAGTTGCCCACCAGGTTGCAGAAGATGCGGCGGAAGTAGTCGTGTCTGGCGTAGGAGAGGAAGGAGCGGGAGTCGGTGAGCATGCCCACGAAGTTCCCCAGCAGCCCCAGGTTGGCCAGAGACTTCATCTGGGCTTCCATGCCGGACTTGGTGTCGTTGAACCACCAGGCGGAGCCGTGCTGGATCTTGCCGGGCACCTCGTCGGACTGGAAGCAGCCGATCAGAGTGCCAAGCTGCTCGTTGTCGGCGGGGTTCAGGGAGTAAAGGATGGTCTTGGGGCACTCGCCGGTCTCGTCCAGGGCGGCAAGCAGGGCCGCGATATCGCCGCCGCAGGTGTTCTGGGCGATCATGTCGAAGCCCGTGTCGGGGCCGAGACGGCGGAACATGCGGGTGTTCATGTTGCGCAGGCAGGAGTAGTGCAGCTGCATGGCGATGCCCAGGCGGTGGTACTCTCTGCCCAGGTGCAGCAGCAGCGCCGTCTGGTACTGCTCCGCCTCCTCCAGGCTGAGGCTCTCCCCGGCCATGGCCTTGCAGAAGGCCGCGTCCGCCTGCTCCAGGGTGGCGGGACGGAAGGGGATGTAGTCCAGGCCGTGGTCGCTGGCCCGGCAGCCCAGGGAGTGGAAGAACTCCAGGCGCTCCGTCAGGGCGTCCATCACGTCTCTGGCGCTCTCCAGCTTCTCCTTGCCCACGCTCTTGGCCAGCTTCGCGATATAGTCGGCAAAGCCCTCCTTGGAGATGTTGATGGCCTTGTCCGGGCGGTAGGAGGGGCAGACCTTCACGGTGATCTCCGGATCCGCCGCGATCTTCTGATGCCACTCCAGGGAGTCCACCGGGTCGTCGGTGGTGCCCACCATGGCCACGTTGGCCTTCTTGATGATGCCGCGCACGGTCAGGTTCGGGTCATGCTGCAGCTTGTCGTTGCAGAAATCCCAGGCTTCCCTGGCGGTGGCGGGGGTCAGGGGCTTCATGAAGCCGAAGAACTGCCGCAGCTCCAGGTTGCACCAGTGGACCATGGGGTTGCCGATGGCCATCTGCAGGGCCTCCACGAACTTCTGGAAGCGCTCGAAATCCGGCTTGTCGCCGGTGATGTAGTCCTCGCTCACGCCGTTGGAGCGCATGACGCGCCACTTGTAGTGGTCGCCGAAATAGCTGCCGTCGGGATTCCGGCCGCCCAGCCAGACCTGGGCCAGGTTCTCGAAGCGGCGGTCTTCATAGATCTCCCGGGGAGAGATGTGGCAGTGGTAGTCCACCAGGGGCTGCTGCTCCGCGATGTCGTGGAACAGATGCTTTGCCGTCTCGGTCTCCAGCAGGAAATCCTTGTCCATAAATGCTCTCATAGGGCTTTTCCTTTCCTATCGCTTGATATCGAAATCCATGTTCATCAGCGCGCGGATGCTCTTGGCGTCGTCGGTGATGTTGGCATCGCCGTGGATGGTGTGCTTGATCACGCTGCTGGCCACCGCGAAGTTCACCATCTCCATGGGCTTGTAGCCGTTCATCATGGCATAGATCAGGCCGCTGGCGAAGGCGTCGCCGCCGCCCACCCGGTCCAGGATGTTGAAGGTGAAGAGCTTGCTCTCAAAGGTGTGGCCCTGATACCACATATAGGCCATCAGGCTGTTCTCGCTGCCGGAATGGGCATAGCGCACATGCCGGGCGATGCACTTGAGATTGGGCCAGCGACTCACGAAGGCCTGGAAGATCTCGTCCTGCTGCTCATAGCTGGGCTGCAGGGGCACGCCGTCCTTCCAGTCGCCCTTGCTGTGGTCGTTTTCGTCCTTCCACAGGTGATAGGGCTCGATGCCGAAGAGCACGTCCACATAGGGCAGCAGCTGGGTGCAGTAGTCCCGGGCCTCGTCCCAGCTCCAGAGCAGGGAGCGGAAGTTGCCGTCAAAGCTCACGGTGAGCCCCTTTTCCCTGGCCTTTTTGATGCAGGCCAGGATAAAGTCGGCGCAGCTCTGGGACAGGGCGGGGGTGATGCCGCTCAGATGCAGCCAGTCATAGCCCTCCAGCAGCGCATCCAGGTCCACCCGGGAAAAGTCGTATTCGGTAATGGCGCTGTGCTTGCGGTCGTAGGTCACCTTGCTGGGGCGGATACCGTAGCCGGTCTCCAGATAATAGGTGCCCAGACGGTGGGAGGGGGTCTCCTCCGGGCTGGAGAGGATCACCGGGGTGCAGTGCACGTCGTTGGAGCGGAGCATGCGCACCGCGCTCTTGCCCAGGGAGTTGTTGGGCACCACGCTGAAGAAGGTGCTGTCGATGCCCAGGTTTGCCAGGGCCAGGGCGATGTTGGCTTCGCTTCCGCCGTAGCTGGCCTCGAAGCTGGTGGCCACCCGGATCTTCTCATAGTTGGGCGGGGTCAGGCGCAGCATGATCTCCCCGAAGGTGATGAATTTCTGAGGGCTCTCGCCGCTCAGCAGCGGATTGCGGTGCTCCATCTCAGCGCTTGACTCTGGCGCCGGCGCCGCCCATGATGGCCTCCACCTCGTTCACGGATGCCATGGAGGTGTCGCCGGGGGTGGTCATGGCGAGAGCGCCGTGGGCCGCGCCGTAGTTGACGGCCTTCTCCGCGTCGCCGGTGGTCATGAGGCCGTAGACCAGGCCGGAGGCGAAGGAGTCGCCGCCGCCCACACGGTCCATGATCTCCAGGCCGTTATACTCCTTGGACTGGTAGATCTCGCCGTCCGCCCAGCAGATGGCCTTCCAGTCGTTGACGGTGGCGGTCTTCACGGTGCGCAGCGTGGTGGCAACCACCTTGAAGTTGGGATAGGTCTCGGCGGCCTTGCCGATCATCTTCTTGTATCCGTCGATGTTCAGCTCCTTGAGATTGGCGTCGTTGCCCTCGATCTCAAAGCCCAGGCAGGCGGTGAAGTCTTCCTCGTTGCCGATCATCACGTCCACGTACTTGGCCACCTCGCGGTTGACCTCCCGGGCCTTCTCCAGACCGCCGATGGCGCTCCACATGGAGGGGCGGTAGTTCAGGTCGTAGGAGATGACGGTGCCGTACTTCTTGGCGATCTTGCAGGCCTCGATGACGGTCTCGCAGCTCTGCTCGGAGAGGGCAGCGTAGATACCGCCGGTGTGCAGCCAGCGCACACCCAGCTTGCCGAAGATGTAGTCAAAATCGAAGTCCTCGGGGCGGGCCTGGGAGATGGCGGTGTTGGCCCGGTCGGAGCAGCCCACGGCGCCCCGGATGCCGAAGCCGCGCTCGGTAAAGTTGATGCCGTTGCGGCAGAGGCGGCCGATGCCGTCGGTCTTCTTCCAGTAAATGAGGTCGGTGCTCACGCCGCCCTGCTCGATGAAGTCCTTCATCAGCTTGCCAACTTCGTTGTCGGCAAAGGCGGTGAGAACGGCGGTATTCATGCCGAAGCACTTGTGCAGGCCGCGGATGACGTTATACTCGCCGCCGCCCTCCCAGGCGCGGAAGGAGCGGGCGGTGCGGATCCGGCCCTCGCCGGGATCCAGGCGCAGCATGACCTCGCCAAGGCTCACGGCGTCAAACTTGCATTCTTCTCTGGGACGCAGATTCAGTTCCATGTTTTTTTACTCCTTTTTCGTTCGGAATACCCATTTTCCGATGGGGGGGGGAGTTCAGAGGGGCTTCCCCTCTGATTTTCCCGCCGCAGCGGGAAAACAAATTCCAATCCGTTTTTCCCGGGGACATGCGCCTCGGGAAAAACACATCTCACGGAGCGTGTGTGCGAGGCGTCTCCCGCAAGCCGAGTGCGCTAAGCGGAGTGCAGCCCCAACTTTTTATCCCCGCCAGGGGATAAAAAGTTTATTCGCCGCGGGCTTCCTTCACGATCTCCCGGGACTTCTTGCAGAGCTCGGTGATCTCGTCCCACTTGTTGTTGTCGATCAGGTCGGCGGTGACCATGTAGCTGCCGCCGCAGGCCGCGATGACCGGGCAGGACAGGTAATCCTTCAGGTTCTTCAGACCCACGCCGCCGGTGGGCATGACCTTGAACATGGGGAAGGGCGCGGAGAGGGCCTTGATCTTGGCCAGGCCGCCGGACTGCTCGGCGGGGAAGAACTTGAGCACTTCCAGGCCGAACTTCAGAGCCTGGTGATAATCGGTGGCAGTGGTGCAGCCGGGGAAAATGGGGATGTTCTTTTCCTGGGCATAGGCCACCAGTTCCGGATCAAAGCCGGGAGTGACGATGAACTGACCGCCCACGGCCAGGACCTTGTCGATCTGCTCGGTGGTGGTGACGGTGCCGGCGCCCACGATCATCTCGGGGCAGGCTTCCTTCATGAGCTTGATGGCCACGTCAGCGCCGGCGGCACGGAAGGTGATCTCGGCCACGGGCACGCCGCCCGCGCAGAGGGCCTTGCCAAGGTTGGCAGCGTCGCGCTCGGGGTTGTTGAGCTTGATGACCGGCACCACGCCGATCTTGGAAATGGCGGTATTCATTGCGTTCATGTGTGTTTCCTCCTCAAGGTGTATAGTTAAATTTTTTGTTCAGCCAGATTTTGCAGAGCTCCACCCAGGCGGCGGCCTCCGGATTGGGGGTCTCCACCTCCCGGTTGCACATGGAGATGCCGTGAGCGCCGCCGGCAAAGAGGTGGCACTCATAGTCCACAGCGGCCCGCTGCATGGCGGAGGCCAGCTTGAGAAGCCGGGTCTCATAGCTCCGGTGGGCCGGGGCGGAGACCATGTAGAACTTGGCGGGCTTTTCGGGATCATCGCTGGAGAAGAGGACCTCCTTGGCGTCCATGGTGATGTACAGGCAGTCCTTATAGCCCAGCTCGTAAACGGTGCCGTCCACAGTGATCTTGCCGGCGCCGCCGATGTTGAAAATGCCGATCTCCCGGCGCTCCAGGAAATAGTGGGTGCCGAAATTGGACCAGACGTCGATGCCCTTGTCGATGGAGACCGCCTCGCTGACGGGCATGCAGCCCAGGGTGACCATGCGGTCCACATGGCTGTAGACGGCCACCACGCTGTCCGCCACATAGAGGTTTTCGATGAGGAATTCCTTGCGGAGCTCCTCGGTGGTATAGCGCTTTACGTCATTGGGGCCTGTGGAATAGCGGATGTCCATAGGGTTCCTCCTGTTTGATTATTTTATGACCATTTCGGTCTCGCCGTCAAGAAGATAATGCTTTTGGTTCTCAAAAATCCCATCCAGCCGCCGGGCGATCCAGAGGATCACACCGGTGAAAAGAAGGGACAGGGCATCCGTGGTGAAAAAAACAAGACATGCAGAAAGTGGATTTCCCAGGATCAGCGCCACCAGGGCCCGGCCCAGCTGCATCAGCAGCAGGACCACAAGGCCGAAGCATACGCTGAGAAAGCTGTCGTCCCGGATCTTCTTCCAGCCCAGGGCCTTCATGGGCAACAGCGCCAGAAGGGAGAGGAGATTTCCCCCGCAGAAGGTCAGAAGATGGCTCGCGTTTCCGTGGGAGGCCAGGCAGAACACCGCTCCTCCCAGCACCGCGTGGATCCCGGCCCAGGGGCCCCAGCGCATCATGACGATAGCGACCACCGGGGCCACCACCGAAACGGTGTAGAGCTGATCGGCGTACCAGAACCGGGCAGCCCTGACGATCATCAGCTCCGCAACGCAGAGGATCACCGCGAACAGCGTCAGATCGATGGCGCGATATTCCGATAAGCTGAGCTGTTTTCTCATCCCTCTGATCCTCTGATCGTAAAAATCCTATTTCTTTCTTTTTAATGTACCAGTTTTCCGCCTGTTCTTGTATGTCAAAAACAGAGCTATTGCATGGACAAAACGGATGTGTTTGAAATAGCAATTTGCAAGCGTCCGCCGCCGTGCTATAATAATGCTGCCAAACGGTTCAAGTATTTCAAGGAGAATCCGTCCGATGAGAACAGAAATCACTGCAGGCCCCGAAAGTCCTCTTCAGGACATTCTGGATATGCTCCCTCCGGGAGCGATCGTGAATCTCAGGCCGGGGGTATACCGGCAGAAGCTGCAGATCCGAACGCCCGGCCTTACGCTCCTCGGCGCAGGGGCGGAGGAGACCCGGCTGGTCTATGACGACTATGCCCGGAAGCTCCATCCCGACGGACGGGAATACAACACCTTTCGCACCTGGACCCTGGCCGTCTGCGCGGACGGCGTGTCCATGCGCGGCCTCTCGGTGGAAAACGACGCCCTCTCTCCCCGGGAAAAGGGCCAGGAGGTGGCTCTCAGCGTCTACGGAGACGAGTTCCAGATGGAGGATTGCGTTCTCCGCTCCACCCAGGACACCCTCTTTGTGGGTCCCCTGCCCAAGGATCTGATCCTGCGCTATGTGGACCTGCTGCCGCCGGAGCTGCGGGTGGACCGGCTGCTTTCCCAGCGCTTCCTCCGCTGCCGGATCGAGGGCTCCGTGGACTTTATCTTCGGCTGCGGCCGGGCTCTGTTCCGGGACTGCGAGATCCGCTCTGTCTTTGACGGACGGACCGGCGGCTTCGCGGCTGCCCCCGCCCACGCTTTGGAGCAGAAGGAGGGCTTCCTCTTTCAAAACTGCGCCTTCACCCGGGAAGCGGACGTTGCCGACGGCAGCATTTTCCTGGCCCGCCCCTGGCGGGACTACGGCCTGGCCGTGTTTGAAGACTGCCGCTACGAAGGGCATATCTGCCCGGAGGGCTTTGATCCCTGGCTGGACAGCGGCCGGGACAAGACCGCCCGCTTTGCGGAGATCCCGCTCCGCCCCGGCCGGGTAAGCTGGGCAAAGGCTCAGAGGGAATCGTAAAGGTTCTGGATGTACAATCTGGAGCTCACCGCGTTTTCGTTGCTGGTGTTCTCCAGGGTAGCCTGGATGAAGGGCTTTCTGGCCTTCAGGAAACGGAGGATCTCCGTATAGTCCATCTCCCCGGTGCCGGCGGCGATGCTCACCATCTTCCCGTCCCTGCGGGTGAAGTCCTTCAGGTGGACCATGGCAATGGCGTCACAGAGCTTGTCCATGGCGTCCCCGATCACAAAGTCCCGCCGGTCCGCGTTCTCCATGCAGAGGAGATTCACCGGGTCGAAGATGATGCGCAGATTCCGGCTGCCCATGCTGCGCAGGACCTGGACCGCCCGGTCCGCGTCATAGACGATGTGGTTCCACACCGGCTCGATGGCCATGGTGACGCCGTACTGCTCGGCGCAGGCCACCACCGGCTCCAGGTTATGGAGGAAGGTGTCCAGCGCCTCCCGGGTGTGGGTGTTGGCGTCCAGCTTGTAGGCCGCGTTGGGGGCCCCCGTTTCGGTGCCCACCATGCCGATGCCGGCAAGGGAAGCCACCCGCAGATGCCCGTAGTACCGGGACTGGAACTCCCGGAGTCTTTCCTCGTCCGGGTGGGCCAGGTTCAGATAGCAGCCCAGCACCGCCACGTCCAGATCACGCTGCCGGAACACCCGGCGCACATAGGCGGCCACGCCCTCTGTCAGGGCGGCATGGTCGAAAGTCACATTTTTGATGCACTTGGAAAGGGCCAGGTGCACACAGCAGAAGCCCTCTTCCCGCGCCGTGGCGGCCCGGGCCTCCAGGGTCTGCAGCGTCTCCGGCGCCGCGGCGTTTACATCGTGAAGACGGATGCCTAACTGCATTTTGCCACCCCCATCATCATTTCCGGAAAGGAGAACCCATGAACAGCTTTCAGATTTGTATCCGGGCCATCCTCCCGATCTTCCTCATCACCGCCGCGGGCTATGCCGCCAAGCGGGTTGGCCTGATCCGGGAAGAAGACGTCCCCCGCATCAACGCCCTTGCATTCAAGGTCTTTCTGCCGGTGATGTGCTTTTATAATGTTTATACCTCGGACCTCTCCTCGGCCCTGCGGCCGGGGCTGATGCTCTTCACGGTCCTGGCGATCCTGGCGGTGTACGCGCTGAGCTTTGCCTATGCCCACTTCTTTGTGAAGGAGCGGAGCAAGCGCAGCGTGATCATCCAGGGTCTCTACCGCTCCAACTATGTGATCCTGGGCCTGCCCCTGGCCGCGGGACTGACCCAGAACGGGGACATCGGCGTGGCGGCCGTCATGGGCGCCGTGGTGGTCCCGATCTACAATGTGCTGGCCGTGCTGGTCCTGGAGCTCTACAACGGCACCAGGCCCGACGGGCGCAAGCTCCTCAAGAACATCGCCACCAACGGTCTGATCATCGGCAACGTCCTGGGCATCCTTGTGCTGGTCCTGAAGCTGAAGCTGCCCTCTCCGGTGGAGATCGCCCTGCGGGACATGTCCCGGGTGGCAAGCCCCCTGATGCTCTTCCTGCTGGGCGCCTTCTTCCGCTTCCGGGGGATGCTGTCTCACTGGAAGGATCTGATCGCCGTGTGCCTGGGCCGCCTGGTGCTGATCCCGGCGCTGGTGCTGGGTCTCGCCCTGGTGCTGGGCTTCCGCGATCTGGAGCTCATCACCCTGCTTGCGATCTTTGCCTCCTCCACGGCGGTCTCTTCCTTCACCATGGCCCAGCAGCTGGGCGGAGACGCACCTTTGGCCGGCGATATCGTGGTGGCCACCAGCGCGCTGGCCTCCTTTGGGCTCTTCGGCTGGAGTTTTCTGTTCAAAATGCTCAATTTTATCTGATACGTAAGATTCGTCTTTATCTATTTTACTCGCATTTCCATTTGAGAAATACGGAAAACGAATGACACTTTTTTATCTTTTACTGATTTTCCAACACAGGAGGCCCCTATGGCCAGGATAAAATGGACGGTTCTGCGGGATATCGACCGCATCCACATCGACAGGCAGCAGCGGGAGGGCGGCTACGTCATGCCCGCCCATCATTACCATCCCTATTATGAGCTCTGCTGCATTGAGCAGGGTGCCTGCCGCTTTCAGTTGGAGGATCGGTCCTACGACCTCCACACGGGGGACGCGCTGCTGATCCCGCCCCAGCTGCTTCACGATACCAGCTATCCCTTTGGCGCCTGCCGGCGCATCGGCGTCTATTTCCGGGGATCCGACCTGGTCGGAGACGTCACCGATCTGCTGCCGGGCCGGGAGAGCTTCTTTTCCCAGGTGCAGCTCTTTCATGTGCCGGAGGCCTATCACAAGCCCTGCTGCGAGCTGCTCTCCCGCATGGCCTTTGAGGAGAAGACCGACGACGACCGCTCTCCCCTGCTCCTGCGGATCCAGCTGCTGGAGTTTCTGACCTTCTGCAGCCGCGTATGCAGCTTTCAGCAGGAGAGCGCCCTGGAGATACGGACCACGGATCGCCAGGTCCGGGCCGCCGCCCAGTACATCAACGAGCATTTCCGCCAGCAGATCTCCTCCGCGGACATTGCCGCCGCCGCGGGCTTCAGTCCCAATTACCTGAGCCGCAGATTCCGGGAAGCCGCCGGCATCGGCCTGCATGAATATCTGGTTTTCGTCCGGCTGCGCAGCGCAGCATTGGAGCTTGTGTCCACGGACATGAGCGTCACCGAGATCGCCACCCACTGCGGCTTTTCCGACGGGAACTATTTCAAGGACGTCTTCAAGCGCAAATACGGCGTCAGCCCCCGGGAATACCGGAACCTCAACCGGGGCTGAGCGCCCCGCATTCGAGAAAACGGGAAGGAGAATCACCATGCATATTCTGGAAAACGAAGTCCTCCGCCTGGAGATCGCCGATAAGGGCGCGGAGCTGAGCCGGGTGCGGGACAAGGAGCTGGGCTGCGAGCGCCTCTGGAGCGCGGACCCCGCCGTGTGGAACCGGCACGCTCCCATCCTCTTCCCCTTCGTGGGCAAGGTGGTGGACGGGCAGTACCGGCTGAAGGGCCGGGTCTATCCGATGAAGACCCAGCACGGCTTCGCCCGTGATCTGGACTTTGTGACCCTGGAGGAGAGCGGCTCCTCGCTCTGCCAGCTGCTCTGCTCCACAGCGGAGACCCGGGAGATCTACCCCTTTGATTTCCGCCTGCTGGTGCGCCACCGGCTGGACGGGAAAAATCCCCGGCTGCTGCACATCGAATGGGAAGTGACCAATACCGGGGAGGAGTGCATGTACTACGCCATCGGCGGCCACCCGGGCTTCCTGCCGCCGGAGGGGGTCCGGAAGGAGGACTGCTTCCTGGGCTTCCCCGGGAAGGAGCATCTGCGCTACATCAGCGCCAATCCCGCGGGCTTTGCCCTGCCGGATACCATTCACGCCCTGGCGCCGGCGGACGGCGCCGTCCCCTATGGAGAGAGCCTGCCGGAGACCTGGATCTTTGAGGACCGGCAGGTGGACGCGGTGCAGCTGCTGCGGCCGGACAGGAGTCCCTGGGTGAGCCTCCGCTGCGGGGACTTCCCGATCCTGGCCGTCTGGGCCAAGGCGGACGGCCCCTTCGTCTGCCTGGAGCCCTGGCGGGGCCGCACCGACAACGCGGGCTTCACCGGAGAGCTGCCGGAAAAGGTCTGCGAGGAAAGCCTTGCTCCGGGTGAGACGAAGCGCATCGCCTACAGCATCGAATTCCACCGCTAAGCCCGCAGACCCCGCGCCATGCAAAGCGCAAAGAGAGCAGATACCCGGATCCGCAATATGACACCCCGAGGCACAAGTCCTCGGGGTGTTT
>ONCI01000034.1 GCA_900316255.1 uncultured Eubacteriales bacterium | reverse complement strand
CCAGACGGTGGACGTGGACGCGGTGACCGGGGCCACCATCAGTTCCCAGGCCATCTGCCGGGCGGCAAGCCAGGCCCTCAACAGCGACAAGGCCTGGGCTGCGGGGATCTACGCCTGGAAGTTCGGGGCCATCACCCCCATGCCGCCTCCCTCGCCCACCCCGGGGCCCACCCCGGAGGAGCTCAAGGTCTTTTACTACGAGACGGAGCTGGAGGAGTTCACCGAGAAGGTGGGCGAATCCGTGCGGCTGCGGGCGCGGGCCTATCCGGAGGCGGATTTTGCCGACGCGGTGTACCAGTGGAGCATCAGCGATCCCCGGCGCGTCACGATCACCGTGAGCGAGGACACCCGCTACTGCACCGTACTCTGCCTGAAGCACGAGCCCGGTCCCCTGACCCTGACCGTGAGCTGCAACGGCGTGGAAAAGCAGATCACGGTGTATACGAGGAAGTAAGAGAATGAACCCCTTCCGACCTCGCCGCAGGCGGCGCGGCCACCTCCCCCATGGGGGGAGGCAAGCAGGAGGCCCTTGCTTCCCCCGAGGGGGCAGTGGCCGAATGCCGATAGGGGGATTACCGTCTCGCGAAGCGGCCTGCAAGTGTGCGAGCGTCTCCCGCAAGCGAGTGCGCGCAGCAGGCTGAAGCCTCTCCTGTCGGCAAAGCCCTTAGGCTTTGTCGACAGTCTGAAAAACCGGAGCCATCTGGCTCCGGTTTTTTTGACATTATGGGTTTCAGACCTCGGGTTCGGCGGGGGTCTCGGGTTCAGCGGGGGATTCTTCCGTCGCGTCCTCCGCGGGGGCTTCCGCTTCGGCCTCCTCTTCCTCCTCCGGATCCTCCAGGTCCGCGGGCAGCACGGCCATCAGGTCCTCCTTGGAGGGATTCTCCAGGGCGGCCACCCGGTTGGCCTGGCGCACCACCATGTCTTCAAAGACGTTGCGCACGTCGCGGCCGTTGCCGAAGTTCTCGTTCCGCTCCTCGTAGAGCTGGGTGAAGAAGGTCACAGCGGCCTTTTCGGTCTCCTCGGTCATGGTGTAGCCGTTCTTCTTGCAGCGGATGCGGAACATCTCCATGAGCTGCTCCCCGTTGTAGTCCGGGAAGAAGAAATACTTGTTGAAACGGGATTCCAGGCCCGGGTTGGAGTGGATGAACTTCTCCATAGGGCCGGTATAGCCCGCCACGATGACGATCAGATCGTCCCGGTGATCCTCCATGGCCTTCAGGAGGGTCTCGATGGCCTCCCGGCCAAAGTCGTTCTCGCCGCCGGAGGAGAGGGAATAGGCCTCGTCGATGAAGAGCACCCCGCCCAGGGCGGATTTGATGACCTCCTGGGTCTTCAGGGCGGTCTGGCCCACGTAGCCCGCCACCAGACCGGAGCGGTCTACCTCCACCAGCTGGCCCTTGGAGAGCACGCCGATGGCGGCATAGAGCCCGCTGACGAGCCTTGCCACGGTGGTCTTGCCGGTGCCGGGGTTGCCCACGAAGACCATGTGCAGGCTCATGGGCGGCACGGGCAGCTCATACTGCTCCCGCAGCTTGCGGACCTTCACCAGGTTCATCAGGTTCTTGACATCCTTCTTGACCTCCTCCAGGCCCACCAGATCCTCCAGCTCGGCCATGAGGGTGTCAAAGTCCGGCTTCTCGGCCTCGGCTTCCTTCTCGGCCTCGGCCTCCGGCTTGGTCTCGCCGCCGGTGGTCTGGACCTGGGGCTTGTGCTTGTCCTGGAAGCTGGGCTCCCCGCTGGTGACAAAGTCCAGGGGATTGAGGCCGTCCCTGCTCTTTCGCACGCCCGTGGTGTCGCAGATGGCGGTGAGCCGGTCGGTGCAGTCGGTGATGTAGGCGGCCTCGGCATAGCTCACGTCGTCGTCCACCGCGGCCAGGTACAGCAGGATATTGGTCAGCATCCGGATGAAGGTGCGGGAGGTCTCGGTGCCCCGGCGGGCGTCGCTCTCCGCCAGGTTCCAGAAGAACACCGGGGGCATGAACACGTCCTCCTGGCAGGCGGCGCTGGTCAGGTTCCAGAGCAGCCAGGAGGGCCGGGGCTGGCCCTTGGAATAGATCTGGTTTGCCATTTCCACATGGCGCTCGGAAATGCTGCCGGCCCGGCTCCAGAGTCCCAGGGCGCAGCGGGTCATGAAATCGTCCAGATCCTTGGCAAGCTGACTGCTGCCGATGCGGTAGAAGGCGTCGGTATTGGCGAGATAGATCTTGTGAAACTCCTCGGGGGAGCGGTTCCAGGTGGTAGGCATAGGGCGTCTCTCCTGTCTGTATGTCTTTGGGTTCGCTTGCTGTTCCTTTCTATTATAATCCAAATCCCGCCCGGGTCAAGAGAAATGAAGAAAGGAAGAAAAATGAAGGAATGAAGGAACGCCGCCCCTTCCGACCTCGCCGCGGGCGGCTCGGTCACCGCCCCCGGAGGGGAGGCAGGCAAGCGCACCCTCGCTTCCCCTGCGGGGGAAGCGGCCGAAGGCCGATGGGAGCATCCGTTCCTCCATTCCTTCTTTTTTTTACCGCCAGCCTCTGCGGCGGCATTTCCCGGGCATCAGCTTCACGCCTTTGGCTTCCGCGGCCTTCCGCGGATCGCGGGAGGCGCTCACCCGCCGCCACACGGCCTCGAAGCTTCGCAGCCTTTGCCGCAGTTCCCGATCCCTTGGATTTTCCGTGTTTTTCACACTCCTTTCCCCCGTTCCAGCCTATGCGCGCACTTGAAAACAGGTGCAAGTTGTGCCATAATATAAATTACGAAAATGTGGGCTCCCGGGGATGCGGGAGCGGATTTTGACAGAGGATGAGGTGCGCTATGGCCAGATTTTTCATTGCGGGTACCAATATTGCCGGGGGAAGAGCCATCATCCGGGGACGGGACGCGGAGCATGTGAAGGTGCTGCGCCTGCGCCCCGGCGAGGACGTGACCCTCTGCGACGGGGAAGGCAACGACTACAAGTGCCGCCTGGTCCAGGCCGACAGGGAACAGGCCGAGATGGAGGTGCTGGAGGTGGTCCGCTGCCCGGCGGAGCCCAGCGTGAAGGTCACGGTGCTCTGCGGCCTGCCCAAGGGGGACAAGACCGAGTACATCATCCAGAAATGCGTGGAGGCCGGGGCGGAGGAGATCCTCTTCTTCCTGTCAGACCGCTGCGTGGCCCGGCCCGACGCGCCGGAAAAGAAGCTGGAGCGCTGGCAGCGCATCAGCGAGGAGGCCGCCAAGCAGTCCGGCCGGGGCATCATCCCCAAGGTGGGCTGGGTGGGGGACTTCGCCGGAGCCCTGAACGAGGCTGTGCAGAAGGACCTGGGCCTGTTCCTCTACGAGACCGGGGAGCGGGAGGGCCTGGACGCGGTGCTCGGCAGCAGCCGGGATCTGAAGACCCTGGCCCTCATCACCGGCCCCGAGGGCGGCTTTGCCTCCTTTGAGGCGGACCTGGCCCGGATCACGGGTCTCCGGATCTGCTCCATGGGCGAGCGGATCCTCCGCTGCGAGACGGCGCCGGTGGTGGCGCTGACGGCGGTGATGTACGCCACGGGTAATCTGGGATGATTCCCTGCGAAACTCTTTTCGCAAATCGTATTTTGGGGAGCGAGGGATATCATGGTGAAGTTTGACGAGAAGACCTGCCTGGACTATTTTGAAAAGCTGCTGGCGGTGGACAGCACCACCGGCTTTTATGAGGAAAGCGAAAACCAGCTCTGCGCCATGCTGGAGGAGCTGGAGATCCCCTTCCGCCGCATCCGCAAGGGCGGCGTCATCGCGGAGCTGGGCGGCGAGGGCAGGCCCCTCTGCATCACCGCCCATCTGGACGACATCGGCCTCATGGTGCGGCACCTGAACGCCGACGGCACGCTGAACGTGTGCCCCGTGGGCGGACTCTACCCCTTTTACTGCATCATGGAGAACGTCCGCGTCCACACCCGGGAGGGGAAGGTCTACACCGGCACGGTGTGCCGCACCCCCAACTCCATCCACGTGACGGAGGAGGAGCTGCGCCAGACGCCGCCGGACTTCCGCAGCAATGTGTGCGTGGTGCTGGACGAGAACGTGAAAAGCGCCGCGGATGTCCGCGCCCTGGGTATCGAGACCGGAGACAGCATCGCCCTGGAGCCCCGCTTCGTCTATGCAAACGGCTATCTCAAGAGCCATTATGTGGACGACAAGGCCTGCGCCGCCGTGCTGCTGACCCTGATGAAGACTGTCAGGGAGGAAAAGCTGCCCCTGAAGCGGAAGGTCTATGTCTACTTTGCCTATTATGAGGAGATCGGCCACGGCACCACCGTGCTGCCCGAGGACGTGGAGGACATGATCGCCGTGGACATCGCCCCCACCGGGCCGGACCAGAACTCCGACGAGCGGAAGGTCTCCATTTTTGCCAAGGACTCCCGCTATCCTTACCACTGGGGCCTGACCAGCGAGCTGCGGCAGACCGCCATCGACGCCGGCGTGGACTATGTGATGGACATCTTCACCCCCCACTACGGCACCGACTGCGACCCCAGCCTCGCCGCGGGCTACGACATCCGCCACGCGGCCATCGGCCCCGGCACCGCCAACTCCCACGGCTATGAACGGACCCATATTGAGGGCCTCCGGGCATGCTTCGAGCTGCTCTGGGCCTATCTGAGTAAATCCTGACAAGGAGGATAAGAATATGAGCGAGACTTTTGCAAAAGAATTTGACCGCGTCGTGGAAAAGGCCCGGGCGGCGAAAAAGCCCATGCGGGTGGCCGTGGCCGGCGCGGACGCGGAGAACATGCTGAAAGGCATCTTCGACGCGCAGGCGGACGGCTTCGTGGAGCCCGTCCTGGTGGGAAACGGAGAAAAGATCACGGCGCTGCTCAAAAAGCTGGGCCTGGAGGACCGACCCCATCGGCTGCAGGCCATCGACGATTCCACAGACGCGGTGCAGTACGCCATCGAGATGGTGCGCGCCGGGGAGGCCGACGCCCTTATGCGCGGCAACACCCAGACCCGGGATTTCCTGATGCCGGTGCTGAACAAGGCCAACCACCTGATCCGGGAGGACGCCCTGGTGACCCATGTGGTGTTTTTGAAGGTCCCCGGCTATGAGCGGGTGCTGGCCATCTCCGATGTGACCCTGCTCATCAATCCTCCGCTGGAGATGCGCAAGAAGGTGGTGGCCAACATGGTCCGGGCTCTGAAGGTCTTCGGTGTGGAGAAGCCCAACATCGCCCTGCTGTCCCTGGTGGAGAGCCCCAGCTTTCAGATGCGGGACAGCGTGGAGGACCAGACCATGGTGCGCCAGCACGCCTCCCGCCCCATTGCCGACTGCAACCTGGTGGGTCCCATCGCCTATGACCTGATCATGAGCAAGGAGGCCGCCCGGCTGAAGGGCTATGACTGCCCCTTCTGCGGTGAGTTCGACGGCATCGTGGTGCCGAACCTGTTCTCCGGAAACCTTCTGGTGAAGGTGCTGCAGCGCAACGCCGGAGCCACCGGCTGCGGCATCCTGGTGGGCGCCAAGATCCCCATCGCCATCTGCTCCCGGGCCGACGAGCCCGAGCAGGCCTATCTGTCCCTGGCCGCCTGCACCGCCATGTGGGCCAGCGGCAAGTATTTCGGATAATCAGTTTTTAGTTTCTAGTTTTTAGTTTTTTGGTTTTAAAAAGGTCGGGAAAGCAAGCTTTCCCGACCTTTTTCATGTGTGACAAAGTCCCTTGGCGGAAAAACCATTGTCATTCTGAGGCACTAAGTGATAAAGAATCTTGCGGTTCAGCAAAATGTCGAGTGTTGCAGGCGTCTTCGATCTCATTGGCAGCACTTGGAATGTCGCGCGTTTCACTTGCGCCAACGTTGATTCGCTCTGACTTCTAGTAACTAAAAACTAAAAACTAAAAACTCAATACTCACGCCTCGGTGCCCATGAGGCCCAGCTCCTCGGCGTGGGGGCGCATGCCCTCCAGGCAGAGCTCCGTGACCTCTTTCAGTTCCATCCCCAGCAGTTCGCAGCCCCGGAGGATCAGCTCCCGGTCGCACTTGGCGGCAAACTTCTTGTCCTTGAACTTCTTGATCACGCTCTTGGCCTCCAGGTCACGGATGCCCTGGGGCCGCATCCGGGCGCAGGCCTGGATGATGCCGGTGAGCTCGTCCACGGTGTAGAGGCTCTTTTCCATATCGGTCTCGGGCTTCACGTCCGTGCAGTGGCCCCAGCCGTGGCTGAGGATGGCACGCACGTCCTCCTCCGGCACGCCGGCGGCCAGCAGCGGCTCTTTGGTGTGCCGCAGATGTTCCTCCGGGTACTTTTCATAGTCATAGTCATGCAGGAGACCCACGGCCTGCCAGTGCTCCGGATCCCCGCCGAAATGACGGGCCAGGGCGGCCATGGCGTAAGAGACGTTTTTCACGTGCAGCTGCAGGTTTTCCTGGGTGATCATGCCGCGGTTCAGGGCGGCGGCCTGTTCCAAAGTGAGCATGGGATGTCTCTCCTTTCCGCAAAAGCGGCCCGGGACGGGCCGCGGTGCTGTCTCCCTCATTATATCCGGAGAGCGCCAAAACGCAAGGAAGGATCTGGAAAGCGCCAGAAAACACGCGAAACCGCAGCCTTGCCGGACTCTCCGGCAAGGCTGCGGTTTTCCTTTCGGCTCAGAGACCCTCAACGGCGCGGACCAGGCGGTCCGGGTAGTTGCCGATCAGGCAGTCCACCCCCAGGCTGATGAGCCTGCGGGCGTCCTCCTCGGTGTTCACGGTCCAGACGTTCACCTTCATGCCCCGGCTGTGGAAGAGCTCCATCAGCTCCGGCTGATAGTCGAAGACGTGGAAACAGGGGTGGACGTTGTCCGCGTTGCTGCGCTCCAGATAGTGGGCCATATCCTGCAGCGGGGCCTCGTAGAGAAGGCCGGTCTCCAGCTTGTCCCCGCAGAGCTCCTTGAAGCGCTGCATAGACACATGGTTGAAGGAGGAGACAAAGACCTGGTCCTCCATGTGCCGGTCGGTGATCTCCCGCAGGCAGCGCTCCTCCAGCTGCGGATAGAACTCGACGCCGTTTTTGAGCTCCAGGTTCAGGATGAGCCCGGTCTCTTTGCAGAAGTCCAGCAGCTCCGGCAGGGTCCAGATGTGCTCCCCGGCAAAGTCCGGGGATTTCCAGGAGCCGAAGTCCAGCGCCATGAGCTCGTCGTAGCTCAGATCCCGGATCAGGCCGCGGCCGTTGGAGGTCCGGTCCACCGCCTCGTCATGGCAGAGCACCAGCTCGCCGCTGCGGCAGATGTGCACGTCCGTCTCGATGCCGTCGGCCCCGGGGACCTCCGCCATCTTGCGGAAAGCAAGGGGGGTGTTCTCGGGGTAGAGACCGGAATAGCCCCGATGGCCCAGGACCAGAGGCTTTCTCGTTTTATTGTCCATGTGTGCGTCTCCTCGGTAAGATCTTTTCACGCAGTCCGGCAGGGGGCCTTGCCTGCTCCTGCCGTTCCTGCGCTGTGCGTTTGTGTTTTGCGCCATACGATTATATCCCCATTCTCCCGGGATGGCAATTCTTTTCGGCGCGTTCGGGAAAGAAGCGCGCCCCGGGACTCAGGGCAGGGGGACGCCCTCCAGCCTGAGGAGCGCAGCCTTGCGCTCGAGGCCGCCCGCGTAGCCCGTAAGGCTGCCGTCGGCGCCCAGGACCCGGTGGCAGGGGATGAGCAGGGAGATGGGATTGCGGCCCACCGCGCCGCCCACCGCCTGGGCGGAGAAGCGGGCAAGACCCCTGGCCTCCGCGATCCGGGCGGCCAGGGCGCCGTAGCTCACGGTGCCGCCGTAGGGGATCTGCCGCAGCAGCGCCCAGACCTCCTGCTGAAATGGCGTGCCGACAGGGCGCAGGGGCGGGGTGAAGTCCGGCTCGGCCCCCGCGAAGTAGATCTGCAGCCAGCGGGCGGTCTCTTCAAAGATGGGGAGGGGGCGCGCTTCGGCCACAGGGGAAAGCCCCGCGGCAAAGTACTTCTGTCCGTCAAACCAGAGGCCGGTGAGGGCTTCCCCGCTTGAGGCCAGGGTGATGCCGCCCAGGGGGGAATCCAGATGAAAACGGTAGTCCATGCGCGTGCTCCTTTCACGGGAACAGCCCTGCGGTTTTGCCGCAGGGCTCAAGCTGTGGCATAGATTGAACGTGAAGGGGGGCATACCCTCCCCCCTTCACAATCCCCCCATGCGTGTCCAAGCTCTGCCGCATAGGTTTGTCTACAGTCTGAGCCCTGCGGTTTTGCCGCAGGGCTGCTTTTTCTCATAGCTCGGTGACGGACACGTCCACGTCCGGGGTGATCTCCACGGTATAGTCGGGGAACGCGGCGGAGACCTCCTGCTGGAGGATCTGCAGGCCCTCCCGGGCGGGGATCTCAAAGCTCATCACCGCGTCGAAGGACATGTGCTTTTCCTCGGTGTCCACATAGAAGCCGTGGAACTGCACCGCCCAGTCGTGGGACAGGACGATCCTGCGCACCTCGTTCTGGATGCGGGAGGTCTCCTCATCCTCGGTGTTGAAGGAGTAGACCCCCACGCCGGTGAGGATGACGCCGGTCTCCCGGTAGATCTTGGACTCCACCCGGCGGGTGAGCCGGTCCACCTCCCGGACGGTCATGGTGTCCGGCAGCTCCAGGTGCACGGAGGCCAGGTCCTTGTTGGGGCCATAGTTGTGAAGGATCAGGTCGAAAGCGCCCCGGACCTCCGGTTCCTCCGCCAGCAGGTGCTTGATGCGGTCCGTGGTCTCCTTGTCCGCCCGCATGCCCAGGATCTCGTTCAGGGTCTCGATCATCATTTCGATGCCGGATTTGATGATAAAGCCGGAGATCACCACGCCCACATAGGCCTCCAGCGAAAGTCCCGTCACCAGAAACAGAATGGCGCAGAGCAGCACCGAGGAGGAGAGGACGGCGTCAAACAGCGCGTCGGACCCGGAGGCCACCAGGGAGCCGGAGTTCACCTTCTGGCCCTGGGCCTTCACATAGCGGCCCAGCAGGATCTTCACCGCCACGGCCACGGCGATGATAATGAGGGAGACGGTGCTGTAATCCGGGGTCTCGGGCCGGATGATCTTCTTCACAGACTCCACCAGGGAGGTGATGCCGGCGTAGAGCACGATGCCCGAGACGATCATGGCGCTGAGATATTCGATGCGCCCGTAGCCCAGGGGGTGCTTCTTGTCCGGGAGCTTGCCGGCAAGCTTGGTGCCCACGATGGTGATGATGGAGGACAGGGCGTCGGAGAGGTTGTTCACCGCGTCCAGAGTCACGGCGATGGAGTGGGACACGATGCCCACAAAGGCCTTGAAGGCCGCCAAAAAGACGTTGGTCAGGATGCCGATGACGCTGGTCCGGACGATGACTTTTTCCCGGTTCAGCTCCGGGGAAGCGCTGCTGCTCATAAACACACACTCCTTGGTTCATGTTATCAACGATTATAGTATACCATAAACGTGAAAAATGAGAAAGAGGGACCCTGCCGGAATCCACGCCTTACGCGGGTTCGGCGGCCCCTCTCCGTCACTTTGTGACACCTCCTCCATGCCCGGAAAACACATCGGGCTTACGCTGGTCCTCGTGTTTTCCGACCGCTGCGGAAAAAGCACCATCGCTTTTTCTGCCCCCGGCAGTGCGATGGCGCGTTTCCCCCGGCGCGGGGAGAGGCAAGGCATGTTTACGTGGCGTATTGCTTCATCTGGTCGAGGATCAGCTTGCCCACCGCGTCGGCAAACTGGGAATGGTCCCGGATGCGGACAAAGTCCTGGCCGTAGACCATCCGGGCATAGGGCAGGTCCAGGTCCGCCCCGGTGAACACGCAGATCACCGAGATCCCCTCCGCACGCAGGCGGCGGACTTCCTGGGCAGTGTCGGTGAGGGCGCGGATCCCGTCGTAGCTGAGCCCCACTTCTCCCTCGTTCCGGCGGATCTTGGCGATGTCCAGTGGCTTCACGTCGGAGAGCAGGATGAGCATCTTGTGTTCAAAGGGGGCGCGGGACATCAGCTCCCCCGCCGCCCGGAGGGCCAGCCCGTCCCGGTTGCAGCCCTCGGGGCTGTATTCGAAGATGCCGCGGTTGTCCCCGGCGGCATAGTCGTTGAAGAGGCGCAGCACGGTGAAGCCGCTCATGGAGCAGAAGCTCATCACCCGGCAGGGAACATGGCAGCGGGAGAGGGCCTCCGCGATGATATAGGCCTGGGAGGAGATCTTGGCGGCCTTGGCCACCTGGGAGTGGGAGGCGTCCAGCAGAATATCCACGCTCATGTCCCCGGCGTTTTCGTTGGCCATGCGGCGGAAGATCCTGTCGTCGTCCAGCCTGGCGCCACGCCAGGCCAGGGCCGGGTCGATGGCGCCGGCGTTGGCCTTCACCGGCTCCGGCTGCATGTGCAGGAGGACGGAGTTCATGATGCGGGTGCTGAGCTTTCCGATCTGCACCCGGTTCGCGCGCTCGTTTGCCCGGTAATAGGCCCGGTTTTCGGCGATCAGCTCCTGCACCCGCTTCCGCTGGTGCATCTCAAAGGTGCTGTAGACGCCGCGGAGCTCCACGATCTCCCCTCTGGTATAGAACAGGTGGGTGAAGCGGTGGTTGCCGGTGCAGAGCTTCCGCTCCAGCTGCAGCACCTGCTCGGCGGGGTAGGCGGACTTGCCGAACTTGGTCTCCAGAAAGTCCCGCATCTCCGACTCGGTGAGCCTGGTGCTGAGTGTGTTCTCCCCGGCCCAGGGGGCCACGTCCCCGTGGTAGAACTCCTTTTCGTGGAAGAGGATGGGTCCCCGCTGGAGAAAACTGTCCACCGAGAGACGGCGGGGATGGCGCAGCCGGTAGGAGAGGCGGATCTTCCCCTCCCCGTAGAGGCCGTAGCGCTCATAGAAGAAGGCCCGGGCGGCGTCCACGATCTCCGCGGTGCTCATGCTTTC
The DNA here is from genome assembly GCA_900316255.1 of uncultured Eubacteriales bacterium. Classification (GTDB taxonomy): domain Bacteria; phylum Bacillota; class Clostridia; order Oscillospirales; family Oscillospiraceae; genus Limivicinus. The sequence continues at coordinate 23,215 of ONCI01000034.1, read as the reverse complement.
GTCCAGCCGCAGCTCCGTCTCCCCCGGCGCCGGGCGCAGGCGGGCCAGGGCGGGCCGCTCCGCCAGCTCGGCGCGATAGAGCAGCGGCTCCAGAGCGTTCCAGAACAGGCCCTGGTAAAAGGCGGCGTCCCGGTATTTGTCCAGCATGGCAAAGAGCCCTTCCAGCTGCCGGTAGTCATAGCGCCGCCGGGCGGCGCCGAAGATCACGTTCCAGTACAGGTCCACGCTGCCGTCCTCCCGGTAGGCCTTGAAGTCCGGCACAAAGGAGTAGTCCCCGGCGCAGGTCCATATGATGTTGTCGGCCCGCCGCTTCTGCAGGTCGCTGACGGTCTGCTTCATGCTCGTCTCCTCAAGGCCTCTGTTCCGGTGAAAGTTGGCTTCCTTTTTCCTACATTATCAGGACTTTTTTCCGGACTTGTCAAGTCTTATTCCGTATCGCAGCATCGCCCCTCAGAATGGAGAGGCGATGCAGTTGACTTGATGGAAGCGATCAGGGCCTGGCGGATCTTTTCAGAAGATGGAGGCCAACGATCAGCAGCACCGGGAAGACCGCGGCGGCCAGGAGACCGGGCTTCAGGCTGCCGCCCGCAGCTCCCGAAACGGCGCCCACCAGGGCAGGGCCCAGGGAGCCGCCCAGATCGCCGCCCAGGGCCAGGAGGGCGAACATGGCGGTGCCGCCCCGGGGACAGCGCTGGGCCGAAATGCTGAGGGTCCCCGGCCACATGACGCCCACGGAGACGCCGCAGAGAGCGCAGCCCGTGAGACCCAGGATCGGCCAGGGGGCGAGAGACGCCAGCAGATAGCAGCCGATGCAGAGCAGAGCGCAGGCCGGCATGAGCCTTGTCAGGTCCAGCTTCGCGCTGTTTTTGCTGTAGAAGACCCGGGTCAGGCCCATCAGAACGGCGAAGAGGCAGGGCCCCGCCAGATCGCCCACGGTCTTGCTCACCCCGAGGGCGGATTCCGTAAACGCGGAGGCCCACTGGGACATGGAGATCTCCGAGGCGCCGGAGCAGACCATCAGCAGGGCCAGCAGCCAGAAGAGCGGGCTGCGAAAGAGCTCCGCGATCCCCATGCTCTCCCCCTCATCCACCAGGCGTTCGATGGGGCAGCGGAGAAAGTTGAAGGCGTTCACAAAGGGCAGAGCCGCCCAGAGCAGGGCCAGGATGCGCCAGCGCGCCAGACCGAAGAGCACAAAAAACAGGGTGGAGCCCAGGATCACGCCCACCGAGCCCCAGCAGTAAAAGGAGTGCAGCAGGCTCATCATCCCCTCCTTGTTTGGAAAGGGGCAGGCTTCCACGATGGGGCTGATCAGCACCTCGACGAGGCCGGAGCCGACGGCGTACAGGATCACGGCGATCAGGATCCCCGTCAGCGGGGCGGGGAGCAGCTCCGGGAGCAGGGCCAGCAGCATGAGGCCCAGGGCGGACAGGAGCTGGGAGGCTACCACACAGCGGCGGTATCCGATCCGGTCCACGAATCTGGCCGCGGCCAGATCTGTCAGCAGCTGGGTAAAAAAGAAGACCAGCGGGATGGCGGAGATCTGCTCCAGCGTCAGGGCATAGCTGCTTTTGAAGGTCAAAAACAGCAGCGGCGCGAAGTTCGCCGTGATCGCCTGGGTCACAAAGCCCAGGTAGCAGGCCAGCAGGGTCTTCCGGTATTTGTTGGGCGCAGGCATGGCAGTTTTCCTTTCACGGAAGTGGATGGCAAGAGTATACCATGCCGGCGCGGGAGATTCAACGAGGGCTTTTCCCGCCGGCAGCAGGCGCGGAGGCACAGCGGGCGGCTGATAGCCGTCCCTTCGGAGAGTCCCCCGCATGCGCTGCGTGACGGACGAGCTGTCATCCTGAGGAGCATCCCCACGCGCGGGAAGCGCGCGGCGTTCCAAGCTTTGCTGGCCGGCGAAGGATCTCACCCCGGCAGAGCAGCGCGTAGGGAGCGATCCCCAGATCGCTCCGCCTCATCCTCGCTGCAGAGGGATGGCCCTCCACCTCATCCGTCTTCCCCCTCCCGTGAGATCGGGGCAAGCCACCTTCTCCTCAAGGAGAAGGCAGAGGGCGGCGCCGGGCTGGTGTGTCGAAGCGTGCGGGGGAAACGAGCCTTGCGCCGGGGGACGGGATCCTTCGCTGACGCGAAGCCATGAAAGGCGGGGAGCCGGCTGTTCCTCCCCCAGCGGGGGAGGATGTCAGCGCAGCTGACAGGTGAGGGAGAAAAACCGTATTCCTCACGGATGGAAAAGATCCGGCGTTCTCCCTCATCACCCTCCAGTGTGCGCACTGGAGGGAGCTTCCCCCGCTGGGGGAAGCACATAGCTTCGGGAAGAACAAAAAAACCGGCAGGGATCGCTCCCTGCCGTTAAGTAAACGCTGATCAAATCGCCTTCGGCGCCTCCCGGACATTTTCTTGCAATACACAAAGTATTCCTGCGAAAAAGTGCCTTCATCAGAACTCAAATTCTCTCGGGATTCGCTCTTGCCGATTTAATCATCGTTTACTTAAGCGCATGGTCTTTCGTCCTTTCATCCTCTTCCCAGGTCGAGGATGCCGATCCCGGAGGATCCCGGATATACAAACTTGGGCTCCTCGCTTTCCCGGATCTCCATCTCCCGGGCGATATGCTCCAGGGTCTCCAGCTCCTCTTCGCCGGAGATCACCACCAGAAAGCCGCGGCTTTCGTCAAAGAGCAGGATATAATTGGCCCGGTCATAGGCGGAAATGGGCAGCTTGGTATAATCGGAGCTCAGTTCGAGGACTTTCCAGCTGTCCCAGTGCTCTTCCTTGATCACTTCCACATCCCCGTTGATGACGCGCTGGGAGCCGTCGCGGATGGTTTCGCAGGTTTCAATGCAATAGGGGATGCGGCTTCCCGTGTCGCAGAAGAGCCGTTTGGTCCAGCCCTCTTCGTCGGTGAGGCCCTCGGTGGCCTCCCTGGGCAGCCAGAAGCAGCGAAACTCCGCCGCATGAGAGCTCTCCTCCGGACAGGAGAAGGTGAAGACCATGCCGGCGTCGGGATAGGTCAGGATCTCGCTGTTCCAGACCTTGCCGTCCACCACTTCCTCATAGCGGAAGCCGGAAACCAGCGGATCCTCCGCCGCGGGCTTTCTAAGATTCATGCCGTACCCGGCAAGGGCAAAGGCCGCTGTGCCGAAGGCCAGCACCAGCGCAGCTGCCAGCAGGAAAGCGCGAGGCAGCTTGCTGCGCCTGTGCGGCGGCGCCGCTTCTGCGCCCAGGCGCTCCCGGACTTTGCCGGTGATGCGCAGGGCCAGCGCTTCGTCGGGCTTGCCCAGATCGACCTCCGCGGGACAACAGTCCGCCACAAGATCAGAAATGCGTGTCTTCACAGCCAAACCCCCTTTCTTCCAGGTAGTCTTTCAGGCGCTTGCGCCCACGGGCCAGCTTCACCCGGACGGTGGCGTCCTTCAGACCCAGGGCCCGGGCGATGTCCCCGGTCTTTTGGTAAAGAAAATAGTAGCGCTGGAAGATCTCCCGATCCGGCTCGCCGAGAGAATCCACGGCGGCGCGGGTGATGTCCCGCAGCTCTGACAGCAGGATCTTCCGTTCCGGCTGATTGGGGATGCTGATTTGGATCAGGTCATCCTCCAGAGGCTCTTCCGCCCGGGCCTTCCGCAGGGCGGATTTCGCCTTGTTGCGGGTGATGGCCGCCAGATAAGCCCTGAGCATTTCCGTTTCGATGTGCTCCCGGTTTTCCCAGAGGCTGAGAAAGGAATCGGAAACCACTTCCTCGATATCCTCCTCCCCCAGGGCATGGGACAGGATGTTGGAGGCGATGGTGTAGACATAGGCGCTGTATTGCCGGATCAGCTCCGGCAGCACCGTTTCGTCGCCCCGCCGCAAGCGGCGCAGCAGTTTTGCATCGTTCATCGCCGTCTCCTCAGGTCTCCGGCCAGACCACTTTGTCAAAGCGGATGTCCACGCTCTCGTACAGCTGCTCGAGGAAAATCTGCTCGCCGAGACTTTCGCTGATTTCCCACATGTGCGCGGGGGTGGTGATGATGACGGTTGCCCAGCCGGTATAGACCTGCCCCTGCTCCACGCTGTACATCTCCTTCACTTTGGCCTCACAGCCCAGGTCGATGAATTTCTGCGCCAGGGCGATGTGGTCCTCCAGGCTGTCCGCGCCCTGGAGCATGGCGGCGGTGTGGACCACAAAGGCAAAGGGCTCGTCCTGGGGCAGCTCCCGGAACATCTGCATTTCCCAGTCAATGCCGTAGAAATCGCCTTCCGCGGTATACATGCTTTGGATCAGCTCTTCCCAGCTGTCGTAGTGCTCCCCCTCTTCCCGCTCCGCTTCGGAGGGCGGGGCCGCGGCCTCGGCCTGGAGACGCACATAGGGGGTGGCCTCCGGCGCGTGACTGGGCCAGGGGGCGCCGGTCTCCGTCGCCGCCGGAGCGGAAGAGCTTCCGCAGGCGGCCAAAAAAACCAGGCATAAGAGAAACGGCAGAAATGCTTTTCGCTTCATACACTCACTCCTTTCCGCGGGTCTCATCTATAAAGACAGCTTTTCTTGCTGAAATGTGACAGGCTCCGCGGTTTTTTTTGAGAAAAGAAAAAGAGCACGCTGCAAAATGCGCTGTCATTGCCAGCGTTAACATTTTGCAGCGTGCCCTTTTGTCAGCCCTGGACAAAGTGGATGAAAGCCTGGGCGTCCTCAAAGCTTTTGAGCCTTGCCGTATACATGTAGCGGCCCATCTGCGGCCAGTTCATGGGCGGCATCTCCTCCTGCATCACCAGGTCCCCGCCGTAGCGGGCCAGGATCTCCTCGTGGGTGTGGGTGTAGCTGTGCCCGTCCTTCCGGCTGGCGTAGACGCAGTAGAAATGCTCCGGACCCTCCGCCTTTCTGCGGCTGTTGAAGGCCACCATATCCGCATAGATCTGGTAGACGTCCGTTTCGTGGGCAAAATTCATCATGTCCGGCGTGTAGCCCCCCGCCGGGCGCATGTTGACCTCCAGGGCCACGAAGTCCCCCACCTTGCCCAGACCCTTGCGGGCCTTGGTCAGGCGGAAGAATTCCAGATGCACGAAGCGGCGGTCCACACCGAAGGCCTTGACGGTCCTGCGGCCCAGCTTGCGGAGGGCCTCCGGCACCTCCGGGCAGGTGTAGTACATCAGGTCCAGGTCCTTGTTCACGATGTCCATCACCGGCGGCCAGACCGTCATGCTTTCAAAGAGGGGCTCGCAGTCCGCGTCCACGATGGCGTCGTAGGAGCAGATGATCCCCTCGATGAACTCCTCCATCACATAGGGCGTCTCCGGCAGCGCGTCGTAGAAGGCCTCCAGGTCCCGGTCGTTTTCCAGCTTCCAGGTGTTGGTCGCGCCCACGCCGATGTTGGGCTTGACGATCACGGGATAGCCCACACGGTCGACAAAGGCGCGGCCCGCCTCCCGGGTGGAGACCACGCTCTGCCGGGCGGTGGGGATCTCCGCCTGCAGGTAGAGCAGCTTCATCAGGGACTTCTCCTTGATGAAGCCGATCCGGCCTTCCTGGATGCCCGTGGTCACGTGGAAATCCGTGCGCAGGCGGGCATCCTGCTCCAGCCAGTATTCGTTCATGGATTCGATCCAGTCGATTTTGCCGTAGCGAAAGGCAAAGTAGGCCACGGCGCGGTAGACCTGGTCGTAGTCCTCCAGGCTGTCCACGCGGTAGTACTCCGTCAGGGCGGCCTTCAGCGGGGCCTCCAGGCTGTCATAGGGCGAATCGCCGACGCCCAGGACCCGAATGCCGTTTCCGCGCAGGGCTGCGCAGAACTGCCAGTAGGTATGGGGAAAATTGGGTGAGATAAAAACAAAATTCACAGGGTGTTCTCCTTTTTTGATAGAGGCTCAGTCGTTCAGCAGGAAGGGCAGAAAATAGCGGAGCTGCCGGAACCACCAGGGCCAGTCGTGATTGACGTCATAGCCCCAGAAATCGCACCAGGCGTGGATCCCCTTGCTCTCAAAAACGCGCTGGAGATGACGGAGAGTCCGTACCCCGTCCTCCTCCCAGGCGCCCTGACCCACGCAGAAGATCAGCTTTTTCTGGTTGTAAAGGGCGACGTAGGGGTGATCCGCGGGCATGTTCGGCAGGAAGCGCTCCGGGGAGTTGTCGTACAGCGTCGGGTCCATGAAGCCGCCGAAGAAATAGTCCGCGTCATAGACCCCCGACAGGGCCAGCATGCCCCGGAAGAGCTCGGGCCGGCGCAGAAAGGTGATCGCCGCGTGGTCCGCCCCCATGCTCATCCCCAGGGTAAAGGGGAGCGCGTCGTTCTCTTCGCGCATCAGGGGGACGACCTGCTCCACGAGATAGCGGAAATACTGCTCCTGCCGCTGGGCGCGCCGCTCCTTGCTGCCGTCCCGGAGAGACCAGCTCTCCGTATCCACCGTGTCCACCACGAAAAGCTGAATGCGGCCGCCCTCGATATAGTCCCGGATCTGATCGATCAGGCCGAAGTCCTCCAGCTGGCGGCACATGCCGTCCTGGGTTGGGAAGGCCAGGAAGGGGACGCCGCCGTGGCCGTAGATCATCATGTGCATGTCCTTCCCCAGGGAGGGACTGTAGTGGGTCAAAGCTCTCGTCTGCATAGGCCTTCTCCTTGTGCGCCTTTGTGCTGAAAGGTAAGGCAATCATACACACTGGATCGGGCAAAGTCAAGAACGAGGATGGGAGAAGGCCTTCCTTCCCTGCCCTGCCTGCTGCCGGGAAAAAAGAGCAGCGCATATTGCCTTCCCCTTGAGGGGAAGGTGCCCCAGTTCGCAAACTGGGGCGGATGAGGTGGGAACAGGCAGCACCAAAGCAGCATCGAAGAAGCGGCAAGAATGACACCTCATCCGTCTCGTCCCTCGCGGGGGATCGGGCCGAGCCACCTTCCCCTCCAGGGGAAGGCTTTTTCGCAGGAGCCCATTCCTGCCTGCTGTACGCGCCATAAAGAATGAGGATCGATTTCATTGTAACACAGCAGCACAAGGCCCGCCGGGTAAAACGGCGGGCCTTGCGGGATATTTGGGTTATCCGATCTTCTCGAAAGCAACCTCTGCGATGGTGTTTTTATCCCAATCCAGGAATCGGATGACGGGGCTTTCCCCGAAACTTCCCTGCCCCTGGCCGAAAACGGCATATCCGTTTGGGTCGATGGTTCCGGCTCCGTGGAATTCAACTCCTTCCAGACGTAAGGTAAGCAGATTCCTTGCGGCCTCCTCGTCGAGCGTCTTTATTTCCAGACGCAGTTCTATGCCAAGCGGCGTTTGCGTCAGGCGCAGCTCACCCAGTTCAAAGTCGGGCAGGGCATGAGGATCAGCAGGAACGAAAAGCCCCAGCGGCGTGCTTTTGCCCTCGACCAGCATGATGGGAAGCTCCCTCCGCTCCGGTTCCGGTGTGTCAGGGTTTTGTGTTTCAGGAGACCATGCCACAGCAACGACTGTGCAGACCGTGTCAACAGGTGCGGCCGCGCTGCTGTTGCGTATGCCTTCCACATAGATTGTCATCTCCTGTAGAGAGGCGTTCTCAAATCGCTCTCCGGCAGAATGAAGTCCCAGAGCTTCCCGGTCGAGATTTGCCCCCACGAACAGAAGCGTTTTCCCTTCTTTTTTGGCATACTCGCGTAGCGATCCCTCACCCGACAAGCCAAAGCCGGACAGCGGACTGTCGAGATCCGCATCAGTCGGTACAACGATATAGCTTGCATCAGCGCTCACGTGAACGGTGACGAGCACCGTTCCCTCATCGCAATAGGTTTCCTGCACGCTGGCCCTCCAGCCGCCGCCGTTGACTTCTGCACTCTGGCTGACGATCAAATCAGCAGCCTCCTCGGGCATGTCGCCGCGGTTGGGGTTAGCATAAAGCTCACGCAGGCCAAAGAGATCCGCCGCATAGGCCATGGCCCCCAGCGCCAGGATCAGCGCAGCAGCCAGTGCAAAAGTAATAATTCGTTTCTTGCTCATGTGTACGATCCTTCCCGGGGAGCCGGATGCAGCCTCGGTCACCGGACGGTAGGCTTCGGCGATATAGCGCTCGTCGATCTCACAGAGCGCCTTGGATAACAGTTCCCGATTCATACAAGCAGGCCCTCCATTGTCAAAGCGTTCCGCAATTTCTCGCGGAGGCGGAAAAGACGGACGGAGATCCGGTTGGGGCTGCTGTGCGTCATGGCGGCCAGATCCCGGACAGGATCCGCATACCAATAGCGCCGGACGAACAAAAAGCGGTCCTCTCTGCTCAGACTGCCCAGAAAGCGGTTGATGGAAGCGCCGAGTTCCTTTGCCTCCAGTTCCGTTTCTACGCTCATTCCGGAGGGGATACATTCCTCGATCTCATCCAGCACAAGATCATAATTGCCGTTGCGCTTTGCAGCCGTGTTGGCATGGTAGCGGTCTATGGCAAGATTGTGGGCGATGCGGCAAACGTAGCTTGCCAGAGGATTCGGAGCTTGAGGCGGAATACTGTTCCAAGTCCTGAGATACGTATCGCTTACGCATTCTTCCACATCCAGCCGGTCTTTCAGGATGTTGGCTGCCGTTCTCTTTACGGCAGGCCCATGTTTGCGGTCCAGCTCTTCAATGGCCTGCTCTGAGCGCTCAAAAAACAGGCTGATGATTTTACTGTCCTCCATTCGCGTCACTTCCTTTCCGCCTCACCCTATACCACGGGATGGAGGAGCAAATCTTACAGGATTTCGGAAAATCTTTTTTCTGTCAGCATAAGAACGGGTGGCGGAAAATGCTCTCCGCCACCCATATTCATTCGCGATCAGGATTCGCTCTCGTTTTCTTTCCGCTTCTTCAAAACCGCTTCTACCTGGGCGATCAACTGTTCCTTGTTGGGCATATACAGCACATAACGCGAGGCAAAGACGTTGTTTGACAGACCGCCCAAAGCATATTCCGCCGTGATGCTGTCCTTCTCGGTTCGGAGGATTGTCATCTGGATCGTTGACCTCGGAGGCGTAGTAGTTCAGATACATATTGATCTGCCCTGCGGCTTCCGGCGTCAGTTTTGTGGTCTTCAGCTCGATCAGCACGTAGGCGCGGAGGATCTTGTTGTAGAACACCATGTCCACATAGTAGTGCGTGTTGTTGATCGTCACCCGCTGCTGTGTGCCGACAAACATGAAGCCGCGTCCCAACTCCAGCAGGAACTTCTCGATCTGCTGCACCAGCGCCCGTTCCAGGTCGCTCTCCAGCATAGGCTTGTCCTCCGGGATGCCTAGGAATTCAAACACATACGGATCACGGATGATATCGGCAGGTTCCGCGATTTCAATCCCGCTTTCCGCCAGCGCCAGCAACTGCTCTTTGTTTGCGTCCCCGCGGGAAAGCAGCAAGCGCTCAAACAGAGAACTGTCGATCTGGCGCTTGAGCTCCCGTACCGACCAGTTGGAATTGACCGCTTCCTTCTCATAAAAACTGCGCTTGTCAGGGTCCGAGATAGAAAGAAGCTCACAATAATGCGACCAGCTCAATTTGCCAGACAGCGTCTGGCATTTTTCGTAGGTCAGATAAAACGAGCGCATATTTTGCAGATTCGCACGTGAAAAGCCCTTGCCGAATTCAGCGGTCAACGCCTTCGATAGCTCCTTGAGCGTCTGCTTTCCATAGTCGGCCCGCTCCGGCACCGTCTGCTCATACTCGGCAATAATGCGCCCGATGTTCCAATAGGTGCTCAACAGCTCGTTATTCACCTGCCGGGCAACATTGCTCCTGGCCGCGGCCAGCAGACCGCCGATCTCATGGACGACGAGACTGATATCCTGATTTGTGGGCATAAGTTGATCCGTCATCAGCAAGACCTCACATTCCTTCTGTTACCATTATTATACGAAAAAACGCCAAAAACACAAGGGAGAAAGCAGCGTTTTTGCTGTAGCTCTTCCCCGATTTTGCTATCATTCTGCTATCATTGCAAATCATAGTAAACAGCAGGCACTCCGTAGAATGCCTGCTGTTTCAAGTAATTTGAGATAATCCGGATCAATTCAAGTCAAACTTTGAATTATTCCCACTCAATGGTGCCGGAGGGCTTGGGGGTCAGGTCAAAGAGGACGCGGTTCACGCCCTTGACCTCGCTGGTGATGCGCCCGGTGATGTGCTGCAGCAGGGCGAAGGGCACGTCCTCCACCGTGGCGGTGACGGCGTCCCGGGTGTTGACGGCACGGATGACCACGGGCCAGTCGTAGGTGCGCAGACCGTCCTTGATGCCGGTGGACTTGAAGTCGGGCACGATGGTGAAATACTGCCACACCTTGCCCTCCAGGCCGTTTTTGGCAAACTCCTCGCGGAGGATGGCGTCAGACTCCCGCACGGCCTCCAGCCGGTCGCGGGTGATGGCGCCCACGCAGCGCACGCCCAGGCCGGGGCCGGGGAAGGGCTGACGGTAGACCATGTTGTCGGGCAGGCCCAGCTCGTGGCCCACCACGCGGACCTCGTCCTTGTACAGGAACTTCAGGGGCTCCACCAGCTCAAACTGCAGATCCTCCGGCAGGCCTCCCACGTTGTGGTGGGCCTTCACCGGGCCGCTCTCCAGAATGTCGGGGTAAATGGTGCCCTGGGCCAAAAACTCAATGCCGTCCAGCTTGCGGGCCTCTTCCTCAAAGACCCGGATGAACTCGGCGCCGATGATCTTGCGCTTCTGCTCCGGCTCTGCCACGCCGGCCAGCTTGTCCAGGAAACGGTCCACCGCGTCAACATAGACGAGGTTGGCGTCCATTTCGTCCCGGAAGACCCGGATGACCTGCTCAGGCTCGCCCTTGCGCAGGAGACCGTGATTCACGTGCACGCAGGTGAGCTGCTTGCCCACGGCCTTGATGAGCAGCGCCGCCACCACGGAAGAATCCACGCCGCCGGAAAGGGCCAGCAGGACCTTCTTGTCCCCGATCTGCGCACGCAGCGCGTCCAGCTGCTCAGCGATGAAAGCCCGGGCCAGCTCGGGCGTGGAGATGCGCTCCATGGTCTCGGGACGGACATTGTTTGCCATAGCGATTACCCCCTGATTTCTTTGATTTTCGCCTTATTATACGCTGACAGGGGCAGAGCGCGCAAGCCTTTTCATTGCACAAAATTTCCAGGTCCCGGAGGGCTCTCTCCCGTTGTTTTGCCGGGGAAGCGGGGACGAAACGCGGCGGGAGCAGACCCTCTCGGAATCTGCTCCCGCCGCTTTTGCCAGCGCGTCCCTGCCGCTCAGAGCTGATCGCTCAGATCCAGGTTCTCCCCCATCAGGCCGATGTAGGCGCCCTGGGCCGCCTGGGCGGAGTCCGGATGGGCCAGCAGCCACTTGTTGCGGGCAAAGAGGAGCCTGTCCTCGGCGTTGGCCGGAGCGATGGCGGGCTTGTCGGTGTTGGTGCCCCGGGGCAGGACCACCGCCACCCGGAAGCCCTTCTTCTCGTCCACATGGACGGGGGCAAAGTGCAGGGTGTCGGCATGGATCTCCACGGGCAGGCCGCCGGGAACGCGGAAGGCGCGGACCTTTTTGGTGTCCAGGACCCCGTTTTCCATCTCGTGGCGCTTGGCCAGCAGGAGAATGAAGTCCCCGGTGCCCAGATTCACTTCGCTGTCCCGGTGATACTCCAGGCAGTTGAGCTTGGTGTTGCGGCCCCAGCACATGCCCAGCTGGATGGGCAGGCCGCCGTAGGCCCGGTCCTGCAGTTGGGAGAAGATGGAGCAGGCCTCCAGGCTTTCGATGGCGGGCTCGTAGGCGGTGCCCTCCTCGGGCAGGGGGATGGCCTCCATGGCCCGGAGCAGCTCGCTCACGTTGTAGCCGTGGGTGATGGGCTCGCCGTAAAGGCGGAAGGAGGGATCGGTGACAGGATAGATCTTCATGCAAAAGGCCCCTTTCAATGTTTGGTTGAGAATATTTTACGCACTCCGCTTTCTTCCGTCAAGTGCGGACTTCCCGGAACGGCGAATTTGTGCTACACTTCCCTTGTGAAAGGGAGGGATCGCCATGGAAACGCGGATTCGGGAGGCGGAGCTGACGCCGGAAGTGCTGGCTGCGCTCATCGCCCTCTCCGCCGACTGGGAGGCGGAGCAGAGCTGTCACGGCTATCGGAAGAACACCGCGGCGGACATCGAAGGGAACCGGATCTTTCTCCTGGAGGGAGAGGGAGAGCTGCTGGGCTATCTCTTCGGCCATGTGGAGCAGACGGAAAAGGACAGCTCCATTATGAAAGCGGGAACGGCCTGCTTTGAGGTGGAGGAGCTCTACGTCCGGCCCGAACACAGGAGCCGGGGCTATGGCGCGGCCCTCTTTCGCTTTGCGGAGGAGGCGGTCCGGGGCCAGGCGGACTATATGATGGTGAGCACCGCCACCAAGAATTGGCGGGCGATTTTGCATTTTTATCTGGAGGAGCTGGACATGGACTTCTGGAGCGCCCGGCTTTTCAAGAAGCTGGAGGGCGGAACATGAAGCAGCTTGCGTTTATCTGGGACATGGACGGGACCCTGGTGGACTCCTACCCTGCCATCGTGCCAGCCGCCGGGGAGACTCTGGCGGCCTTCGGCGCGGAGCTGGGGGCGGAGGAGATCCACCGGGAGGTCATCGCCACCTCCGTGGGCGCTCTGCTGGAGCGCGTCGCCCGGGAGCGGGGCCTGGACGAAGGCGCCATGAAGGCGGACTTTGCCCTGCGCAACGACAGCCGCATCGGGGCCATCCGGCCCATGCCCCACGCGAAGGACTGCCTGGAGGCCCTGCGCCGGGCCGGGCACCGGAACTTCGTGTACACCCACCGGGGCGCCTCCTGCGAGGTAATCCTGCGGCAGAACGGGCTGGAGGATTACTTCACCGAGATCGTCACCGCGCTCTCCGGCTTTCCCCGGAAGCCGGAGCCCGACGCCATCCTGTACCTGATGGAAAAATACGGCCTGGCGAGAGAGGCCTGCTTCTACGTGGGGGACCGGAGCCTGGACATTGAGGCGGCGGAGCGGGCCGGCATCGGCAGCATCCTGCTGCTGGATCCCAACAGTCCGGGAGCCGCCACCGGTCGGGAGAGCTTCCTGGTCCGGGACCTGGCGGAGCTCCCGATCATAGTGAACAGTGAAAAGTGAACAGTGAACAAAGAATAAGGAAGAGCTGCGGTGTCCTCGAAGCGGACACTGCAGCTCTTCTCTCTCGACCCCGCAGGGGAGGGTTCACCACTCCTCCAGGGTCTTTTTGTAGTCGATGGTCCTGCCCACCTTTTTGTAGACCGCGAGGAAGCAAAGACCGGTGATCACCAGCTGGACGGCGAAGAGGATCGTGGTGGAAGCATCGCCGGTGGTGTAGCCCTCCTCCTCTGCTTCGTGGAAGGCAAAGATCTCGCTCAGAAAGCCGGGCAGAAAATCGTTCAGCCCGTGGATGATGGCCAGGCCCAGCAGGTTCCGGGTCTTCCAGTAGAGGAGCATGCAGGCCGAGCCGAAGAGCACCAGCTGCCCGATCTTCAGGAAAAACTGCAGGACCTGCTGCAGATCGGTGAAATCGGTGAACACAACATGGATGTAGCCGAACAGCAGGCCGGAGATCAGCGCCGTGTACAGGAAGGGATGTCTCGTCTTTTTCAGGGCGGGCAGCAGCGCGTCGCAGGCACAGGCCCGGAAGCAGGCTTCCTCATAGACGCCCACCAGGAACATGTTCGCGGTGTAGAGCAGCAGATTGACTGCCCAGTGCTCTGCCAGAGAGGGACGCTCCGACGCCAGGCTGATAAGGCCCATGGCCACAAACACCAGGGGAAAGATCAGCATGGGCAGCAGCCGCCGCACCGTGAAGCCCGTCTGATTGTTCCGGAAGCCGAAGGTTTTCCTCCCGGAGATGAGATAGAGAAAAACCAGGACCGCCGCGGCGGTGAGGAGATTCTGGATCAGCAGGCTCACATTGTTCTCCGGCAGGAACATGCCGAAAAAGAACATGCCGATCAAGATGACGACCGAGGCAAGCCAGAGCAGGACCTTGGGCCAGGCACGGGTTTTCCCTTCTGTCATAGGACTTCACTCCTTTCGCCGCGGTCGGGTCCGCCGCGGCTGATTTCGCAAATCACTGTAACACAATTTCCAGATCCCGTCAATTCATAAGGTCTCGCCCCCCATCAGCCCGGCTCCCGAGGCTCTGCACTTTTGCGGGAAAAAGTTCACAATTTTGCTTTAATTTCTTGAAAGACCGACAGATTTGACAATTTGTTGTTACAGATTTTGGGAAAAATCCCATCTTGTTCCACAGGCTTTTTCCATGGTAAAGTAAAAGAAAGAATGGAAAAGGATGAAAATACGGGAAAAGGGGGGCGTTTATGGAGCGGGAACTTGTGATCCGGGATCTGCATGAGCAGATCGAAAACCTGGCCCGGCTGCATATCCGGCACGGGCTGTATCAGTCCGAGGGCTTCCGCGCGCATCGGGAGCGCATCCGCAAATACATTTCCGAGCACAATATCGACGTCCGAAAGGAGCTGGACCCCATGGTGGGGCTCCTCTACCGGCGCTATTTCGACTGAGAAAACCCTTCCATCGTCCCAAGGACACGGGCGCTGGGAGGGCTTCTTTTTGCCCGGCGGCCTGTTCATAGTTTATTAAAAATCACTTGCCATCGCTTTTCTGAAGTAGTATATTGAAAAAGGAAACCGCCGCGCTCCGCAAAACGGGGAACCGCGGCAAAAATGATCGGAAAGGGGAGCTGCCTTTTGACCCATTATGTTCTGTTGAAGCTTGCGCCCGGCTCGGATGTGGACGCCGTGGAGCAGCGCGTGCGCAAAACCTATCAGGAGCTTGACGAAGCCCTGTCCTTCCTGCATGAGCCCCGGGTTTTCCGCAGCTGCATCCAGAGGGATTCCAACGCCGACATCATGGCGGTCATCGAGCTGGACGGGGAGGAATTCCTCAAGCCCTATCTGACTCACCCCCTGCACCTGCAGATGGCGGGCGATCTGAAGGACACCGTCATCGGCAGGACCTCCTTCGACCACAAGTAAACTACGAAAAGAGAGGGAAAAACATGAAGAAAAAAAGTATTTTTGCCGCGTCCTTCATTGGTGTAGCCTCCGTGTGGCTGGGCGGTCACTTCGGCCCCGGCTTTGCCACCGGCGTTTTCTCCGCCCAGTATTATGAGAAGTACGGCGTGATCGGCCTGCTGATGCCCCTGCTGGCCATGCTGCTCACCGGCAGCGTGATGTTCTACATGGTGGAGTTTGCCCGCAGCAAGGGCACCACCAACTACCGCTCCTTTGTTCAGGCAGCCTTCGGTGAGGACACCTTCGGCAAGATCATGGTCATTTTCTACGACATTCTCTTTGTGGGCACGGTCATCGGCGCCGGCGGCCTGGCCATCCGCGGCGAGGCCACCATCCTGGGCAACATGTTCCATATGAGCTTCTGGGCCTCCGCCATCCCCACCATCCTCGTGGCGGCGCTGCTCTGCCTCTACGGCTCCAAGCTGGTTGCCCGCTCCTCCAAGTACATGATGTACGCCATCGTGGTCATCGTGCTGCTGATCTTCGTGCTGAGCTCCGCCTCCGGCAAGCCCGACTATGCCGCCGCCTTCAAGGCGCCTCCCATCGAGCAGAACAACACCCTGCTCAACGCCATCTGGAAGGCCATCCTCTACGGCTGCTTCCAGTCCACCATCGCCTTTAACGTCATGTCCGTCTCCGACCTGCTGGAGAGCCGTGCCGAGACCAAGAAGGCCGTCATCACCGGCTACATCATCACCGTCATCCTGATGATCGCCATTGCCGTTACCCTCTTCGGCTACATCCCCGTGAACCCCGACATCATCAATCTGGGCAAGAACTCCAACCCCATCATGGCTGTGATCATGGGTCTGGGCATGCCCTGGCTGGTCTGGGTCTTTGCGATCCTCATGACCCTCGCCGTGCTGACCAGCGCCGCCGGCATCGCAAACGCCGGCTGCGTCCGCTTCAGCAAGCTCTTCTCCTTCATTAAGAACATCCAGCTCCGCCGCGCCGTCATCACCGCGATCCTGCTGGGCATCGCCGCCTTCGGCGCCTCCCTGGGCATGGGCGTTCTGACGCAGAAGGTCACCGGCTACATCGGCTACGCCGGCATCCTGGGTCTGGTGATCCCGGCCTTTACCATCGTCCGCTCCAAGCTCAAGAAGGGCGAATGAGCCTTTCCCTCGCCCCGACCCGAAATCGCAAGCTATCGGGTGTGCTGCAAAACACAAAGAAGAGCGCAAATCCCTGATCATAACGTAGGGGAGGGCCTTGTGCCCTCCCGGCGGAACCTGGCTGTATTGTGAGAATAGGTTCGGCGAATTCGTACAAGCTGCGAATTCGCCGAACCTATTCTTGTATCCAGGCTTCCTGCTGCCGGGAGGGGCCCCTATCGGCCTTCGGCCACTTCCCCCGGAGGGGGAAGCAAGCCTCCCCTACGGTGCAGACCGGGCTATGCGCGTATTTTGCAGCGAGCCCACTTTTTTGTTCTCCGCGTTTTTTACCGCGCTGAAGAGGGACGGCGGGAGATCGGGCCGAGACGGACGAGGTGTTCGTGGTGCCGCTCGAAACCGACCGTTTTGTGATGATCCATTTTTTGCGCAAAAGCCCGGGAGCGACCCATGTCGGAATTGAAATTATTTCCTTCTTCTGCTATAATTTTACATCAGAGTCAAATACTTGTTTCCGCAAAACCGACAATTCAGTCAGGAGGTCAAGTGCAGATGAGAAGAACCGCAAAACGGTGGCTGGCTATGCTGCTTTGCATGGTCCTGCTGCTGAGCAACATGAGCTTCCCGGCCTATGCCGAGGCGGATGACGGAGAGCTTTCCGGTCAGATCGCCCCGGTCCCGGCGGAGGAGCCGGGCGAAGAGGCGACAGCGGAACCGGCGGGCCGGATCGCGCCGGCGGAGGAGCCTGCCCGGCCCGAGGCGGACGGAGAGGGGCAAAAACCCACCCCGGTCACCGCGGACATGGACACGAACTGGACCGCCGGCACCTATGAGGTGACGGGAGACGTGCGGATCGAGAACCGCATTGCGATCGCCGGCAAGGTCACGCTGAATCTGACCAGCGGCAAGTTCACCGCTGCCCACGGCATTTACGTCCCGGATGGCAGCGAGCTTGAGATCTTCGGCAGCGGCGAGCTCTTTGCCGAGGGCTACCAGGGCAACGCGGCCATCGGCGGCAATCCGGATGCGAAAGCCGGTACGATCTATATCGGCGGCGGTACCATCACCGCCAACGGCGGCTCCAACGCCGCGGGCATCGGCGGCGGCAGCGGCGAAAACAGCGGCTATGCTGCGATCACCATCGCCGGTGAGGCAAATGTCACCGCCACCGGTTGGGACGAAGGCGCCGGTATCGGCGCCGGATACGATAACAAGAACGCCGGCAGCGTCAACATCATCAGCGGCACCGTCACCGCCAACGGCGGTGAAGAAGGCGGCGCCGGCATCGGCGGCGGCGGGGATGAGATCACCAGCAGCAGACCCTTTGCCGGCATTATCGTCATTTATGACGGCACCGTCACCGCTACCGGCGGCCGGGACGGCGGCGCGGGCATCGGCTCCGGAGAAAACAGCGATTTCCAGGGCCTGGTGGAGATCCGCGGCGGCGACGTCACCGCCAACGGCGCCGCGGGCGGCGCCGGTATCGGCGCGGGCGACGCCGGCAACGCGAAAGACGCCCATATCGAGATCCATAACGGCCTGGTGAAGGCCAACGGCGGCTCCGAGGCCGCGGGCATCGGCGGCGGCGACGAGTATGACGGCGTCGGAGGCGAGGGCTGCGACGATGTGCAGCTCCTGGGCGGCACCGTGATCGCTAGGGACGGCGGCGGCGAGGCCTGCGCCATCGGCAACGGCGGCTCCGACAGCCACAAGGGCAGCATCGCCTTTGCCGACAACATGAAGGTCTACGCCGGCAACGACGGCGAAAACTACGAGCGGGACGGCATGCCCTTTGGCAAAACGGAACGTGTCGCCGCCTGCCAGTATCGTCACAATGCCCGCATCGAGGTCTGCGACCACCCGGGGCATACTTACAGCAGCACCGGAAGGACCGGGCACAAGCAGACCTGTGACTATTGCGCCGCGAGCGATTTCAAGGAGGAGGCCCATACCTTTGCGGAGCATGGGACGACCTGCACCGTCTGCGGCTATCAGCTTGAACACGTCCTTGTGACCTTCAGGATCCACGAGACAGTGACCACCGTGGAGGTCGCGCCCTATTCCACCGATAACAAGCTCCCTTCCACGGGGGAGATCCCGGACCCGGAGGGCAAGATCTTTATCGGCTGGGACGTGAACGGTGAGACCAAACAGCCGGGAGACTTCTTCGCGGTGGGCAACCAGGATCTGGTCATCACCGCGCTCTATGCCGACAAGGTCACCCTGACCTTTGACGGCAACAAGGGCAGCATCTGGCTGGAAGACGACCCTGAGCCCCATTCCGCCTACACCGTGGAGCTGGCCAAGGGTGCTGACTATACCATCCCAGAGCTGACCCTCAGCTGGCCCGGCGATGAGACCCGGACCTTCCAGGGCTGGAAGCTGGGCGAGGACCGGGAGCTGCGGCAGGACGGCTACCGCTTTACGGTCAGCGAGGATATGACCCTCAAGGCCATCTGGGGCATTTATACCGTGCGCTTTGATTCCCGGGGCGGCAGCGCCGTGGAGGATCAGACGGTATTCTATGAGGAAAGCGTCGTCCGGCCCGCAGATCCCACGCGGGAGGGCTACAGCTTCCGCGCCTGGCAGCAGGACGGCAAAGACTATGATTTCACCTCTCCCGTTACCGGGAGCATGACCCTCACCGCCCTCTGGGCGGGCAAGCTCAGCCTTCCCCAGGGCGTCAAGGCCGCGGTGAACGGGGAGGAGATCTCCGACGCTGTGGCGGGCGAGACCGTGACCCTCACGGTGGCGCTGCCGGAGCACCAGGCGGTGGACGCCATCAGCGTCAAGTGCGGCGAGGAGACCGTGGAAGTCACCAAGGTCAATGATACCACCTTCACCTTCACCATGCCCGAGGGCCCCGTGACGGTGACGGTCACTACGGACAGGTCCCCCTGGTATGTGCTGCAGCGCGAGCTTCAGGGGAGCGGCGAGATCAAGCTGGATCGGGACTATGTGGACGCCTTCAACGAGGGCCCGCTGGTGGTATATGAAAACACGACCGTTACCCTGGACCTTGCCGGCCATACCATCAGCCGCGGCCTGACCGCGGCCCAGGAGAACGGCTATGTGCTTCTGGTGAGCGGCAATCTCACCATCACCGACTCGGTGGGCGGCGGCAAGATCACCGGCGGCTGGAACACCGGAAACGGCGGCGGCGTCATCGTCTGCCGGGAGGAGGGAACGCTGCAGAGCACAGAGGCCGCGCTTACCCTGCTGGGCGGCAGCATCACCGGCAACAAGGCCGGGAAGGACGGCGGCGGCGTCTATGTTCTGGCCGATGACGGAGCCGGGAAGGTCGCCTTCATCCTGAAGGGCGGCAGCGTCAGCGGCAACCGGGCCGAAAACATCGGCGGCGGCGTCTATGTCCAGGGCAATGAGACCAGCCGAAACGCCGCCTTCACCCTGGAAAGCGGCAGCGTCACCGGCAACACGGCGCCGGAAGAGTGCGGCGGTGTGTATCTGCGCGGCGGCGTTTTGACCATGACCGGCGGCAGCGTCACCGGCAATGCCTGCAATCCCGAAAGCTTTTTTGACGGACGCGGGGAGACCGGCGGCCTGTGCGCCATCAATAGCAGCCTGACCGTCTCCGGCGGCAGCATCACCGACAACTGCGCAAGCTTCAAGTACGGCGGTCTGTACGTCAACCAGTGTGACTTCCGGCTTTCCGGCAGCCCCATCATCAAGGACAACAAGACTTCTCATCCCACTACGGGAGCAGAAGCGGCCAGCAACCTCTATCTCTTTGACGGGCAGCTGATCACCGTTGCCGGTCCTCTGAGCAACGCCGAGCCCATCGGCGTGAGCGCCTACAAGCTCGGCGGCTTCACCCAGGGCCTTCCCGGCAAGGGCACGGCGGAGAGCTTCACCAGCGACATCACGGCCTATCTGGTCGGCACAGACCCGGAGGGTGAAGCCGTGCTGGGCGAAGTGCGCACCGTAAGCTTCGACTCTGACGGCGGCAGTGAAGTTCCGGCCCAGAACGTGGCCTCCGGCGCCGTGGCCCGGAAGCCCGCCGATCCCGTCAAGGACGGCTTCCTCTTCGCGGGCTGGCAGCTGAACGGCGAGGATTACGACTTTGCCAGCCCTGTGACGGAAGACATCACCCTGAAGGCCGTGTGGGGCAGCGCCTGGGCCGGGCTGCAGCAGCAGATCGACTCGGCCGGGGCGACTGCCGTGATCGAGCTGCCCGGGAATGTGACGGCGCTGGAGAGCGACGCCGTCCTCACCGTGCCCGCGGGCAAGAGCGTCACCCTGGATCTGAAGGGCTTTACCCTGAGCCGCGGCCTCACCGAGGCGAAGGACAACGGCGGCGTCATCCTGGTGAAGGGCAGCCTTACCCTGGAAGACTCCTCTGAACAAAAGACCGGCAAGATCACCGGCGGCTGGACCAAGAGGGACGGCGGCGGCATCCTGCTGATGCAGGAGGATGGCGGCGATGCTCCCACCCTCACGCTGAACGGCGGCAGCATCAGCGGCAACCGGGCCGAAGGCAGCGGCGGCGGTGTATTTGCCTGGGAAGGCAGCTGCACCATGAACGGCGGCTCCATCAGCGGCAACAGAGCCGGAGAGGACGGCGGCGGCGTTCTCTTTGAGGACTACACCCAGTTCTTTACCGTGAACGGCGGCGAGATCTTCGACAACACTGCCGAGGGCAGCTTCAGTTACGGCGGCGGCGTGGCCATGCATGGGGGCGACTTCACCATGAGCGGCGGCGTCATCCGCAACAACAGATCCGTCGGCAGAGGCGGCGGCCTGGCCCTCGAGGATGACGATCTGGTATGCACCATAAAGGACGGCGCCGTCATCCGCGACAATACCGCGTCCTACGGCGGCGGCGTGTGTCTCTGCGGCGGTACTTTCGAGATGTACGGCGGTGAGATCAGCGGCAATGCGGCCAATGACGGCGGCGGCATTGAGGTCCAGAACGTATCCGGCTCCCTTGAATTCTACGGCGGCAAGATCACCGGCAACACAGCCAGCCGCAAGGGCGGCGGCGTGTACTATGATCTGAACGCCACCATCATCCTGAACAGATGCGAGATCTCGGACAACACGGCGTCTTGGGACGGCGGCGGTCTGTACATGGAAAACGGCACCCTCGACATGGTCCGCACCAAGATCAGCGGCAACAGCGCCGGCGGCGCCGGCGGCGGCCTGTATTTGGAATATGTGGACGCCTATGTCCATACGGACTGCCTCATCAGCAACAACAGCTCTGACGATTGCGGCGGCGGCGTGTACATGGAGAAAGGCAGCTTCTCCATGAAGGACACCGGCATCCTCGAAAATACGGCCAAGGGCCGCGGCGGCGGCGTGTTCAGCGACGGCAGCTTTGAGATGCTGGACTTTGGGAGCAGCATCTCCAACAATGAATCCAAGTCCCTCGGCGGCGCTGTTTATGTGCGCGGCGGCACCTTCACCATGAAGGAGGGCGAGCTCCGCGGCAACACAGCGGCGAATGACGGCGGCGGCGCTGCCATCGAGGAAGGGATCTTCACCCTGGCGGGAGGACGGATCTGCCTCAACGGCTCCAAGGATAACGGCGGCGGTATGGCTGTGCTTTACTGCGGCAGCTTTGTCATGACCGGAGGCGAGGTCACCGGGAACCGGGCAACGGACTGCGGCGGAGGCATCTGGATCTGCAACTCGACCACGCGCGTGGCGCTCTCCGGCGCCATCGAGATCGCGGACAACACGGCAGCCGACCGGCCCGATAACGTCTATACGGATGAAGGCTGGGGCGGTTTCATCACCATTGCCGGCCCCCTGAGCAACACCAAGCCCATCGGCGTCTCCATGGACACGCCGGGCGTCTTCACCCAGGGTCTGCCCGAAAAGGGCACGGCAGCCAGCTTTACCAGCAACCAGGAGGGTTATGAGGTCCAGCTCAACGGCGCGGGCGAGGCCATGCTGCTCCGGCCCTGGAGGGCCCTGCAGCAGAGGATCGACAACGCTCCGGCGCAGGAGAGCATCACCATCGAGCTGGACAAGGATGTAAAGGCCGATGCGCTTGACAGCGCGCTCGCGATTCCCGCGGGCAAGATCATCACCCTGGATCTCAAGGGCCACAGGCTGGACCGCGGCCTCACCGAGGCCAAGGAGAACGGCAGTGTCATCACCGTGAAGGGCAGCCTCACCATCATCGACTCGGTGGGCGGCGGTACCGTCACCGGCGGCTTCAACAGCCAAAGCGGCGGCGGCGTCATCATCGAGCAGGGCGGCGCCTTCACCCTGGAGAGCGGCAGCATCAGCGGCAACGCTGCCGTCTGGTACGGCGGCGGCGTCTATGCCCTTGGCGACAGCGAGACCCACAACGTCAGCTTCACCATGAGCGGCGGCAGCATCGAGGGCAACAAGGCCGTCGGCGACCTGATCCAGGGCGGCGAGTCCGCCGGCGTCTACCTTTCCGGCGGCGTCTTCACCCTCTCCGGCGGCGAGATCCGCGGCAACACCGCAAAGTTCAAGTCCGGCGGCCTGTTTGTGGGCAGCAGTGAGTTCCTTCTCTCCGGCAGCCCCATCATCAAGGACAACAAGACCTTCAACGATATCACGGGGCAGGGAGGAATCAGCAACCTCTACCTCTTTGACGGGCAGCTGATCACCGTTGCCGGCCCCCTGAGCAATGCCGATCCCATCGGCGTAGACGCGTATCAGGCCGGTGTCTTCACCCGGGGCCTTTCCGGCAAGGGCACGGCGGAGAACTTCACCAGCGATTCTGCCTACCTGCTCCTTGGCGTGAACGCCCAGGGCGAGGCGCTGCTGGGCGAAGGACGCACTGTCAGCTTCAACACCGACGGCGGCAGCGAAGTGGCGGCCCAGACCGTGGCCGACGGGGCTCTGGCCCAAAAGCCCGCCGATCCCACGAAGGACGGCTTCGTCTTCGCGGGCTGGCGGCTGAACGGCGAGGAGTACGACTTTGCCAGCCCCGTGACGGAAGACATCACCCTGACGGCCAGGTGGATCGAGGTGGGCGACATCAACATGGACGGCGAACTGGACGCGCAAGATCTGATGGTGCTGCGCAAGCATCTTGTGGGCCTGCCAATCGAGGGTCAGTTCAGTGAGGCCGGCGCGGACCTGCATCCCGACGGCAAGATCGACCTGCTGGATCTGGTGCGCCTGCGCAAGATCCTGGCTGCCGGC
>ONCI01000023.1 GCA_900316255.1 uncultured Eubacteriales bacterium | reverse complement strand
AATATCTGCCGCTCGCCGGCGGCGGAGTTTCTGCTGCGGGAGCTTCTGGACAAGGCCGGTCTGGGCGGGGACTATACCGTCGCCTCCGCCGCCACCAGCAGCGAGGAGATCGGCAATCCCGTCTATCCCCCCATGCGCAAGGTGCTGGCGGACCACGGGCTGGACTGCGCCGGCAAGACCGCCCGCAAGCTCCGGCGGCGGGACTATGCGGACTGGGACCTGCTCATCGGCATGGACGAGGAGAACCTCTGGAACATGCGCCGCCTCTTCGGCGGGGATCCGGACAGCAAGCTCCACAACTTCATGGACTATGCGGGCTTCCCCGGGGAGGAGATCGCCGACCCCTGGTACACCCGGGACTTTGAGCGGGCCTACGCGGACATCCGCCTGGCCTGCGAGGGCCTGCTGTATCAGCTCAGCGGCACGGTGGTGGTGGACTTCTCCCTCTGCTGGGACATCCCCACCCTCTATGGAGAGATCCGCAACAAGCTCCAGTGGCAGGACTGGTACGGCGAAAACCTGGACGCCCTCTACGACGTGCTGACAGGGCTTCCCCATCGGGGCGAGCGCTTCCTGCTGGTCATGCCCCCGGAAAACAGCCCCCAGGTGGCCCGGCTCTATGCCGAGCGGATCCGGCAGGTCTTTGCGGAGGCCGGGGTCCTGGCCGGCACGGGCTGACCCACAGGCATCCAAATCAACAAAAAACTCCCCGGCCGCGGCCGGGGAGTTTTTGCGTTTATCGCTGTGTGCTTTCGCTTACTTGAAGGCGACCATGGTGTTGGCAACGGCCATGGTGGTCATGAGCAGCGCGTTCAGGAAGGCGGGCAGCCAGATGTTGCCGGTCTTCTTGTAGAGGCTGCGGGAGATGACGGCGGCGATGGACAGGGTCGGGACCATGGCCACCAGCACGATGCCGGAGAGGGCGGAGCCCGGGTGGGCCGCCACGCCGGTGCCGAAGAGCATGCCGTACTGATTGGCCAGCCACAGGATGGGGCCGCCGGCGTTGAGGATGATGGCCACCAGGTAGCCCCAGAAGCCCTTGAGCTTTTCGGTGTTGGTGTTCACGGTGATGGCCGCGGTGGACACCACGTAGAACAGCAGGAAGGTGGGCAGGTAGCGCAGGATGGCCGGGAAGATGTTGAAATCAAAGGTCTTGAAGGCAAAGGTCCAGATGCGGAAGTCCGCCTTGAAGAGCATGTCCATCAAGAACAGCACGCCGTAGGCGATGGCCCAGGTCAGGATGGCCACGATCAGGGACATGAGGATGGCCAGGGGATTGAAGCTCACGCCGTAGCTGCGGAAGTTCAGGCCCTCCTTGGCCTTGGCGCCCACGTAGATGAGGCTCATGGCCAGCAGGGAGATGAGGGCGCAGCCGATGGTCCAGTAGGCGATGCTGTTGAGGCCGGGCGCGGTCCAGAAGGGACCGTCGGTATACATGGGCGTGCGGGCCACCAGGGCCAGCGCGGCGCCGGAGAGCATCACCATGAAGCTGCCGATGACGAGGCGCAGGCGGTTTTCCTTGTCAAAGAGGCCGAAGATCAGGCCGAAGAGGCCGGCCACGGCAAAGGCGCAGCCCGCGTAGAAGAGGATCATCACCGTTTCGCTGCCGGCGCCGCCGTCCATCAGGGGGCTGAAGAAGATAGCGGGCAGCAGGATCAGGCCCAGGATCAGGGCCAGGGCGCCGAAGCGGCCGCCGCCTCCGCGGACGGAGGGCGTGGGCTCCAGGGCGCCGGTGCGCGCCTTGCTCAGGCCGGGGATCTCGATGAGCAGAGAGGCCAGGGACACGATCAGCAGCACGAAGCCCAGCAGGGCCAGGCACTCAAAGCCTTCCTTGAACAGCCAGATCTGGTCGTTGGGGTCCAGGAAGTTCAGATCCTGGGAGTAATCCTTGAAGGCTTCCTTATAGAAATAAAGGGCGTGGGCGGTGGTGGTGGTGGAGAAGTGGTTCCAGGGGTGGGTCTCGGCCGGCTCAAAGATGATGCGCATGCCGCCGTCGGAGGTGGGATACCAGGTGTTGGGCTCGGCGGAATCGGTGCGCTGGAGGAAGGCCAGGCCGTCCGGGGTGGAGACGAAGTCCTTGTGGCGCACGGTGCCGCCGGTGACGGCGGGATCGTTGAAGAAGAACTCGTCATACTGGGCCGCGACCTTGCCCATGGTGCGTCCGCCGCCCAGGGCGTCCGCCGCGGCGACGTCCACGCCGAAGAAGCCGGTGTACAGGAAGTCGGAGCCCTCGGTGAGGCCGCAGCAGATCTTGCGGATGCCGGTGGCGGCAGCCTCCTGCTCGTCCATGGCCAGGGCCATGGTGCTGCCGAAGCCGCCCATGGAGTGGCCGGTGACGCCGATGATGCCGTTGCCGGCCTCATCCTTCAGTACGTAGGGCTGCTCATACATATAGGCCACGGCGTCATGCATGGAGTTGATCCAGAAGGGCGCCCAGATCTCCATGAAGCTGGTGCCGGTGTAGACCTTGTTGTCCAGGTCGGAGTGGCCGTGGTCATACTGGTCCAGGGCCAGGACCACGATGCCCCGGCGGCTCAGCTCGATGGCGTTGGCGTCCTGCATCTCGGCGGAGTTCAGGTAGCCGTGGGTGACGATTACGGTGGGACGGGGATTCTCCGCGGAAGCTCCCTTGGGCATGTAAAGCAGGCCGCTGAGGGTGCCGTTTTGCGTCTCGAAGGAGATGCGGGAGACCGTGACGCTGCCGTTGCTGCTGTTGTACATGCCTGCCAGGATGCTGCCTGCCAGGATCAGGACCAGAGCGATGCACAGCACGATCACGCTGCGTTTCTTGGTTTTCATCCTTTTTCCTCCTATCCTATTTTCCGGTGTTTCCGCTGGGAACATTGGGTTTATTATACTGCACACTTTTTGATTGCGCAATAGGCTCTTGTGAGAAACAGAGAATTCCGCCCTCCTTTTTTGGCGATATTTGGTATACAATGACGATCCCCGGGCCGGTATGACCGGTCCGGGGATGTTCCTTCGTTCCTTTGGCTTATTCCTGCTCCATGGCGAAGAGCTCCTGGGCGATGGCGCCCACCTTCTCCTCCAGGTCCGCGGGGAGCTCCTCCGGCTCCGGCTCGGCCGGGCGCGGCTCCGCCTGGACAGACTCCGGCTCCTCCTCCCCGTCCAGGCTGCAGAGGAAGGCCTGCCACTGGGCGTTCAGAGCGTCCACGCTGGCGAGATGCAGCTGCTTCATCCGGTCGAAGGCCGCCTCCACCCGGCGGGCCGCGTTCTCCTCCTGCTTCCGGCTTCTGGCCAGGATCTGCTCGCTCTCCCGGCGGGTCTCGGCCATCAGGGCCTGGCTGCGCTTTTCCGCCTCGGCGGTGATGGCGTCGGCCCGGACCCTGGCCTTGTCCACCACGTCCTGATACACGCTCTGGGCGCTGAGCAGGGCGTCGCCCAGCTCCACCCGGCGTTCGTTGTGCTGCTCAAGCTCCCGGCGCAGACGCGCGTTCTCCTCGTTCAGCTCCTCCGCCCGGCGGCGGATGTCCTCAAACACCGCCTGTACCTTGGCGGCGTCGTAATATTTCCTCTTCACCACTTCGATATAGATCGAGTCAAAATATGCCGCGTCCAGAGCCATCTTTCTTCTCCTTTCGACCTCTCTTGTTTGGCCACATTATAGCAGAAGCCCCGGGACGAATCAATCATGTGGCCCAACTTTTTCCCGCTTGCGCGCCCCTTCCGACTGTGATAGTATGGCTACCGAAAAATGCTGAAAGGAGTGTCCACCGATGTCCGAGCGCCTTGGGAAAAAGCGGATCTTTGCCTGGTCTCTGCTGCCGGCGGTGCTGAGTCTGGCCTGGCCCACCATGCTGGAGCAGCTGCTGCAGACCGCGGTGCAGTACATCGACACGGCCATGGTGGGCTCTCTGGGCACCCAGGCCACCGCCGCCGTGGGCTCCACCGCCACGGTGGGCTGGCTGGTGGGCAGCAGCACCTACGCCTTCGGCGTGGGCTTTCTGGCCTATATCTCCCAGGCCCTTGGCGCGGGGGACGACAGCCGGGCCAAAAAGGCCGCAGGCCAGTCGGTGCTGGCGGTGCTGGTGGTGGGCCTCTTCTTCACGGTCGTGACCCTCTCCCTCAGCCCCCTGGTGCCGGTGTGGATGCAGGTGGACCCGACCATCCGTTCCCTGGCCTCCCGCTACTTCTTTATTATCTATCTGCCCATGCTGCCCCGCACCGCCTCGGCGATCTTCGGCACGGTCCTCCGGGCCGCCGGAGACACCCGCACCCCCATGCGGGTGGGCCTGGTAGTGAACGCCCTGAACGTGATCCTGAACTTCCTGCTCATCTATCCCCGCCGGACCCTCTCCCTCTTCGGCCTGGCTGTACCCATGTGGGGCGCGGGCTGGGGCGTGGTGGGCGCGGCGGCGGCCAGCGCCATCGCCTTTGCCGTGGGCGGCATCGCCATCACCCTGGCGCTCTACCGCCACAAGCGCATCTCGCCGAGAGGGCAGAGTCTCCTGCCGGACAAAAAGGTGCTGGTCCCCTGCCTGCGGGTGGCCTTTCCCAACATGCTGCAGCGCTTCGCCACCTCCCTGGGCTATGTGGCCTTCGCCGCCATGATCAACGCCCTGGGGGAGATCTCCACCGCCGCCCACACCGTGGCCAACACCGTGGAGTCCGCCTTCTACATCCCGGGCTACGGCATGCAGGCGGCCGCCGCCACCCTGACGGGCAACTGTCTCGGGGCCGGGGACGAACAAAAGCGCCGGGGCTTTGCCCGGCTCATCATCCTGCTGGAGGTGGGGCTGATGCTCCTCTCCGGCTCCCTGCTCTTCGCCTTTGCCCCGGCCATGGCCGGGATCTTCTCCAGGGACCCGGCGGTGATCGCCCTGGGCAGCACGGTGCTGCGGATGGTGGCCTGCTCCGAGCCCTTCTACGGAGTCTCCATCGTCATCGAGGGCATGCTCCAGGGCGCTGGCCGGACCAAGGTCCCCTTCCTGGTGAACACCCTGGGCATGTGGGGCGTGCGGATCCTGGGCACCTGGATCTGCACCACGCAGCTGGGCTTCGGCCTGGTCTCCGCCTGGGGCTGCATGATCGGCCACAACATGCTGCTCTTTGCGCTGTTCCTGGTCTATTACCTGCGGGGAACCTGGAACCCGCTGAGAAAAAGAGAAGAGTGAAGAGAGAAAAGTGAAAAGATAATGTGTCCGCTTTGCGGACGGATTTGAATCGTGCGCGAAAGTGGGACTTCGTTTCAGGCTTCCCCTGGAGGGGAAGCTGTCGCGGCGCGTCTCACGCAAGCGCCGTGACTGATGAGGTGGAAAGCTTATCGTCATCGTACATCTGGATCATGTCAGCAAGATGGGACACCTCATCCGTCATTCGGCGGGCCGTTACACGCCGAATGACACCTTCTCCTCAAGGAGAAGGCATTGCGGTCCAAATTCTCCCTTACCTGTCAGCTGCGCTGACATCCTCCCCCGCTGGGGGGGAGGAACAGCGAACCGCCGGGAGGCACGCGACAAAATGCGCAATGTTTCTTCTCTCTGCAATCTCCTTGTGCTCTCCCTCATACGTCAGTTGCCTCGCGGGAGATCGGCAACTGCCACCTTCCCCCGCTGGGGGAAGGCCTTTTGACGGGCGCATCGTGACGCGCAGTGAAGGAAGATGGTACACAGGCGTGAAGGCACATGGTATACAGGTTTTCTCCGGCATTTCCAGGCAGTCTACCAACGGTGGATTGCCTTTTTTCACGCCCGGGCCTACAATATGCCCGAGAAATCGGAAGGGAGATCGGGCACATGGACCAGCAGCAGATCGGAAGCTTCATCCGCCAATGCCGGGAGGAGCAGAATCTCACCCAGCAGCAGTTGGCGGATAAGCTGGGTGTCACGAACAAAGCCGTTTCCAAATGGGAGACGGGCCGGAGTATGCCGGACGTGGCGCTGTTCGAGCTTCTTTGCCGGGAGCTGAAGATCAGTCTCTCCGAGCTGCTGGCCGGGCGACGGCTCAGGGCGGAGGAGCGTCCCGCCATGGCCGAACAGCTGCTGTCGGAGTCTATCAGCAGCAAAAAGCTCGTCGGGCTTCAGGTTTTCCTGATGTTTAACAGCGTGCTCGGCGTGCTGCTGGCTCTGAGCCCCCTGCTGCTCCGGCTGGAAGCGCCCTTCTCCTTGCTCTTCACCGGGGCGGGACTGCTGGAATGTGCCGCCGCGATCTGCTTTGACCTGACCCTTCCCGGGAAAGAGACCCGGCGCAATTCCTATCTTGCCTACGCAGTCCACGCAACCGCTCTTTTTTCCGCCCTGGCCGTGCTCAACTACACCGCCGGCGTCCGGGCGAGGGTCCCGCTCTCCACCATGCTCCTGACCTATCTGATCCCCTATCTGCTCACCCTGATTCTGGGCCGCTTCCTGCTCCGGGCAAGGAGAGGCGGGAAATAAAGGGACGGCAGGTTGTATTGCAACATACTCGGATGAGGTGGAAAGCCTTTTTTCATCGTACATCTGGCTCATGGCAGCAAGATAAGGGACCTCATCCGGCGCTTCGCGCCACCTTCCCCGTGCGCGGGGAAGGCTTTGCGGGACGTCGAGGACGCCGTCCCCTGCGCATGGCAGAGCGCCCCGGTCACGCCGTAGGGGCTGCCGCCCTCGGCAGCCCGGCGGTAAACAGGGCTATAAACAGGAATCGTGCGGCGAATTCGTACAAGGCCACGAATTTGCCGCACGATTCTGTGCTTCCCCCAGCGGGGGAAGCGCCCTCCAGTGCTCACACTGGAGGGTGATGAGGGAGAACGCTCCGCAAAGCAAACGGGTCTCCATGCGGCGAAGTCTTCTCCCTCACCTGTCAGCTATGCTGACATCCTCCCCCGCTGGGTGAAGAACAGCGGAAGGCTGGGGGAAGGCTTTTTGGCGGGACGTCGAGGACGCCGTCCCCTACATATCCAGAAAAATCGCTCTCCGAAAGGAGAGCGATTTTTCTTTCATTTCCCGTAAAACTCGCATTTGGGGACGCCGTTGTTTTCCACTACGGAGCGCAGGCCGTTTTTGCAGTCCTCGGTGGCGAAGACGATCTCCGCCGCCTGCAGCTCAAAGGCTCTGGCCTCCTCGATGCCGTTCTGGGTGGCCTTTCGCACGCAGTCCTTATAGTACTTCACGGCGATGGGAGCTGCCCGGGACATCTTTTTGGCGATGGCAAAGGCCGTCTCCTCCAGGGCGTCGTCCGACACGCACTTGCTGGCCAGGCCCAGCTCCACGCACTGGCGGCCGGTAAAGTCCTCGTTGAGGAACATGTAGTCCAGCACCTTGTTGCGGCCGATCCACATGGGCAGGCGCAGGGAGCTCATGCCCCAGGAGCCCACGGTGCCATAGTAGATGTCCCCGTCGTGCATGCGGAAGCCCTCCCCCACGATGCGGATGTCAAAGGCGTTGAACATGGCGGTGGAGCCGCCGATGCAGCGGCCCTTGGCGGCCACCAGGGTGGGCTTGTCGCAGCCGTCGATGCTCTCCACCAGGCGGTTGCCCAGGACGGAGTAGCTCTCCGTGATCTCGGAGGCCGCGCCCAGGTCCTTCTTGATATCGCCGCTGTCGGCGCCGTAGGAGAAGTCGGGTCCCTCGGCCCGGAGCATGATGCACCTGACCGCATCGTTCGCCTCCAGGGCGCCGATGGCCGCGATGATCTCGGCGATCATACGCTTGCTGACGGAGTTGTAGGGCGGATAGTCCAGGGTGATGACGCCCACCCGCTCCCTGATGTCGATTCGAATGGTCTTATAGTCCATGGCTTCTCCTTTCTCATCAGCTTTCTTCGTCGGCCTGATCCGCCGCGCCGGCGGCCAGCACCTCCGCCACCCGGGCGGTGTTCTCCGAGGGGGCGTGTTTGGTGCACAGGCTCACGGCGATATAGGCTACGATGGCGGGCAGCACGGGGAAGATGCTGGAGAAAGGCACCTGGATCACCTTGAAGATGCAGAGGAAAGCGGTGATCATGCCCACCGCCGCGGCGGCCGCCGCGCCCTTGGTGGTGCCCCGCTTCCACAGAAGACCGCCGATCAGGGGCACCAGGGTGCCGGAGAGCATGATGGTGTAGCCCGTGGAGAGCAGGTCGATCACATTCTCGAAGGCCGCCGCGCAGAGCACCGCCGCGGCGGAGACCACCACGTTCACCACCAGGTTCAGCCGCTTCTGCTGGGCCTCGGTGGCGTTTTTGTTGATAAAGCCGCAGTAGAGGTCGTGGACCACCAGGGCGTCCGTGGCCACCAGGGCGCCGCTGGCCGTGGACATGATGGCGGCGAGGATGGCGCAGAGCATCAGCGCGCAGACCAGGGGCGAGACCTTGTTGAGCAGCAGCACGACGAAAGCGCTGCCTCCGGCCTCGGGGAATTCCGCGCCGGCCCACATGCCCACATAGACCATGAGCATGCCGAAGAGGATCAGGGGGATGCTGCTGAGGAAGTGGCCCCAGAAGGCGATCTTCTCGGTCCGGGCGGAGCAGACCCGCTGCACCGAGGTCTGGTCCACCAGCACGGAGAGCAGCATGGGCCCCACGAACATCACCCAGAGATCCGGCGTCAGGTTGAAGAGGCTGAACATCTCCGGCTGATAGTAGCCGCGGATGGTCTGGAAGCCGCCCCGGAAAATCATGCTGGCAAAGACCAGCAGGGCGCCGATGATGATGACGATCACCTGGAACACCGAGGTGGCGTAGGAGCCCCAGAGCCCGGCGAACATGGTGTACACCAGCATCACCGCCGCGGTGATGACCAGGCCCAGGATCGGGTCCATGCCGAAGGCCTGGAAGATGGCCTTGGAGGCCACCAGCTGGGCGCCCATGGCGGCGGCGCAGGCGAAGGGCCCGATGCCGCTGTAGAGCAGGACGATGAAATTGCCGGAATAGCGCCGTTTGAAGTAGTCGGACAGGGAGACCAGCTTGTTGCGGTAGACAAAGCGGCTCATGACCAGGGCGTAGACCACCCCGGCCAGGCCGCAGGCGATGGCGTACCAGGCGCCGGCCACGCCCAGGCGGACGGCATACTGGGTGGTGCCGATGACCACGCCCGAGCCGATGCTGGCGCCAACGGCGGAGCCGATGATGAACCAGATCCCGGACTGGCCGGAGGCGGTGAGGAAGTCCCGGGTGGTGCTGGCGTGGGCCCGTCCCCGCAGGCCGATGATGACGTTGACCGCCATAAAGAGGACGAATGACAGGATGATCAGGGATAATTTCATGGAAAAGCTTCCTTTCTTTCTTCAAAGCCCCTGAGGACTCCTTTACGAAGCGTAGAAGGTACCGGCGTTGGCATAGAGGATGTGCTCCTTGGCGTCCTCGCTGAAGGGCAGCGCCTCCACCTGGCCGATGATCTCCTCCAGGGGCAGGCTCTGGGTGGCCCAGTTGGAGGCAAAGCAGATCCGGTCCTTCAGGTTCCGCTCTCCGTAAAAGAGATAGGGCTCGTAGCCGGAGCCCGGCATCCCGATCTTCTCGGGCGCGTGGGTCTCAAAATTCAGATAGACGTTCTCGTGACGCAGGGCCAGGGCCAGAAAATCCAGCACCCAGGGCCAGCCGCTGACGGCGGCCATGATCTTCAGCCCCGGGAAATCCCGGGCCACCTGGTCGATATAGCGGGGATGCCCGATGTCATAGGGCACCTCCTTGGAAAGATTCAGACTGGAATAGATGTGCACCGGGATCCCCAGGTCGCAGGCCTTGCTGTACAGGGGATAGTTGCGCTTGTCGTCCGCCGGCAGCCGGGTACGGAAGGCGGTGAGGTAGAGCGCGTGGAGCCCGTAGTCCTTCACGCAGCGCTCCAGCTCCTCCACCGCGGCCCGGCCCCGATGGGGATCCACAAAGATGAAGCCCTTGAGCTTCTGGGGAAAGGCGCTGACCAGCGCGGCGGTCTTCCGGTTGTCATGCCCCGGATCGTTGGTGATGCCCCATTCCACACCGATCTCGTCCAAATGTCGCACGAATTGGGCCGGGGACAGCAAATGTCGCTCGGCGCCCTCCCGCACGGCGCGGCGGAAGCCTTCCTCACCCTCCCGGGCGTAGACTTCATCCAGCTCTTCGATGCGCAGCCCCGCCTGGGCGGCAAGGCCAGGCCCGTAACTATGCTTGTACCCGCGGTAATGCGGGTCCAGACACATGGAGCAGAGCAATTGCGCCAGGGCTTCCGCGTCCATGGGCATATCCAGACACAGATCGATGACTTTTCTCATGGAGCTCCTTCCTTTCTCTTGTTTTGTCGCCTCGCTCGCTTTAGCGTGGTAGCACGGTAGCGTGCTAATGACAGTGCCATTGTAGCACAGAGAAATGCGCGCCGCAATTGTGGAAGCCGATAGACTTTTCCCGCCTGTCCGCCCCGCTTTTATCCATTTCGGCCAATTTCGGCCCGCGTCTCTTCCCCGTTCCCGGTTCCAATAACGGAAAAAGCCCGCGGAAACCCTTCCGCGGGAAAAAAATCCGCTCCCCCTTTTCGGAGAGCGTTTTCTGCTTCGACAAGGCGTCGACAGTGAGAATGCAAGAGTGGGAACGATCCGAAACAGTTCCCACTCCTGCACAGATCGAACGTAAAGAGGGGCATCCCTTCACAATCCCCCATGCGAGTCAACACATTGCCGCATCGCTTTGTCTTCATTCTGCTTATCTTTGCTTGATCTGGTCTATGATGATCCTTTCCTTGACTGTGTGACTTGCATAGACTTGAAAACCTGTTTTCTGCAGCAGGCGTCTGCTCGCTTCATTGTCCGCGAAATGGCCGCAATGGATATACGATATTGCATGATCCCGGAACACATGAGAGATATAGGCGTTCAGTGCTTCTTCCATATAGCCTTTCCGCTGATAGGGAGGGAATACGGCAAAGGCCAATGTTCGTCCTTTCCCCTCCAGCGTTTCCGCAATGCTTTCCGGTAATTCCGCATCAACATCCAGAAGAAATCCGGCCATATGGCCTGTTGCTTTTTCGATCAAAGAACAGGATCCCGTTAATGTGCGGAAATGCCGGAAGATCTGTGGGGGGATCGTCTCGTCCATTTCTTTTGGAAGCCCATAGGCGATCCGCAATGCCCGATCGGCAATTCCGTCCAGAAAGGCATTTTGATCGGATTCCTTCATCGGTCTGATCAGCAGTCTGTTCGTTTCCATGATCACTCACCTGTACATCTCGATTTGTTTGGATGATTCTAACACAGCAGCATACGCTCCTCAAACCTATGATATCAAAGCAAGCACAGAAGCACAAGGGAAAGAGCGCTCTTACGCGCTGCCATGTGGGCGGAGGAAGGGCGCTGTTCACTGTTCACTACAAAAAATCGCTCCCCTTTCGGAGAGCGATTTTTGTGTGTTGTTGTGCTCGATTACTTGAGCTCGACGGTAGCGCCGACGGCCTCCAGCTTGGCCTTGAGCTCTTCGGCGTCTTCCTTGGAGATGCCTTCCTTGATCTTGGCAGGGACTTCCTCGACCAGCTTCTTGGCCTCGGCCAGGCCCAGACCGGTGATGCCGCGGACTTCCTTGATGACCTTGATCTTCTCAGCGCCGAAGCTGGTCATGACAACGTCAAACTCAGTCTTCTCTTCGACGACGGGGCCGGCAGCGACAGCGGGACCGGCAGCAACAGCAGCGGCGGAGACACCGAAGGTGTCCTCCAGGGCGTGAACGAGCTCGGACAGCTCCAGAACGGTGAGGCCCTTGATCTCTTCGATCATGGCAGTGATTTTCTCAGACATTAGTATTTCCTCCTGATTAGATTTTGTTTTGCCGAATTATTCGGCGGCTTCGGCGGACTCGATGGAGCCGCCCTTCTGCTCCAGGATCTGGCCGAGGCAAACGGCGAGACCGGTGATAGGAGCGATCATGGTTCCGAGGACCTTGGAGTACAGAGCGCTCTTGCTGGGCAGCTCTGCCATCTCGGCGATCTCCGCCTCGTTCAGGATCTTGCCCTCCATGAAGGCAGCCTTGATGTTGAAGCGGTCACCCAGCTTCTTGCTGTAGTCAGCCAGGATACGGAACGGAGCGATGGGATCCTTCTCGGCGGTGGCCAGAGAGGTGGTGCCGTTGAGAACGTGGTCAAGCTCGTTCATCCCCAGCTGATCCAGAGCCTTTCTGGTCAGGGTGTTCTTGACGACCGTGTAATTCACTTCGTCCTTGCGCAGCTCGGTACGCAGGGCGGTATCCTCGGCGACGGTGATTCCCTTATAGTCGACCAGGACGCCGGCCTCGGCGTTCTTGATGCGCTCGGCCAGAGCGGCCACGATAGCCTGCTTTTCGCTCAGAACTTTTGCGTTGGGCATGTGTGTTTTCACCTCCGGTTGCGATAGATCACGCTCATAAAGAAAACCCCTGCATCAGAAGACGCAGAGGCACAAAAACAATCAAAACTTGTTGATGTCCTCGGCAGGACTTACGGGCGGACCCACCTGCTGTCTTCGGAGCGCCCCAATAATATAAGCGAAAGGCGCCCCGATGTCAAGCACTTTTTTCGGAAAATCCCGGTTTTTTCGGAAGTTTTTGCCCTTCCCCGCCCGCTCCGGGCCCTTTTCTCTCTGCCGGGACGGGCTGTGGCGTCTCCGCTCCCGTCCGGGGCCTTTTCAGACGCGCTCCACAAAGTCCCGGATGAAATAGAGCGACGCGCCCAGGGGGGTGATGTGGTGGCGCAGGATGCTGAACTGCACAAAATCCGCGTTCTCCTCAAAGGGGTTCCCGGCCAGGACATAGCGCCGGATCGCGGGGAGATAGGGCAGCAGATATTCGCTGAGCGACCCGCCCAGGACCACGTCGCAGTCCAGGGTCATGCGGATGCTGTTGATCGCAACGGCCATGTGCCGCAGCGCGTCATAGAGCAGATCCTCGTATTCCGGCCGGTGCTCCGCCGCGCCCCGGAAGAAGTCCTCGATGGACACGCCGAAGCTCCGCTCAAAGCGCTTCTGGGAGCAGTAGGGCTCCAGGCAGCCCAGCTTTCCGCAGGGGCAGCGCAGGCCCCCGGGCTCCACGCAGATGTGGCCGAACTCCCCGCTGCGGCTGTGCTTCCCCGTATAGGGAATGCCGCCCAGGATCACCGCCCCGCCCACGCCGTTTTCCAGGGAGAGATAGGCCATGCTCTCCCGGGAGCGTCTGGCGAAGAACTCTCCGTGGCCGCTGGCGGAGGCGTCGTTGTCCACCTTGAGGGGGTAGGGGATCTCCCCCAGCAGGTCCCGGAGCGGGAAATCCTGCGCGCCCAGGGCCGGCGCGAAATAGACCCTGCTCTCCTCCTCGCTGACAAGCCCCGGGATCGTCACGCAGACGCCCAGCAGCCGCGTCCGGTCCAGATGATAGCTGTTCAGGAAATCCTCCAGCTCTGCGGCAACCTTCGGCGCGCGCCCCTCCAGACAGGCGTATACGTCAAAGGGCAGCAGGCGATAGGCGATCTCCTGCATGCGCAGATCCGCCGCCACCAGCCGCAGCGTCTTTTCGTTGACGGAGACGCCCACGGAAAAGCGCGCGTCCGGCACGATGGCAAGCCCCTTCGCCTTCCGCCCGCCGGTGGACTGCTCCTCCCCGGAAAAACGGACCAGCCCCTCCTCCATGAGCTCGTCCAGATTCCGGTACAGGGTGGGCAGGCTGACGCCGCAGACCTCCGCCAGCGTCTGACGGGAGCAGAAGCCCTTCGCCTCATAGAGCGTGCGGTAGATTTTACTCTTGACTGTAACATGATGCAATTGTGTTATAGATTGATTTCTCATATGATCACCGCTCTTTTTACAGATGTTTCTATTTTACTCTCTGCTTCCGCCCAAGTCAACAGGGCGCTTGGTCACTTAAGTAAACGAAAAATAGTCGAAATTTTCTAAGTTCGTTATAATATACAAAACCGCCCGGTCTTTCTCGGGTCATTTTTTATTTTTTCGTCAAAAGAGACAAATTGGCTCTTGACAGCGGCCCTCCATATTTGTAAAATCAGTTTATGGAAGTTGGCAACAGCTTCACAACGGCGGGGTCCGGACGCCCGGTTCCCGAACAAGAAAACAAGTGAGCAACATAAGGAGGACAAACAGAATGAAAAAGCTTCTCGCACTTCTTCTCGCTCTTGCCATGATCTTCGCGCTGGCCGCCTGCGGCGGCAGCGGTGCCGGGGAAAGCAAGACCGAGGCTCCCTCCGGCGATCTGGTCGGCGTGGCCATGCCCACCAAGGACCTGCAGCGCTGGAATCAGGACGGCGAAAACATGAAGGCCATGCTGGAGAAGGCCGGCTACCAGGTCGACCTGCAGTACGGCGCCAATGACATCGCCACCCAGGTCTCCCAGATCGAGAACATGATCGCCAACGGCTGCAAGGCCCTGGTCATCGCCTCCATCGACGGCGACTCCCTGGGCACCGTGCTGGCCCAGGCCAAGGAAAAGGGCATCCCCGTCATCGCCTATGACCGTCTGATCATGAACTCTGACGCCGTGACCTACTACGCCACCTTCGACAACTGGCTCGTCGGCACCAAGCAGGGCGAGTTCATCGAAGCCCAGCTCGGTCTGAAGGACGGCAAGGGCCCCTTCAACATCGAGTTCATCACCGGCGACCCCGGCGACAACAACATCAACTTCTTCTTTGACGGCGCCATGAGCATCCTGCAGCAGTATCTGGACAACGGCCAGCTGGTCTGCCCCTCCGGCCAGACCGAGAAGGCAGTGGTCGCCACCGCCAACTGGGCCACTGACGCTGCTCAGGCCCGCTTTGAGAACATCCTCAGCTCCAACTATGCCGATAAGAATCTGGATGCGGTCCTCGCCTCCAACGACTCCACCGCTCTCGGCGTGGAGAACGCGCTGCAGTCCTCTTACAGCGGCGACGTGTACCCGGTCATCACCGGTCAGGACTGCGACATTGCCATCATGAAGAACCTCATCGAGGGCAAGCAGGCCATGTCCGTCTTCAAGGACACCCGTACCCTGGCCAGCAAGGTCGTTGAGATGGTCGACGCCATCATGAAGGGCGAAGAGCCCCCCATCAACGACACCAACACCTATGACAACGGCACCGGCATCATCCCCAGCTTCCTGTGCGAGCCCGTGGCCTGCACCGTGGACAACTACAAGGAACTGCTGATCGACTCCGGCTACTACACCTTTGAGCAGCTGGGCATCGACGGCGAAGCCGCTCCCGCCGAGACTGCCGAGGAAAAGAACCTGGTCGGCGTGGCCATGCCCACCAAGGACCTGCAGCGCTGGAACCAGGACGGCGAGTACATGAAGGCCATGCTGGAAGAGGCCGGCTATGAGGTCGACCTGCAGTTCGGCGGCAACGACGTGCAGACCCAGCTGTCCCAGTTGGAGAACATGATCGCCAACGGCTGCAAGGTGCTGGTCATCGCCTCCATCGACGGCAGCTCTCTGGGCACCGTGCTGGCCCAGGCCAAGGAAGCCAACATCCCCGTCATCGCCTATGACCGTCTGATCATGGATTCCGACGCCGTCTCCTACTACGCCACCTTCGACAACTGGCTCGTCGGCACCACCCAGGGCGAGTTCATCCGTGACGCCCTGGATCTGGACAACGCGGAAGGCCCCTTCAACATTGAGTTCATCACCGGCTCCCCCGACGACAACAACATCAACTACTTCTTCGACGGCGCCATGAGCATCCTGCAGCCCTATCTGGACAGCGGCAAGCTGGTCTGCCCCTCCGGCCAGACCGCGAAGCTGGACGTTGCCACCCAGGGCTGGAGCACTGAGCTTGCCCAGTCCCGCTTCGAGAACATCCTGAGCTCCTTCTACGGCGACGGCACCCCGCTGCACGCAGTTCTTGCCTCCAACGACTCCACCGCTCTGGGCGTGGAGAACGCGCTGGCTTCCTCCTACACCAATGACATCTACCCGGTCATCACCGGTCAGGACTGCGACATCGCCATCATGAAGAACCTGGTCGAGGGCAAGCAGGCCATGTCCGTCTTCAAGGACACCCGCACCCTGGCAGCCCGCGTTGTCACGATGGTGGACGCGCTGATGAAGGGCACCGAGCCCGAGGTCAACGACACCGAGACCTATAACAACGGCGTCAAGGTCGTTCCCAGCTACCTCTGCGGTCCCACCGCCTGCACCGCCGAGAACTACAAGGAAATCCTGATCGATTCCGGCTACTACACCGAGGATCAGATCAAGTAATCGCTTCCCGTCGAAGCACAAGACTCGGGCAAGGCGGAAATCCGCCTTGCCCGCGTTCTCATAAACTCTCGGATCTGGAGGGGATATTTTGTCGGACAACATTCTGGAAATGCGGGGGATCACCAAGGAATTCCCGGGGGTCAAGGCCCTTGACAACGTCAACTTTGCCGTGAAGCGGGGCAGCATCCACGCCCTGGTCGGCGAAAACGGCGCGGGAAAGTCCACGCTGATGAACGTGCTCAGCGGCTGGTATCCCTACGGCAGCTACAGCGGAGACATCGTATACGACGGAGAAGTATGCAAGTTCTCCAAAATCAAGGACAGCGAAGAAAAAGGCATCGTCATCATCCACCAGGAGCTGGCGCTGGTGCCCTATATGAGCATCGGGGAAAACATGTTCCTGGGGAACGAACAAGGGAAAAAATTTGCCATCGACTGGGACAAGACCCATGCCGAGGCAACGAAATATCTGAAGATCGTCGGCCTGACCGAATCCTCCAAAACCCTGATCAAGGACATCGGCGTCGGCAAGCAGCAGCTGGTGGAGATCGCCAAGGCTCTGGCCAAGAACGCCCGCCTCATGATCCTGGACGAGCCCACCTCCTCCCTCAACGAGGAGGACTCCCAGGCGCTGCTGGACCTGCTGCTGGAGTTCAAGAAGCAGGGCATGACCTCCATCCTCATCTCCCACAAGATCAACGAGGTCTCCTATGTGGCGGATGACATCACCATCCTGCGGGACGGCAAGACCATCGAAACGCTGCACAAGGGCACGGACGACATCAGCGAGGACCGGATCATCCGCGGCATGGTCGGCCGTGAGATGGAGGACCGCTTCCCCAAGCGCCACGACGTGGCCATCGGCGAGGTCGCCCTGGAGGTCAAGCACTGGAACGTCCATCACCCGATCTACGCGGAAAAGAAGGTCATCGACGACGTGTCCTTCTATGTGCGCAAGGGCGAGGTCGTGGGCTTCTCCGGGCTGATGGGCGCGGGCCGCACGGAGCTTGCCATGTCGATCTTCGGGCGCAGCTACGGCTCGGAGATCTCCGGCACGGTGGAGATCCACGGCAAAGAGGTCCATCTCCATTCGCCGCGGCAGGCCATCGACGCGGGCCTTGCCTACGTCACCGAGGACCGCAAGGGCAGCGGTCTGATCCTCTCCAACCCCATCACCATCAACAACACCCTTGCCAACATCAAGGGCGTTTCCCGCCGCGGCGTGATCAACCACGACAAGGAGATCGTGGTCGCGGAGGAATACCGGAAGAAGCTGAACACCAAGACGCCCAGCGTACTGCAGAACGTGGGCAATCTCTCCGGCGGCAACCAGCAGAAGGTGCTGCTGGCCAAGTGGATGTATGCCAATCCCGACATCCTGATCCTTGACGAGCCCACCCGAGGCATCGACGTTGGCGCAAAATATGAGATCTACTGCATCATCAACGATCTGGTGGCGGAGGGCAAATCCGTTATCATGATCTCCTCGGAGCTTCCCGAGGTTCTGGGCATGAGCGACCGGATCTACGTGCTCAACGAGGGGCGCATCGTCGGTGAGTTCCAGGCGGCGGAAGCCAGCCAGGAAAAGATCATCGCCTGTATCCTTTCCACCGATCCGGAAAAGGCAGCGGCACAAAAGGAGAAAGAACAATGACGACAAAGACGAAGATCCTGAATTTTATTCAAAAGTACACAATGATCATCGCGCTGATCCTGGTGACGGCCTTTTTCGCCTGGCGCACCAACGGCAAACTGCTTCTTCCGCAGAACCTGACGAACATCATCGCGCAGAACGCCTACGTGTTCGTCCTGGCCACCGGCATGCTGCTGTGCATCCTCACCGGCGGCAACATCGACCTTTCCGTGGGTTCGGTGGTCTGCTTTGTCGGCACCGTGGGCGCCGTCATGATGCGCAGCGACCTGAATCTCTGGCTGGCCGTGGCGGTGATGCTGGTGGTCGGTCTGCTGATCGGCGCCTGGCAGGCCTTCTGGATCGCCTATGTCAAGGTGCCGCCCTTCATCACCACCCTGGCCGGCATGATGGTGTTCCGCGGCCTTTCCAACGTGGTGCTGCAGGGCAAGACCGTCTCCGTCACCAACGAGAAGTTCGTTCAGATCTTCGGCGGCGGCGCCAACTGCTACGTGCCGGACTTCTTCCACGGCGAGAACATCAACATCCTCTGCGTCGTGGTGGGCGTCGTGGCCTGCGCGCTCTATCTGTTCTTCACCATCCGCAGCCGCAGCATCCGCAAGCGCAATGACCTGGAGGTCGACTCCCTGGCCAAGACCATCCTCAAGGCCGTGGTCATCGTGGCGGTGGTGATCTTCTTCACCATGCGCCTGGCCCAGTACAAGGGCATCCCGATGGCTCTGCTGTGGGTCGCGCTGGTGGTGCTGATTTACACCTACATCACCTCCAAGACCGCGGTGGGCCGCTATCTCTATGCCATCGGCGGCAACGAGGTGGCCACCAAGCTCTCCGGCATCGATACCCGCAAGATCTACTTCTTCGCCTATGCCAACATGGGCCTGCTGGCCGGTCTTGCCGGCATCCTGACCATCGCGCGCATGACCTCCGCCCAGCCCACCTACGGCCAGAACTATGAGATGGACGCCATCGGCTCCTGCTTCATCGGCGGCGCCTCCGCCTACGGCGGCGTGGGCACCGTGCCCGGCGTCATCATCGGTGCCCTGCTGATGGGCGTTATCAACATCGGCATGAGCATCATGGGCGTGGACGCGAACTATCAGAAGGTCGTCAAGGGCATGGTCCTTCTTGCCGCCGTCATCTTCGACGTCGTCTCCAAGAAGAAGTCCCGCTGAGCCCGGCCCGACCCATGGACGACAAGCAAAAAGACAGCGCCGCGGCGAAAAGAAACCGCGCGGGCGGTTTCTTCGCGCTGCGGCTCGCAGCGGCGGCCTATCTCGCCTGGCTTGGCATCGACCTGCTGCGTTCCTATCTCGCAGGCGGCTCCGGCCTCTCCCCCGCCCTGGCCTGGGGCTTCGGCCTGGCCTTCCCGCTGGCGGGTCTCGCCTTTGGGATCTACAGCTTCCGACGCTACCGCCGGGAGATCGCGGACGGGGACCCTGCCGCCGAAAAAACCGAAGAATAAACAAAAAAAGAGCCAGACGGGGAACAAACCCGTCTGGCTCTTTCTTTGCCTTCCTATGGGCACAGTTTTCGCACCAGCGCCTCGATCCAGCGGCCGTTGACCGGCAAAAAGAATCCGGCCACGGGCCCCACCAAAAACATGCAGACCAGGGTC
This sequence comes from uncultured Eubacteriales bacterium, assembly GCA_900316255.1. Taxonomy (GTDB): domain Bacteria; phylum Bacillota; class Clostridia; order Oscillospirales; family Oscillospiraceae; genus Limivicinus. The sequence goes on along the minus strand of ONCI01000023.1, from coordinate 11,053 downwards.
CCCAGGCCCGCCGTACCGCCCAGCAGCCAGCCGCCCAGCGCGAAGAGCGCGTCCACCGTGATCCGCGTCAGGCTGAAGCGGAAGCCCGCCTTTTCGCTGATCACCAGGGCCACCAGGTCGTTGGGGCCGGTGCCCGCGTCGGAGCGGATCACAATGGTCATTCCGTAGGCCAGGATGACGCAGCCCGCCGTCGTCAGGAGCAGCCGCAGGGGCATGGACCCGCCGGCAAGCAGCGGCTGCAGCAGTCTTGTGAAAAGGTCGATGATCGGTCCGCCGAAAAGCATGCAGAGGGCCGTGCCGATCTTCACATAGCTCCGATCCACGAAGAGCAGCACCGCGACGATCAGCAGGCTGATCGCCACATGGGTCCGCCCGTGACTCAGAAACGGGAGACCGCCTTTCTCCGTCAGGCTGCGGAACAGGCCCTGTACAAAGAGCGTCACCCCCAGATGCGCGATCACCAGGCCCCCCATCAGGATCGCGACGCGGAGTCCCCATTCCTTTGCACTGCGTTTCATCCTGCGCCCTTCTTTCCTTTTTTCTTTATTGTATCAAAGTCTTCTTTTCCGCACAAGAGGGGCGGCTCATTTTCTCGCCCGCGCCGCCTGTGCGTCCGCATGCTCGCCCGCATAGGCGTATCATTTCCCGCGGGGCGGGAAATACTAACACCACTCTTTTCGGAAAAGGAGCGGTGTTTTTTCATGCAGGGAAAAGTGGAGATCTGCGGAGTGAACACGGCGCAGCTGCCGGTTTTGAAGAGCGCGGAGACCAGGGCGCTGCTGGAACGTGCCCGGGCAGGGGACAAGGCCGCCCGGGAAAAGCTCATCTCCGGCAATCTGCGGCTGGTGCTCTCGGTGGTACAGCGCTTCGCCGGGCGGGGCGAGAGCATGGACGACCTGTTTCAGGTCGGCTGCATCGGCCTGATCAAGGCCATCGATGCCTTCGATCTGAGCCAGAACGTCCAGTTCAGCACCTATGGCGTTCCCATGATCGCCGGGGAGCTGCGGCGCTTTCTGCGGGACCACAGCGCTCTGCGGGTCAGCCGCTCCATGCGGGACACGGCCTACAAGGTGCTGCAGGTGCGGGAAAAGCTCACCGCCGAGACCGGCCGGGAGCCGGACGTGGAGACTGTGGCCGCCGCCCTGCAGATCCCCAGGCAGGAGGTGGTCTTCGCCCTGGAGGCCATCTGCGACCCGGTGAGCCTTTATGAGCCGGTGTACAGCGACCTTGGGGAGAGCGCCACGGTGATGGACCAGATCGGAGACAAGCGCAACACCGACGAGCACTGGCTGGAGCAGATCGCCCTGGCCGACGCGGTGAAGCGCCTGAGCCCCCGGGAGAAGCGGATCCTGGCCCTGCGCTTTTACGACGGGCGGACCCAGATGGAGGTGGCCAGAGCCGTGGGCATCTCCCAGGCCCAGGTCTCCCGCCTGGAGAAGACCGCCATCCAGCAGATCAAGAAGAACATCACGGCCTCATGAAGTTTTGAGATTTGAGGAGATACGGCAAATCCTCACGCGCTGCGAGTTCACCGATCCTGATTGCCGGAACAGCAAAGAGGAAGGAAAAAAGGAAGGAGCAGCCTCGTCGCTGCTCCTTTTTCCTCAAATCTCAAAACTCAATACTCTTGAACCCCTCGCCGTGGACCTCGGTGGAATCGGTGACGAAGGTGAAGGCCGCCGGGTCCGCCTCCTTGATGATCTTCAGGGTCTGGGCCAGCACATGGCGCCGGGTGACGGTGACCACCATCTGCTTGTCCGCCCCGGTCCAGCCGCCGGTGGCGGGGATCAGGGTGGTGCCCCGCTCGGTCCGCTGATTCAGGGCCCGGGAGACCTCCTCTCCCTTCTCGGTGATGGTGTAGATCACCTTGGCATAGTCCACGCCCTGGGCAATGGCGTCGATGACCTTGGAGGAGACCACGATGGCGATGGTGGAGTAGAGGGCCACCTCGATGTCCTTGAACACCAGCACCGCGATGGCCACCACCAGCCCGTCCACCGCCAGGAGCATGGTTCCGGAGGGGATGTTGGGCAGGACTTTTTTCAGCAGCAGGGCCGCCAGATCCGTGCCGCCGGTGCTGATACCCCGGAGGAAGAGCAGGCCGATGCCGAAGCCGCTGATGGCGCCGCCGGCCACAGCGGCCAGCAGGGGGTTGTTGGTATAGCCCGGCAGCAGCGCGCCGAAGAGGTCGATGAAGCCGGAGAGCAGCACCGAGGAGAGCAGGGTAGGCGCCCACGCTGATATGGGGCGTGAGATGGGCCAGGGCCGTGGCAAGGCCCGAAACCCCGCCGGGGGCAATGTCATTGGGTACGGTAAAAACGGCCAAGGGCAGGCCCACCAGCACCGTGCCCAGCAGGATAAAGGCCAGGTCCAGCAGAAAACCCTTCCAGCCTTGCGGTCCAAGGATCTTTTTCATCGGTATCGACTCCCCGTTTTCGATTTTTCGGGAAGTATACCACAGATCCGCCTTTCTGCCAAGAGCCGGAGGATCCTTCTTTTGCGGGGGAGGGGCTTGCCCCTCCCGTGGGAATCACGCGAATCTCGCGGGAGGGGCAAGCCCCTCCCCTACGGATTCTATCCCCAAAGCAGCCTGCACACCCAGGCGGAGGAGAGGAAGCAGGCCAGGTCCGCGCAGAGGGCCGCCGGGATGGCCCAGCGGCTCCAAGGTGGTCTCGCTGGAGCCCAGCATCACCGCTGCGGTGCGCCCGGCCAGGCTGTCCGCTCCGGCCTGCCCGATGATCTCCGCCGCGGCGGAGAGAGCCCCGCTGCCGGAGAGGGGCCGCAGCAGCATCAGGATCCCGGTCTCCGGAGGCACCCCCAGGCGAAGGAGCAGCGGGGAGAGCAGGCGGCTCAGTCCCTCTGCCAGGCCCGAGGCCCGCAGCAGGTAGATGGCCGGGAACAGAGCCAGCAGGGGCGGCAGGATCTTCCCCGCCGTGTCCAGGCCCTTCCTGGCCCCGGCGCAGAGGGCCTCATACACGTCCACGCCCCGGAGGGAGGCCGTGAGCAGCGCGCCGCAGAGCAGCAGCGGGGCCAGCAGCGCCCCCAGCTCCTTCAGCGCCACAGCCGCTTCAGGATGGCCGCCGCCAGCAGCCCGCAGCTCACGGAGACGGCGGAGGAGAGCCACACCGCCGGCAGGATATCGAAGGGGGCGCTTGCCCCCGCCGCCGCCCGCACCGAAGCGATCCCCGCGGGGAGCAGCTGCAGAGAGGCGGTGTTCAGCACCACCAGCATTCCCAGCTCGTCCCGGGCCGGCTCTCCCAGGGCCGCCATGCCCCGGGCCGCCCGGATCCCGGCGGGGGTGGCGGCGTTGCCCAGACCCAGGAGATTGGCGCTGAGATTCTCCGTCAGGGCCTCCAGGATCTCCCCCTGCTCCGTGGACCGGGGAAAGAGCCGCCGCAGAGGCCGGCGCAGGGCACGGGCCAGGGCCCCCGCCGCGCCGCTGCGCTCCAGCAGCTCCAGCACCCCGCTCCAGAGGCAGATGCCCCCCGCGATGCCGAGCACGAAGGGGACGGCGGCCTGGGCCCCCTCCATAAGGGCCCGTCCTGCCGCCTCCGCCCTGCCGTTTCCGGCGGCGTACAGGGTGCAGATCATATAGAGTCCCGTCAGCACCGCGCCAAGCAGCATAAAACACCTCCGAGTGGGGAAAAAGTGCAGCAATTTCAAGGGTTTTCTAAAATATCAGTTGAACAGAATCGGGAAACTGTGTATACTGTGGGAAAGTACTCCAAGCGAGTATTTTTGCCGAATGAATTCCTGTCGAAAGGGGCTTTCCTATGAAATCCACCGGCATCGTCCGCAAAGTAGATGAACTGGGACGGATCGTCCTGCCCATCGAACTGCGCCGGACGCTGGACATTGAGGAAAAGGACGCGTTAGAGATATATGTGGAGGATGACAGCATTATTCTCCGCAAGTATCAGATGAGCTGTATCTTCTGTGACAGCACCCGGGACCTGATCAGCTACAAGGGCAGAAACGTCTGCTCCGATTGCATTGCGAAGCTGAGAGGCCGTGCATGAGCGTCCCGGAGGAAACTGTGCGCCCTGCCGCCTTCCTCCTTGACCTTTATGGCACCCTTGTGGACATCCACACGGACGAAAACCAGCCATCCCTCTGGAAGAGGATGGCTGGTTTCGTTCTGTCCCGGGGCGCGGATTGGGAGGACAAGGCGCTGCACCGGGCCTATCTGGAAGCGGTGCACCAGGAGGAGGAACGGCTCCGCCTGCGGGACCGGGGAATCCCCCATGCGCACGGGGAGATCGACCTGGCCCTTGTCTTTGCCCGGCTCTACGGGGAAAAGGGCGTCCGGGCGGACGCCGCGCTGATCGCCGAGACCGCCCTGGCCTTTCGCAAGGCCGCCACCTGCCATATCCGCCTCTATGCCGGGGCGAAGGAGCTGCTGGCCGTCCTGCGGCAGCGGGGACGGGTGATCCTGCTCTCCAACGCCCAGAGTCTCTTTACCCGGCCGGAGCTGGAGATGCTGGGACTCACAGACTGCTTTGACAGCATCTACATTTCCTCCGAGGCGGGCTTCAAGAAGCCGGATCCCCGCTTTTACCGGCTGGCCCTGGAGCGGGAGGGCCTGGCCCCGGAAGACTGCCTCATGATCGGAAACGACCCGATCTGCGACGGAGCGGGCGCCCGGGCTGTGGGCATCCCCGCCTATGTGATCCGCTCCGGCATCTCGCCGCGCGGGATCACCGAGGGCTACGACCAGGCGGGCATGGACCTGAAAAAGCTCAAACGCTTTTTGTGCGTTTGAGCAAAGGAATAGAGAATAATGAAGAATGAAGAATTGTGGTATCGCCTCCGGCGATGATGGAATTCATCCCGGAGGCGATACCATTCTTGTTTTTCCATTGCGGCGAGTGGCGCTTCAAGCTGTATTGCTCCTGAAGGAAGCTCAATCCGTCCGCGGAGCGGACACCATAATTTTTCAGTTTTCAGTATTCATTCTTCATTCTCCCTATGATAGATCCGCCGGACTTCCGCGCTCTCCCTTCCCTCCGCGTCCGTCAGGATCAGCGGCGGCTCGATGACAAGACCCGGCTTTCCGCCCCGGCGGCCCTCCGCCAGCACCAGGCTGGGCGCGCTCTCCGCCCTTTGGGAAACGAAGCGCAGGCGCTTCGGCTCCAGGCCGCTCTCATGCAGGCACCCGAGCAGCGCCGTGAGCCGCTCCGGCCGGTACACCAGGCAGAAGCGTCCCCCGGTGGGGAGCAGGAAGGCCGCCGCGGCGCAGAAGTCCTCCAGGCTGCTCTCCCGCTCCTCCCTGGCTCCCGCCCGGGCGGGATCGGGGGACGAGGCCCCGCTGCCCGTGGGGAAATAGGGCGGGTTTGCCACGGCCAAATCAAAGCTGCCGTGAGAAAAGAGGCTCCGGTGCTCCCGGAGATCCCCGGTAAGGATCCGGCTCCGCTCCCCAAGGCCGTTTTGCGTCAGATTCTCCCGAGCCAGGGCCGCGGCTTCCTCTCGCAGCTCCAGACCGGTCACGTGCAGCTTTTCCCCGCGGCAGAGCAGCAGCAGGCTCAGGATCCCGGCGCCGCAGAAATCCGCCAGCAGCACGCTGTCGGTGGAGAGCCTGGCCCCGGGGTCCTGCCGAAAGACCGGTCCCCCGGCCCAGAGTTCACAGGCGTCCCGCATAAATACTCCTCTTTTCAAACAACACAAATACTTTGCATGCTTCGCAGCAGGTTTTGACTTCTGCCCCGAAGGGAATTGCTATCTGTTTTTGAGGGAGCTTTGCTTCCTCAAAAACTCCCTAAGGCGAGCATAGCGACGCGCGGGAAGCGCGCGACGATCCAAGCTTCGCTGCGAGCCCTCGCGCCGACCAAAGCGGGCATCCGCCCGCTGCGATAAGCGCGAGTATCCACTTGCGAAACCTGTTTCGCAAGTGCATATACAAAAAGAGCTGAGCAGAAAAGCTCAGCTCTTTCTGTTGTTTTTCGATTACTGCAGCTCGATGGCTTCGGCAGGGCACTGGNNNNGTTTCGCAAGTGCATATACAAAAAGAGCTGAGCAGAAAAGCTCAGCTCTTTCTGTTGTTTTTCGATTACTGCAGCTCGATGGCTTCGGCAGGGCACTGGGCAGCGCAGGCACCGCACTCCAGGCACTTCTCAGGATCGATCTCGTAGTGCAGATCGCCCATGTCGATGGCTTCGGCGGGGCACTGGGCAGCGCAGGAACCACAGGACAGGCACTCGTCAGTGATCACGTACGGCATGGAATTCCCTCCATTTTTGTATGAATTTGGCCCTTTTCGGCCGTTTGTGGCATCATTGTAGCACATCTTTTCCAAAAATCAATAGCTTCTTTTGGCCAAACTGTTAATTCCCAGAAAATGTGGAGATAATTTCCATTGCCTGCGTCCTGCTCCGGCAGCCTGGCGGAGGATCTTTTCTTCCCGCCGCGGCATTCGCCCCAATCGGCGGGACCGGGGCGGGATAATGGAAGGAAGCCAAGAGCTTTCGCAGGAGGAAGCGCATGAGAAGCAATGAAAAGTTTTCCCAGCGGGCGGAGACCGCCATCGAAAAGGCCCGGCTCAGCGCCCGGGACCTGGGCCACAGCAGCGTGGGCACGGAGCACCTGCTGCTGGGCATCCTGACGGAGAGCGAGGGTCTGGGCGCCCGGATCCTGCTGCGCCGGGGGCTGCAGCCGGAGCGGCTGCGGCAGGCGGTGCGGGAGATGGACGGCACGGGCTTCCCCGGCGGGCCGGTGCTGGGGCTCACCGAGAACGCCCGCAAGGCGGTGGAGACCGCCGCCGCCGAGGCGGAGCATCTGCGTCAGGGCTTTATCGGCACAGAGCATCTGCTGCTGGGCATCCTGCGCCAGCCGGACTGCGGCGGCGCCCGGATCCTCCGGGGCCAGGGCGCGGATCTGAACGACATCTATACCGACATCGCGGCCATCTTCGGCCACCCGGTCTCCGGGGACCGGCAGCAGCTGGGCACCGCCAGAAGCGTCCGCAGGGCGGACACCCGGGTGCTGGACCAGTACAGCCGGGATCTGACCGCCCTGGCCGCGGCGGGGGAGCTGGACCCAGTGGTGAGCCGGGGAGACGAGATCCGACGGACGGCCCAGATCCTCTCCCGCCGCAGCAAGAATAACCCGGTGCTCATCGGGGAGCCCGGGGTAGGCAAGACCGCCGTGGCCGAAGGCCTGGCCCTGCGGGTGGCCCGGGGAGACGCGCCGGAGAGCCTGCGCCGGAAGCGGATCGTGTCCCTGGACGTGCCGGCCATGCTGGCGGGCACCAAGTACCGGGGCGATTTTGAGGAGCGGGTGAAGTCCGTTTTGAAGGACGTGAAACGCGGGCAGCGCCGAGGGCTCCATCGACGCGGCCAACATCCTCAAGCCCGCCCTGGGCCGGGGCGAGGTGCAGATCATCGGGGCCACCACCCCGGAGGAATACCGCCGCCACATCGAAAAGGATGCCGCCCTGGAGCGGCGCTTCCAGCCGGTGAACGTGTCGGAGCCGGGGCGGGAGCAGACTCTGAGCATGCTGCGCTCCCTGCGGCCGGGGCTGGAAAAGCACCACGGCGTCCAGATCCGGGAGGAGGCCCTGGAGGCGGCCTACGCCCTCTCCCGCCGCTATATCCACGACCGCTTTCTGCCGGACAAAGCCATCGACCTGCTGGACGAGGCCGCGGCGGGCCTGCGTCTGGAGGAGGGCCGCAGAGGCCTCACCGTGGGTCCCGACCAGGTGGCTCAGGTGGTCTCCCTCTGGACCGGGATCCCGGTGACGGGTCTCAGCGAGGATGAGAGCGCCGCCCTCCGGGACCTGGAGGAGAAGCTGCGCCGCCGCATCATCGGCCAGGACGAGGCGGTTTCCGCCGTGGCGCGGGCCATCCGCCGCAGCCGGGTGGGTCTGCGGGACCCCCGGCGGCCGGTGGGGAGCTTTCTGTTTCTCGGTCCCAGCGGCGTGGGGAAGACCGAGCTCTGCCGCGCCCTGGCCGCCGCCGTCTACCGGGACGAGAGCGCCATCGTGCGCATCGACATGTCCGAATATATGGAAAAGCACGCCGTGAGCCGGCTCATCGGCTCGCCCCCGGGCTATGTGGGCTATGAGGACGGGGGCCAGCTCACGGAGAAGGTGCGCCGCAGGAGCTGGTGCGTGGTGCTCTTCGACGAGATCGAAAAGGCCCACGAGGACGTTTGGAGTCTGCTGCTGCAGATCCTGGACGAGGGCCGTCTCACCGACGCCATGGGCCGGACCGTGGATTTTCGCAACACCGTCATCGTCATGACCTCCAACGTGGGGGCCAAGGCCATCCTGGCGGGCCGGCCGCCCCTGGGTTTCGGCACCGGCCCCGCCGGCAGCGAGGAGGAGATGCGCCGCCAGGTGATGGAGGAGCTGCGTGGGACCTTCCGCCCGGAATTTCTCAACCGGGTGGACGAGACCATCGTCTTCCACCGGCTGGAGGAAGAAAGCCTTCTGCGCATCACGGAAAATCTCCTTGCGGAGCTGCGGCAGCGCTTTGAGGGCCTGGGCATCCGGCTGGAGCTGCCGGAGGAAACCAAGCGGGCGCTGACCCAAAGGGCCGCCGGGGAGCACGCAGGGGCCCGGCCTCTCCGCCGCCTGCTCCAGCGGGAGCTGGAGGACCGGGCGGCGGAGCTGCTGCTCCGGGGCGAGGCCCGGGCGGGAGACACGCTGGTCGCCCGGGAAGCGGATGGAGAGATCCGGCTGGAGGTAAAGCGGCCGTAGGGACGAGCATCGCTCGTCCGCCCCGTATCCCGTATGGCGCAGCTGGCCGTCGAGGACGCCGGCCCGAATTGGGCTCCCCTGCAAGGGGAGCTGTCACGGCGGCTTGCCGCTGTGACTGAGGGGTTTGACCCTTCTGCCCCGGTGTGCCGCCGAGCAATGCCCGGCGCTGCGGGGCGCGCTCTCCTCAAGGAAAAGGCGGAAGCGGGCGGCTGATAGCCGCCCCTACGCGGGAAGACTCCCTCCGTCATCCGGCGGACGTGACACGCCGGATGCCACATCCCTCAAAGAGGGAGGCAATAGCGGACGGCCAATGGCCGTCCCTACGGGCCGGGACGGGACCAGGCTGTCATCCTGAGGAGGCGAAGCCGACGAAGGATCTCGGCGGCGCCGGGCAGGAACCCTGCGGTAAATGGGAGACAACCCCTCCCCTTGCACAGGGGAGGGGAGACTGCGCGGCCCCTCTCAGTCACTTCGTGACAGCTCTCCCCGACGCGGGGAGAGCCAAGCGGATCGTCGGTTTGCTGTTTGCTGTTTCCTTATCCCTCTTCTCTATTCTCTATTCCCTCTTCCCTATTCCTTCTCTCTTCCCTATTCCTTCCCTCTTCTCCCCTAAAAACTAAAAACAAAATACTATTCCACTTGACATAACACCCCGAAAAGGCTAAAATGAATCGGATAATATTGGAGGGGTGGGTTTCGCCCCCGCGGAGCCATGGGGAGCCCCTCTGGATATTCGTTTCAATTTCGACGGATGCGCTTGATGGTCCGTCTTGCTTTAGATTTTACAAGGAAGGCCGGTTTTCCCCGCCTTCCCCATAATGACGAAGCTAAACCACCGCAAAATTCTGAAAGAATGGAGGTGTGTTTACTTACGATGCCGTTTGTTTTCATTTTGATCGGCCTTGTGGTCGGCGCCGGCGCGGCTGCCGCCTTCTTTATCCTGCGGGAAAAGAACGCGGAGCGGAACCTGGCCAATGCCGAGGAAGAGGCCCGTCAGATTCTGAATGATGCAATCAAGAGTGCCGAGAGCAAGAAGAGAGAAGCTCTCGTAGAGGCAAAGGAAGAAATACACAGACGCCGCTCCGAGTATGAGCGGGAAGAAAAGCAGCGCCGGGCTGAGGTGCAGAAGCAGGAGCGCCGCCTTCAGCAGAAGGAGGAGACCCTGGACCGCAAGACCGACGCCCTGGAGAAGAAGAGCGACACCCTGTCCGGCAAGATCGCCGCTGTGGAGGCCCAGCAGGCCGAGGTAGCGCTGATCAAGAAGAGCCAGCTGGAAATGCTGGAAAAGATCTCCGGCTTTACCGTGGAAGAGGCCAAGGCCTACATCATCGCCAACGTCAAGGACGATGTGACCCACGAGATGGCCATGAAGGTCAAGGAGATCGAGGCCCAGTTCAAGGAAGAGGCCGACGAGCGCGCCCGCGAGATCATCGTCTCCGTCGTCCCCCTCCCCAACGACGAGATGAAGGGCCGCATCATCGGCCGCGAAGGCCGCAACATCCGCAGCATCGAGACCCTCACCGGCTGCGACCTGATTATCGACGACACCCCCGAGGCCATCACCGTGTCCAGCTTTGATCCGGTGCGCCGCGAGGTGGCCCGCCTGGCCCTGGAGAAGCTGATCCAGGACGGGCGCATCCACCCGGCCCGCATCGAGGAAATGGTCGCCAAGGCCCAGCGGGAAGTCAACGCCACCATCAAGGCCGAGGGCGAGCGCGCCGTGTTCGAGACCAATATCCACGGTCTGAACCCGGAGATCATCAAGCTCCTGGGCCGCATGCGCTACCGCACCAGCTACGGTCAGAACGTGCTGAACCACTCCATCGAGGTGTCCCACATCGCCGGCCTCATGGCCGCGGAACTGGGCGTGGACGTGAACACCGCCAAGCGCGCAGGTCTGCTGCACGATATCGGCAAGGCCATCGACCATGAAGTGGAAGGCAGCCACGTCACCATCGGCGTGGACCTGGCCCGCAAGTACAAGGAATCCGACGCCGTCATCCACGCCATCGAGGCCCACCACAACGACGTGGAGCCCCGCACCGTGGTGGCCTGCCTGGTCCAGGCGGCGGACGCCATCTCCGCCTCCCGCCCCGGCGCCCGGCGCGAGAACATCGAAAACTACGTCAAGCGTCTGGAAAAGCTGGAGGAGGTCTCCAAGAGCTTCCCCGGCATCGCCAGCTCCTATGCCATCCAGGCCGGCCGGGAGATCCGGATCATGGTCAAGCCCGACGAGGTCAGCGAGGACCAGATGGTGCTCCTGGCCCGGGACATCGCCAAGAAGATCGAGGAGGAGCTCACCTACCCCGGTCAGATCAAGGTCCATGTCCTGCGGGAAACCAAGGCTGTGGATTACGC
>ONCI01000009.1:32511-67784 GCA_900316255.1 uncultured Eubacteriales bacterium | reverse complement strand
GCCGCCGGTAAGGAAGGCAAAGGGCGTCACCCGGGAGAGCATCCTTCCGCCGGAGGCAAAGGCCATCACCAGCAGCAGCACGAACACGATACCAAAGACTTTGAACACCGTGCTGTACTGATGCTTCAGATAGGCGTTGGCACCGGAACGGATCGCCGCGGCGATCTTCTGCATGCGCTCATTCCCTTCCGAAACAGACAGGACCCTGCGCCGCTGGATCACCGAAAAACCCAGCGCCAGGATCGAACCCAGAAAACCGAGAATAAAGTATTTTTCCATCGTTCTGTCTACCTCCGTCATCTTGATTGGGCAATTGCGAAACTCGTTTCGCAATCGAGAACCCGCGTCTGCGTCAAAGAAAATATTCCCTCAAAGGCGGAAACAGAATGAACTCCGTTTCGTTTGACGACTGCGCGAGGCCTCGCAGCACGTTAGGATCGCTGCATGCTTCCCGCGCGCCGCGATGCGCGGCTCAGGGTGAATTTGGATCACGTCCGGAAATGTATCCAAGCTCTGCCGGCTTTTTTCGCAAGCGGCCATCGACGTCCTATGGATCATTCTATCAGAAGAGCTTTCCTCTCTTCCAATAGGACTTTTGTATATCAGCGATAGAAATTCGGAATAGTTGTCTCCGCGTCCCGGAAACTGCCGTCCATAACGCCCGGTGCCTCCCTCCTGAGAGGCACAGGCGGCGGCGTAAAGCAGCGCTGCCAGGATGGGCTTGGCGCGCCTTTCCTCTTTTCTCATACGTTTCCGATCAATTCTTCCAACAGGATAACGCTTTTTCCTCTGTTCGTCAAGCATCAGATTCCCGTAAACCCAGAGTTTTCAGGCAATTTTGAGATTTTTCTGAACTTTTTCGCGGTATTTCCCGGGTCAATTGCCGCAGCACCCCCTGTTTTCCCCGGCATTTGGGCAAAATTGTCTTTTTTTCGTCATTTTTACCAGAAGCATGGAGGTTTCATTCCCCATTCATGAGGGTTCTCGGTGATAATTCACAATTTAGCCCTTGCTTTTAGGGGAAAATGGGGGAGGTACAATTCAAAAGAAAATGAGGGCGATCTTGTCAAGAAGCTACCGGCGGATGTACCGTTTGCTGTGAAACAAGATGCCCTCGCTAACAGAGTAACACGGGGCAATGAATAAAGCAATGGGAAATAGAAAAACAGAACTGTGAGAGATGCTGATCTCACAGCTCTGTTTTTGATGGAAGGAAGCCGCTGTCTGAGCCGACGGTCAGGCCAGGGCTGAATACCGGCCTTATTTCTTCTATTTCCGCTTCAGCACGCTCCTGGCCGCTTCCTCAATGTGCGCGGCGGTGAGGCCGAAGCGCTCCTGCAGGTAGCCCTGGGGGCCGACTTCGCCAAATTCATCCTCCACAGCCACGAAAGCGGCAGGGGTGGGGCAGCGCTCGGCCAGGACTTCGCTGACGGCGGAGCAGAGACCGCCGTAGCGGTTATGGTTCTCGGCAACTACCACAGCGCCCGTCTTCTCCGCCCAGGAGGCCACGGCTTCCGCGTCCAGGGGCTTGATGGTGAACAGATCCAGCACCGCTGCGGAAATTCCCTCCTTCTCCAGCGCTGCGGCGGCCTGCAGGGCCTCATGCACCATAATGCCGCAGGCAAAGATCACAAGATCCGTACCTTCCCGCAGGGTGACGGCCTTGCCGATGGGCAGCTCACTGCCGTCCTCATAGACCCGGGCATAGCTCTTGCGGCCCACGCGGATGTACTTCACGCCGGGCAGATCCTTGCACTGGCGCAGGACGCTGATGAGCATGGTGGGGTCTGTGACGTCGATAACGGTGGAGCCGGGGAGGGCCCGGTAGAGGGCCACATCCTCAAAGGGCATGTGAGTGCCGCCGTTGAGGGCGGCGGTGACACCGGGGTCGGAACCGATCACGGTGATGTCGTTTTTCGCATAACCCCCGGAGAGGAAGATCTGGTCATAGCAGCGGCGGGACGCGAAGGGTCCGAAGGTGTGGACGATGGGCTTGAAGCCGGCAGAGGCGAGGCCCGCGGCCACACCGATCATATTGGCCTCGGCAATGCCGCAGTTGATGGCCCGGTCCGGGTTGGCAGCTGCCCACTTGGCCGTGCCGATGCAGTTCATCAGGTCAGCATCCAGATAGATCACATCCGGATCCTCAGCCGCCAGGGCGGGGATGGTCTCCCCCAGGATGGTCTTGCAGGGGCGGGGATCCATGCTTCCGTCATATACGATCTTCATTTCTCCACCTCCAGGGCCTTGATCTCTTCCTTGAGCTGGGCAGTCCAGCGCTCATACTGTTCGTCGCTTACGGGCAGGCTGTGGTTCATGGCTTTCTCGGCCACTTCGGCAACGCCCGCGCCCTTCACGGTGTCCATCACGATGGCATAGGGCCTGTCGCCGCCGGCACGGGTGCGCTCCAGCGCGGGGACCAGCTCGTCGATGTCGTTGCCGTTGACCTTCACGGTATCGAAGCCGAAGGCCTCAAACTTGGCGACATAGTCTCCCATGGGGAAAATGTCCTTGGTCCAGCCGTCCAGCTGGCGCTTGTTCCAGTCCAACAGAACCACCAGGTTGCCCAGCTTCTTGGCCGCGGCAAAGGATAGGGCTTCCCAGACCTGGCCCTCGTTGCTTTCGCCGTCGCCTATGATGAGGAAAACGCGGCTGTCCCGACCGCGGAGCTTGTCGCCCAGGGCCATGCCGCAGGCGAGGGATGTGCCCTGGCCCAGGGAGCCGGTGGTCATGTCCACACCGGGGGTCTTGTTCCGGTCGCAGTGGCTGGGCAGATGGGTACCGGGGCGATTCAGGGTCTTCAGCTCCTCATAGGGGAAGAAGCCCTTCAGCGCCAAGGTGCCGTAGACGGCGGGGCCGGCGTGTCCCTTGGAGCAGACCAGCTTGTCCCGCTCGGGCCACTTGGGATTCGATCTCAGCCGCAAAAGCCTTCAGTTTGTTGTTTTCCTGCAAGATTACTCCCCCTTTGGATGAATGGCCAAGCCTTGGCGCTGGTCCCTTCCCGCCGCCTGCTCCTCCCCGCTCCAATAACGGATCCGGGCGTCGCCGGCGCAGATACGGTCCGCCTGCTCGGTCAGCTTGTATTTTTCTGTGGCGGCGATGCTGTGGCCGCCGCCTGGGACGGTATGGTCAGAGACGGAGACGGTCCCACGATACCGACCAGTTCCATCTTTTCGATTTTATCATTCTGACGATAGCTTGTCAAATCAATTTGGCTTTCTGCTGTGAGATCTGACCTGAAATCACGGGGAGCATCGCATGCTTTCCGGCAGTTTTTACGATCCCGCGGCGCGGCATCCCGCAGCAGCCCAATTCCCGGAAGAAATCCGATTGGAAACAGCCCCGGCAGTCCTTCTGCCGGGGCTGTCAAGCTGTCGACAAAGTGTCGACAGCTTTTGCGTTGATTGGACGTGAAGGGGGGCATACCCTCCCCCCTTCACAATCCCCCCATGCGTGTCTATGCTATGCCGCATTGGTTTGTCTACAGTCTGACAGCCTCGGCAGTCCTTCTGCCGAGGCTGTTTCTTTCAGATGCGTTACCCGCAGTCCTTTTCCAGGAAAAGGACATCATTCCGATCCAGCGGATGATTCGCCGCTTCTACATTGCCCGGCAGGCGCCGGGGATTGGTGGTGCTCATAAGGGCAAACACGTTCATCTCGCTTCCGAATAGATAGCGCAGCGCGATATCCGTCACGGAAGTCCCATACTTCTCCGCCAGGATCTCCGCGTTTTTCAGCCGCCGCATGTTCTCCTCGCAGAGATAGCCCTTCTGCGCCGGGCCGTCCAGCGCCTTCTTCGCGCCCTCGTAGTCGAAAGCTTTGAACTTGCCGCTGAAAAAGCCTCTCGCCAGGCTGGAATAGGCAAGCACAGGCATCTGATTGGCCGCATACCAGGCGCGGGCGTCCGCGTTCTCCGCTCCGGTGAGCGTGACGCAGCCGCCGCCCCAGGGATCGCAGGCCTGATGAGCCAGGCCGAAATTCGGGCTGGACACGGAAAAGCCCTCCAGGCCCTTGGACGCGGATAGCTGCTTACTTATTTGATTTCTAAACAGATTTACGTCGCCTGTGGCTCCTTTTCGGAACCCAGGGTCGATTCCCGCTCAATCAGGTAGGTTTCCGTGTAAACGGTGCGGTAATCAAGAGATGGTTCACGGATGCGCGATAGCAGCAGCCGGGCGGCCTCGCAGGCCATGATCTGGGTGTGGATGTGTACCGTGGTCAGCGAGTGAAGCCTGGATTCCGGGGAATCATCGAAGCCGCAGAAGAGAACATCATCAGGAACCCTAAATCCCCGTTTACGGAGCACCGCCATGGCGTCCATGGCCACAAAGTCGTTGGCGCAGAGGAAAACGTCGGGCATCGACTTCAATTCGCTGAGAAAGCGATCTATCTCCAGACCTTTGTTGTGGCAGAGGAGGAAGCGTTCCTCCACCGGCGCGCCCTCCATCATCATGGCATTTCGGAAGGCAAGATAGCGTTCATAGAAGGACTGGCAGTGCTCCCAGTTCCCGAGAAAGCCGATCTTCCTCTTGCCCCGGGAAAGCAGATCCCGCACAAGGCGGGTGAGCTCTACGGTGTTTTCCATATAGAGCTGATCGCAGGGGAGGCTTTTCCCCTTACGCTTGCATGGCCCGTCCACAAACAGAATGGGCAGCCCCAGGGAACAGAGCATTTCCCCATAGCGGTAGTCGAAGAGCTCAAAGCAAATCAGTCCGCTGACACGGCTCGTCTGCAGGGTCCTCGGCAGACTCAGCTTCACGATGTTCTCCTTGTCTACTCGATGGGTATTCAGCGTATATCCCGCCTGAGCCATCTCCTGATGGAACCGATCCATCATCACAGATGCAAAGTGCGACTGGCTGAAGAGCTTGGTGGTGAGCAGAGCAAGCTCCCCATGATATCCGCAACCCTCAACCTCAGCCTCCTTCTGCTGAGCCTGCATTTGGGACTGAACATAGGAAAACTGCTTGTAGCCCATTTCCACAGCCTTTTGCAGGATCTTCTCCCGGGTGCTGTCCGAGATGCCCTCGGTGTTGTTGATGGCCTTGGAGACTGTGTTCCGGGACAGGCCAAGCTCATCCGCAATATCCTGAATCGTTACCTTCTTTTTCATAGTATTTTTCCGTTCTGAATTTTGAGTTCTTCAGTTAGACAAAGAGTGCTGTCAGCTCCTCAGCGGCTTCGCCCGTGATGGTGTTGCGCCAGGTGCGAAACTCCGCCAGCTGCTTTCCGTCCTTGTCGAAGGGCAGATAGCCGTGCATCATGGCGGAAACGCCGATCGCCCCCACCGTGGTCAGCTCCGCGCCGAATTTGGCCTTGACGTCGGCCTTCAGATTGGCAATGCAGGCCTGCAGGCCGGTATGCACCATGTCCATGGAGTAGGTCCAGACGCCGTTCACCAATAGGTATTCCAATCAAAATCACCCTGGGCGATGGGGATGTGTTTCCCGTCAATGAGAACGGCCTTGATGCGGGTCGAGCCCAGCTCGATACCGAGGACAGTCTTTTCTTAATTCATCATTTTAACTTCCACACCAGATCCTTGACCAGCAGTTCCTCTTCCAGCTTCTCGGGCGTCGTGTCCGCGCCGATATGGACGAATTCGATGTCCATCATCCGAGCCCAGTCGCGCATCTGCTCGGCGGTCACATCATAGCTCAGCACCGTGTGGTGCGCACCGCCGGCCGTGATCCAGCACTCCACACCGGTGGTGAGATCCGGCAGCGCCCGCCACATGACCCGGGCCACCGGCAGGTTCGGCATGGGCATAATGGGCTTCACGGCCTCGATGTCCTGCACGATGAGGCGCAGTCTGCCGCCCATGTCGATCAGGGAAACCACGATGCCCCTGCCGGCCTTGCCCTCGAACACCAGACGGGCGGGGTCTTTTTCGTTCATACCGATGCCCAGATGATGGGTCTCAATACGGGGCTTGTCCGCCGCCAGAGACGGGCAGACCTCCAGCATGTGGGCGCCGAGAGAATACTCCTGGCCCTCGACCAGATGGTATGTATAGTCCTCCATGAAGCCGGAGGCGCCGTTCCCGTTCTCGCCCATAGCCTTCAAAATGGCGGTCATGGCGCTGACCTTCCAGTCACCCTCGCCGCCGTAGCCGTAGCCCTGGGCCATAAGGTGCTGGGAGGCCAGACCCGGCAGCTGCTCCATGCCATAGAGATCCTGGAAGGTGTTGGTGAAGGCCCTGCAACCCTCGCGATCCAGCATCTTCTTCATGGCGATCTCTTCCTTCGCCTGGTAGCGGATGGCGTAGAGGTTATCGGTAGCAATGACATAGCTGGCCTCATACTCGTCCACCAGCGCGTCGACTTCAGCCTCGGTGACCTTGTTCATTTCTTTTACGAGATCTCCGACTGCCCAGGTGTTGACTTGCCAGCCGAGCTTCCGCTGCACCTCGACCTTGTCGCCCTCTGTGACGGCCACCTCGCGCATATTGTCGCCGAAGCGCATGACCTTCATGTCTTTGGACACGGCCACGCCCACGGCGGCCTTCATCCAGTCGGAGAGGCGCTTATGGACCTTTTCATCCTGCCAGTAGCCTGCCACGACCTTGCGCGGCATGCGCAGCCGCGCGGCAATGAAGCCGTGCTCCCGGTCGCCGTGGGCGGCCTGGTTCAGGTTCATGAAGTCCATGTCGATCTCTTCGTTGGGAATCTCTTTATTGTACTGGGTGGCCAGATGGCAGTAGGGCTTTTGGAGATTGGCCAGGCCGTTGATCCACATTTTGCTGGGAGAAAAGGTGTGGCACCAGGTGATGATGCCGGCGCACTCATCGCGATAATTGGCCTCCTTGACCACATCGGTGATCTCCTTATTGGTCTTGGCGGTCACCTTATACACCAGCGGATAAGGCAGCACCTTGGAAAGCTCTGCTGCCATCTCCCTTGCGCGGGCCTCCACCGTCTCCAGAACCTCCGGACCATACAGGAACTGACTGCCGACCACGAACCAGAATTCGTACTTCATACGTTTTTCTCCCCTCTCCACCGAGAATACGCGTTCAGCTCCGGCTCCACGAAATAGAGCGCGGCCGCCATCACGGCGATGTCATCCGCATAGCCGAGGATCGGCGTCTTGTCCGGGATCAGATCCTTGCCCTTCAGAAGATAGATCACCGCGCACAGCATGGTGACGATGACCTTGACGGACACAACGTCATATTCCTTGCGGATATACGCCCGGATCATGGAGATCATCAGCGGCAGCCGGGACAGCGCTCCGCCGATGGCCGGGATCTCTTTCAGCCGCTGCTCTGCCTTTTGCAGCAGTTCCTCCACCTTGGCCGGCTGGGTCAGAAGCTGCTCCGCCTGGCCCGAAAAGCTGTCCAAAAGATCTTTCGCCTTGTCAAAATCAATTACACTGCTCATGGTTTTTCCCCTTTTTCTTGATGATTCAAAATTGATAACTGCCCGTTGTCACGGTTTCTTTGCGCCCATCCGGCAGACAGATCTCCGCCGTGCAGTTGGCCGGGATCGTGACGGTGTATCGGAAGCCGTTTTCCGTCCTCTCCCAGCGGCTCTCCACTTCTCCGTAAAGGCTCTTATAGCTGGCCTCGGCGTGGCTCAGCCCGCCGCTGGGGACCGGGGCGAGCACAAAGCGGTTCTCGCCGTCCGGCCGGATGCCCGCGCAGGTGTCGAAGAGCCACTGGCACACCGCGCCGGGGGAATAGTGGTTGAGGCTTCCGGAGTCGCCCTTGCCCACATAGCCCTCCCAGGTCTCCCAGACTGTAGTCGCGCCCTGCTCCACCTCATAGAGCCAGCCGGGCTTTTCCGGGTTGAGCAGCACTTGATAGGCCGTCTCCGCCGCGCCCGCCTCGGTCAGCTCGCTCAGCAGGAATGGCGTGGACAGAAAGCCTGTGCCGACGCGATAGTTAAAGTTCTCTGCCGCCTTGATGAGTCTCTTCTGGGCGGCTTTCTTTTTCTCCCCGTCCAGAAGCCCCAGCGCCAGCGGGCGCACCAGCTTGGCCTGCCGGTCGGTGTCCAGCTCAGCGTATTTGGGATAAATCTCTTTCGCCTGAGCGGCTGCTTCGCGGTAGGCATCATTCGGCTCGCCCAGCAGGGAGGCGATCTCCGCCATGGTGGTCATGGCGAGATAGAGATAGGCGGTGCACTCTTCCGGGTGCTTGGCCTTGGCGCCGTAGACCTTGTCGCGGAACTCCACCGGCTCCAGCCACTCGCCCAGGTGGACGCCCTTTTCATAGTGGCCGTCCTTCTCGCGATTCTTCAGCAGGTAGTCCGCGTATTTCTTCATCATCGGCCAGCAGCGACGCAGGAGCGCTTTGTCGCCGAAGCGCTGATAATAGCGATACGGAACAAGGTAGATCGCGTCCGCCCAGCCCACGGAGGAGCCGGTTGCCTTGTACATCATCTCCACGCCGTTAAAGGGCAGCACAGCCGGGACCAGGCCGTTTTTATACTGTCCGTCCTCCATATCCCGCAGCCACTTGCCAAAGAAGGGCGCGGTGTTCATGAGATAGGCTCCGCTGTGGAAGAAGACCTGCGCGTCCCCCGTCCAGCCCAGACGCTCGCGCGTCGGGCAGTCGGTGGGCACGTCCAGGAAATTGCCCTTCATGCTCCAGCGGGTGTTCTTCACCAGCCGGTTCACGTGCTGGTCCGAGCACGAGAAATCTCCTGTCTGCTCCAGATCGGAGTAGACCGCGATGGCGGTGAAGTCCTTCGGGTCGATCTCGACGTCTCCAATCACCTGAGCGTAGCGGAAGCCGAAGACAGCGAAGGCGGTCTTGTAGCAGTCCTCCCCGCCGGAGCAGGTGAACAGGATCTCCTGCAGGGGCGTTTCTACGCTCTCGCCTTTGACTTGCTGGGTCATCAGCTTCAGGATCAGCTTCTGCTGCGTCCAGCCGGCGGCGGGCCTCGTCTCCACCGCGCTGCGGACGACAGCCTGTGCCTTTGCATCATATAGTTCTGTGCAGACGATGCGGATGCGCTGCCCCTTCTTTCCCTTGATACGGAAGCTGAGATAACCCGCGATATTCTGGCCGAAGTCCAGCACCTTGCCGGGCAGGAGCGACGGGGTAAAGCGCTCGTGCTCCGTGACCGGCACGTTATCCGAGGCGCACAGCGTCACGCCTTTGGGAGCTGTCACGACTTGTGCCTTGCCGTTGTACGTCGGCTGCATCGTGGTGTTATACACTTCACCATCCTTGAGGTCAGCAAAACGAATGGGGCCGTCGTTGGACCAGGCCCAGTTCTCGTCGGTTGTGATCGTCTCCACGGTGCCATCGGCATGGGTCAGCTCCAGTTGAGCCAGCACGCTGGTCTGGGTGCCGAAGACGTTCGTGACGCCGTAGGCCGCGACGCTCCCGCGATACCAGCCGTCCGCCAGCCGCAGCTCGATGGAGTTGCGAACCCCTTCCGCCGCTGACGCGGTACCTCCCCCGGAGGGGGAGGCAAGCAGCGCGGTCACGTCGTAGGTCTGCACCTGGATGCGCTTGCGGTAGTCCGTACTGCCCGGGGCAAGGATAAAGTCCTCGATACGTCTGCCGTTGATCGTCACGTCATAGACGCCGCGGGCCGTGGCATAGAGGCGCGCCTTGACGACATCCTTCGCGACAAATTCCTTTTTGAAGCAGTCCACCGGATAGCGGCGCCTGGGATCGGGCTTGTAGTCGCCGGCGATCCACTTGGCCGTCCAGTCGCTCTCGTTTAAAAGTCCAAGCTCAAAGTGGCTTTCGCTGGCTTCGCCCGGCTCGCCCTTTTCATCCCAGAGCTGCACACTCCAGGTAACAGCATCCCGGCTGCGGAGCATCTCTCCCCCATAGGGGATGTGGGTCATGGACTGGCTCTCCACCTTGCCGCTGTCCCAGACGGTCTTGCCCCCACGGGTGCAGACGATCCGATAGGCGGTTTGCGTGATTCCATCCTCCGCGTGCCAGTAAAACCGGGGCTTCGGATTGCCGAGCCCCAGTGGCTCAGTCAGATATTCGACTTGTAAATGCTTCGCTTTCATCTTTTTATTCTCACTTGACGGTGATTTCTGCCGTCCCGTTCATGTTTCCGCCGGATACACGGACCGTGACCGTTCCACTCTCGCCCGCGCGGACGACGGCCAAGGCGCGGCCGTAGTAGCTGGTAAAGCTGCCGGTATGGTACTGTTCCTCGGTGCAGGGATTGGCGCTGCCGAAGGCCAGCAGCTCGCCGCCCTCGACGGTAACGGTCAGCTTCCGGTCCGCGTTGGACTCCACCAGGCCGTTGGCCCCTTCGATGTTCACCGGGACGTAGACGATCTCGCCGGGCTTAACCGCATCCTTCTCCGGACGCACGGCGATGCCAAAGGGACCGGAAGCGGAGCACAGCTCGCTTCTGCCCACTTCTCTGCCGCTCGCGTCATAGGCCACGGCGGTCAGCGTGCCGGGGGCGTATTTGATCTTGAAGAGCGCCTTGCACTCCTTCACCTTCTGCCTGCCGACGGTTTTGCCGTTCAGCAGCAGCTCCACCTGGGTCTGGTCGGAGTAGACCTCCACCTCGGCCTTGTTGCCCTCGCAGTTTGCCCAGCTCCAGGAGAGGATGGCGTTGGTGCCCCGCCAGATGGACTTGGACACCCGCACGCCGGGATGATTCACCGGCCGCACCGCGATGACCGGGTTCTGCTCCAGGCCCCAGACCGTGGCGGTGTACTTGCAGCTGCCGTCTGGAATGCCGAGGATGTCGATGACGCCGGCGCCCGCCAGGATCCAGGGATAGGGACGGTTAAAGGGCATGCCGCCGGTGTAGCTCCAGGCACCGATGCCTGCTTCACCTAAGTAGTCCCAGCTCGTCCACATGAAGTCGCCCACCAGATAGGGATATTTCTTCACCATCTGCCAGTTCTTCCAGATATCCTGGGGGAAGGTCTCGCTGCCGAAGACCACCCGGTTCGGGTGCGCCTTCTCCTCCAGGGGATAGCGGCCGGAAGCGTAGTTGTAGCCCGCGATGTCCAGGGAATCCAGGAAGGGCGTGGTCACTTCATCGATCTTTTTGGAGTTGCCGCTCTTGTTCATGCCGGAGCCGACAAAGGAGGCGATGATGTTGAACATAAGGCTCGCATTGCCGTTTTCCTTCTGGGGCTTCTGCTCGCCGCCGGGCTGCTCGCCGTCCTTATACAGGGCGTTGCCCTTGGCCGTTTTGCCCATGATCATGAGATTCGCGCCGCAGGTCACGGGGCGGGAGGCGTCGAGCCTGTGGCAGAGCTCGACCATCTTCCTGCCGTAGTCCAGTCCCTTGGCCTCGGCGGGCTCGCCCACCTCGTTGCCGATGGAGTAGAGGATGACGGAGGGGTGGTTATAGTCCCGCTCCACCATGGCGGTGACGTCGGATTCCCAGCACGTTTCAAAGTCACAGCCGTAATCGTACGGGTTCTTGCGGTTGTACCACATGTCGAAGGTCTCGTCCATCATATACATGCCGTATCTGTCGCAGGCTTCCAGCATGGCCTTGGAACAGGGATTGTGGGCCGAGCGGATGGCGTTGAAGCCGTTCTCCTTCAGGATGCGCACCCGGCGCTCCTCGCTCTCGGCGTAGGTGGCGGCGCCCAGGATGCCGCTGTCGTGGTGGACGCAGCCGCCCCGCAGCAGGGTCTTTTTGCCGTTAATGAACAGGCCCTTGTTGGACCATTCGATCTTGCGGATGCCGAAGGGGATCTCCACACAGTCCCCCTCCCCCGCCGTGATCTTCGCGGTATAGAGATTGGGCTCTTCATCGCTCCAGAGCTTGGCGTTGGGGATGGTCAGCTCAAAGCTCATGCCTTTGCCGACGATACCATCCACGTCTGCCTTGACGGAGACTGGCGACTCTATTTTGATCACCGCCGGGTCGATGCTCACGGTGCTGATCTTGACGCTTTCGGGCCGGAGACCGCCTTTTTCACAGATGTGCAGCCACACCGGGCGGTAGATGCCGGAGCCGGAGTACCAGCGGGAGTTGGGGAGCTTGGAGTTGTCCGCCACCACGGTGAGGGTGTTCGATCCGCCGTAGTTCAGCCCCTTCAGCTCCACAAAGAAGCCAGTATAGCCGTAGGGATGGAAGCAGAGCTCTTTGCCGTTGAGGCTGACGGTCGCGTTTTTGTACACGCCCTCGAACTCCACGAGGATCGTTTTGCCTTCCCACTCCGTCGGAGCGGTGAAGGTCTTTTCGTAAGTGTAGAGGCCGCCAGGGAAATAGCCGTGGCCGCCGTTGGAGACGTCCTTGCCGCGCTTCTCGCTGATCTGCGCGTCGTGCGGCAGGGTGACGGCTTTTCCGTTGCAAAGCCAGTTATCGTTGAACGCAATCTGTTTCATGGGTTCATTCTCCTTCCAAAATGCGCAGGGAGGCGGCGGCTCAGCCGCCGCCTCCGCGGTGTCAAGAATTATTCAGCTTTGGCTTCGCCGTGCTTGGCGGCCAGATCCGCGTTCATCTGCGGACGGATGCTGTCCACCTTGTACATCAGGCTCAGAACGAGCATGACGCAGAAGAGGATCAGGGGCATGTAGTTGTACAGAAACACGATCGCGTTGTTGGCAGAGGCGGTCTGCACCTCGGCCAGTCCGTCATAACCCGCAAGCCCCATGACAAGACCCGTGAGACCCGAGGCAATGCCCGCGCCAACCTTGGAGGCGAAGTTGGCGATGGAGGCAACCAAGCCTTCCACACGCACGCCGGTCTTCCATTCGCCGTAATCCATGCAGTCAATGAGGTAGGTGTTGATCATCAGGGAGATGGGCATGGTGCCGAGGCCGAAGAGGATGCCGCCGATGATGAGCGTGACAAGATTGGTGCCGCCGAGGCTGCGAATGGCGATGCCCGCGATACCGATCCCGCTGCAGACCTGCAGCAGCTTTGTCGTGCCGAACTTCTTGGCGAGTGCCGGGAACACGATCAGGGCGGGAACTACGATCAGCGTCGTGATGGCGACGGTGCCCTGCATGCTCACGTCACCGTAGACGTACTTGAAGTAATAGGTCGTGGCGCTCTGCATGTTGTTCACAATAAAGGTGATGAGCATCAGGCCGACGATGATAAAGAGATACTTGTTCTTCGAGATGGCGGACAGCGATTCCTTCATGGTGAGATCATTGGTGGTGCGCTTGCCGTCCTCGTTCGGTTCGTCCTTCACGATCTCCTTGCAGAAAATAAAGCGCAGGATGCCGAGGACTGCCATCACAACGCCGAGAGAGATGACCATGCTGCTCCAGCCGGCCAGGGTCTTGCCGCCTGCGGCCAGGAAGCTGGGGAACACGATGTTGAACGCGATGGAGCAGATCATGACGATGGCGCCGTTGATGGAGATGGCTTTGATCTGATTTTGCTCAGTGGTAAAGGCGCGGGCCAGATACACCGAATCGATACCGCCGAGAGCCGTAGCGCAGATGGCGTTGATCATAATGTACATGAAGCCGATCCAGACATACTGCACAGCGGCGCTCGCGTGCTGCGGGGTGTTGAACAGAAGGATCGTAAAGAGCCACTCTAAAATGATGAAGACCTCGTAGGGGCGCGCTTTGCCCCAGCGAGTGTGAGTCTTATCCAGGATGTAGCCGAAGCCCAAATCCGTGAAGGCGTCGACGATTCGGGACGCCAGAAGGATGCCGCCGATGATGGCGGGATTCAGGCCGAGAAGGTCTGTGCTGTAAAAGGTGACGTAGACGACCAGCACCACGTTGATGGCCGCCGCAATGCCGCGGGTGGACCAGACCGCGCCGTACCAGATCGGCATCCGCTGTCTCGCGCCAAACGGAACACCCTTTTCATTGAGCCGTTCTTTTTTTGCCATAGTGTTTTTCCTCCCTGTTTCAATATTTTAAAACGTATTTTTGTTTTGCTGATTTTACTATAGCAAAAGAACGAAAAAAGCGTTATAATTAATCTGCCTATTTTATCTTTTATCTGCCCTAAATGATTTTTTCGCTTTAGTACACAAAAAGGTGGCCTCGAAACTATGAATCTTCACCAAAAACTTGCGTTCTTCTATGAACTGATCGGCTGCGGCCACGCACTATACCACACGGTTTTCGATCCGTCTTTACTGCTTAAGGACACCAACTGCCCATTCTCGCAGCATATCCCGGCATTGCTTAATTTGAATGAAGACGCCCCATTCTTTTTTTCCTCTTTGGCAGACGAACAGCTCCCCGTGGTAATCACCGGCTGCTCCGGCCTTCTGTGGATCCTGGATTTTGAAAAGGAGGAGGGTGAACTCCTCGCATTTCATCTGATCGGTCCGGTCTTCCTCGAAGATATCTCCGTGCCTCGGCTGGAGGCGGCGATCTCCGCGCTTGGGATTTCCGGCGGCGAAAAGCGTGAGCTGGTCGGGCAGCTCTCCGCACTGCCCATGTTTCCCATCAACCGTTGGATGGACTACGGCCTTATGCTCCACTACAGCCTCTGTGGCCAGCATTTGGACTCCGTCAGCTTCCATTTTGTGGATCGCAAGACCGCCGCTCCCGAAACGCAGGAAAAGCAGCAGCCAATCTCCTCCCATGGCACCTGGGCCATGGAGCAGGAACTTCTGCGGCTGATCGAAGAGGGTAATCTGGACTATCGCAAGCGCGCCGGGCAGCTTGTCGGACGCGGGCAGATGGTACCGCTCGGCGGCGGAGATACCCTCCGGCACATCAAGAACTCTATCATCATTTTTACATCGCTCTGCGCCCGGGCGGCGATTCGCGGAGGACTCTCGCCGGAGCTCGCCTACACGCTCAGCGACCGTTACATCAACAGTGTGGAGAGTGCCGGGAGCTTTGAGGAAGTGGCAGGCATCAACAGCAGGATGCAGGATGACTTTGTGCAGCGGGTTCATGATTGCCGCTATGCAGGCGTCTCGCCGCTGTTTCAAAAGCTGTTCCAATACTTGGACACGCACCTGGAGAATACGCCGAGCATGCCGGACATTGCGGAAGAAATGGGTTACTCGGTTTCCTATTTGGCCAGAGAGTTCAAAAAGCAGACCGGACAGACGATGCAGCAGTATCTGCGTCAACGTCGGATCGAGCTTGCCAGACTCGCGCTCCTCAGCAGCAACGACTCGATCCAGAACATCTGTCACAGTCTCGGCTTCAGCTCCCAAAGCTATTTTACAGCTGAATTCCGGAAGGCCGTCGGCATGACTCCCACGGAGTATCGGCAGAGAAACGGGATATAGTTATACCTGTTCTGCGTTCTTGCTGTCTGTGCCCACATAGACCGTGTATCCTGCGTCCAGCACCCAGCCATCGGGCGTCCAGAACTTCAGTTCCTCCCTGGGGATCGTGACGGTCACGGTCTTTTCCTCACCGGCCTTCAGCTCCACACGCTGAAAGCCCTTCAAGAGCTTCACCGGCCGGTCGTCTCCGTTGGCAGCGCCCTGGGAGCCTACATAGACCTGCAGGACTTCCGCGCCGTCAAAGTCGCCGGTGTTCTTGACTTTCGCGGTAACAGTCAGCGCCTCATCGCTCCACGCGGCAGCAGCTTCGGAGACTTCAAAGCTGGTATAGCTCAGGCCGTAGCCGAAGGGATAGGCGGGGGTGATGCCTTCCTTATCCATCTTTGTATAGCCGTGGTAGTAGCCGTAGGTGATTTCATAGGGCTTCTGGCCGATGCTGAGGAAGGCGGGATAGTCGCGCTCGTCCTTGGCCACCGTGAAGGGCAGCTTGCCTGTGAAGTTCCTGTCCCCGCAGAGGAGGTTGGCCAGCGCCGTGCCGCCCTCGCAGCCGGAGTAATAGTTCATGAGGATGGCGTCGGCATACTGCTTCCACTCCTCCACGATGATGGCGCAGCCGGAGTAGAGCGTCACGACGACCTTCTTGCCCCGGGCTTTCAGAGACTTGATCAGCTCGACCTCCTCGGCCTCCAGGCGCAGGCTGTCCCGGTCGCCGCCGCAGTCCTTGGGCTTTTTCTTCATCTTCTCGCTGGCGCTGGCAAAGAACTCGCCCTCCTTTTTGCGGTTGGAGCCCACGCAGACCACCGCCACATCGCCCTCGGTCAGGGAAGCGTTTTTGAACACGCGGGAGATGCCGGCAAAGGGCGTCACGATGTTCTTGTCCCAGACCCGGCTGGAACCCTGGTCGCCCACGTTGGCCTCGTCGGCGTAGGGGCCGGTGACCAGCACGCGCGCATCCTTGGAGAGCGGCAGCACGCCGTTGTTTTCCAGCAGCACCATGCCCTTTTCCGCGATTTCACGGGCCAGGAGCCGATGCTCCACGGAACCCACCACACTCTTGCTGCGGGGCCTCAGCTGCGGCACCTGGCGGATCAGCACGCGCAGGATATTGCGCACGGCGCGGTCGATGTGCTCCTGCTGCAGCTTGCCGTTTTTCAGCAGCTTCTTGATGGCAAAGCCGTTGTAGTGCATGGTGAACATCATTTCCATGTCCAGCCCGGCCTTGAGACTGCTCTCCGCGTCGTGCACGCCGTTGACAAAGTCCGACATCACAAAGCCGTCAAAGCCCCACTCATCCCGGAGAATGTCGGTCAACAGCTTCTTCGAGGCGCAGCAGTAGTCGCCGTCAAACTTGTTGTAGGCGCCCATGATGGACTGGGCCCCGGCGTCGATGCACTTCTTGAAGTGTGGCAGATAGACCTCATGCAGCGTCCGGTCGTCGCATTTGGCGTTGACGAAGAAGCGCAGATCCTCAATGGAGTTGAGGGCAAAGTGCTTGGGGCAGGCGATCATGCCCTCCTCCTGCACGGCCCTGGTCAGCGTGGCGCCGTACGCGCCCAGCAGGAAGGGATCCTCGCCGTAGGTCTCCTGCGTGCGGCCCCAGCGCGGATTACGTACCAAGTTGATGCAGACGCCCGCAAAGTAGTTGGCGTCCTGGGCGATGGCCTCGTCGGCGATGGCCTTGCCGAAGCGGTATTCCAGCTCCGGGTCAAAGGCGGAGGCGCGCAGCATGGACACCGGGAAACAGGTGGAATTGCCCATGACGACGCCGCGCGGCCCGTCGGTAAAGGCTACCGGCGGCACGCCCAGGCGCTTGCAGCCGCCCGCCTTCAGCGAGCGTACGTTATAGTTGCGCCCGGTCTTGATCATGTCCACCTGCGTCTGGCCGATGGTGTGGCCGGAGAGCATGTAGATCTTCTCGTTGAGCGTCATTTCCCCGCACAGGGCGGAGACCTGCTTTTCCAGTTCTTCCTTGATGGGGTTTGCCTGATACGCTTTGACTGCCTGCTCAAAGTTCATCGTGTTCCCTCCATTCTATTATTTTACTTGCTTTATTGGATTGGTTCCATTATAATGATCATCGCAAGGCGGAATCAATCGAGGATTCGATTGATTCCGCTGCCAAACGACAAGTTTGGCAGCGAATGATTCTAATAATCATTCGCGCGATGCTCATTGCAATGATTATATGGCGCAGCAGCCCTGCTGCCGCGCGGAGCCGCCAAGCGGCTCGGCGGAACGCCGTATGGCGTTCCGCCATCATATAATCATTATAATAGACGCGGTGTCTATTTACAATAAACAGATTTCAATATCTTTGCCTGTTAATGAACAAATCCCCTCAAAATGTTGATTTTCTCGGAGAGCGCTATGAACAACCAGGACGCAAGAGTTCGAGTTACGAAAGAGATGCTGCACCGCGCGCTGCTGCGCATGCTGAGGGAGCAGCCCATCGGGGCTGTCTCGGTCAAGGATCTGTGCACGGAGGCCGGAATCAACCGCGGCACCTTTTATCTCCATTACGGCCAGCCCCAGGAGGTTTTGAAGGAGATCGAGAACGATTTCATCGCCGAGAACATGGAGACCTTCGACCGCTTTTGGAATGAGGGAAGGAACGTCAGTTATCTGGCCAAGATCTATTCCTGTGTCCTGCAGAACCGAGAGCTATGCCGCGTGCTGATGGGCGACAACGGCGACCCGCAGTTTCTCAACAGCATGCGGAATCTCGTCAGGGACGGGATCGTGGACGAGTGGCAAAAAGAATTCCCGACCTACGATCGGGATCGACTGGAATTTATCTTTGACTACGTCTTTCTCGGCTCCATGCGGCTGATGCTCAACTGGATCGACGACGATCAGGATCTGTCGCCCAGCCAGTTTGCGCGCCGTCTGGAGCGCCTCGGGCATTACAGTCTGATTGCCGCGGGAGAGTTTTGATGTCTTTGGCGGCTCGCCGGGACAGTCTGCTGACTGTCCCGGCGAGTTTTCTATGGGTTGCAGGTTATTTTCGTTTTGCAGCCTTGGCCTCAGCTTTCGCCTTCTTCTCGGCGAGCTTTGCCTGGTACTTGGCCTCTTCTTCCTCAAAGTTCAGGCCCTTCTTTTCGCATTTGGCCTTCAGCTCTTTGAGGCGTTTTTCTTCCGCGATGCTACAATACCGACAACAAGCATCAATCTCGCAATTCGTGTTGGATTTTTGAAAGCATGAGGAGTTGAGACACTTGAACACCAAGAAAAAAAGCCATTATCAGTTCACGCATGAGCTGATCCAACAGACGATGGCGCGGCTTTTGGAGAAGAATGAGCTGAAAGATATCACGGTCAAAAAGCTATGCGCTGTCGCAGGGATCAACCGTTCGACCTTCTATGCGCACTATGAAAGCCTTTACGACCTCTGGGCCAATATCGATTCCCTGCTGCGGGTAGAGCATATCCGGGCCTTTGATGAAGCAAATGTTCATTTCAGCAATTACATGAGTCTGGAAGGGCTGCGTGTCGCGCTGGATTTTGTCTATCGTTACCGGCATTTCTACCGCTGGTATCTGGAGCGACTGTCCACGGCGGAATATCTGGAGACGATGTTCAACGAGGTATGGGCAGCCGGGCCGCAAGACACGGAAGAACAGCGCGCCGCCGGGCTCTATCACTATCTGTTCACGCTCAGCGGCGCGATGAAGGTTGTGGAGCGGTGGCTGAAACGCGGCTGCCGGGAATCTGTCGACACGATGGCTGAGCTTCTCACACAATGTATCAGACCGCAAACAAGCGAGCAGTCATTGCTATAAGGTCCGAATAGTTCAAGCCCGGTGGCTTTCTGGAGTACTACCAGTAGGTCACCGGGCTTTTTTGTTGAAGCGATGTTTCATCGCGAAGCTTTCAGATGGAATCTGAACTATTGATCGGGTTTTGGGGCGGAGCCTCAACAAGCTTTTGCGATCGGCAACGGGCAGGCTTCATGAACTTTTTCAAAAGTTCATGAAGCCTGCCCTGCTTGCTGATGCAAAAAAGCAGAGTGTGGCCGCACTTGCCCTGCTTGCAGGGGGCAAACATGGGCAGATGAAAGTAATCTGAACAATACACACTTAAACCGGCAAAGGAATACCGTCCATCTCCAATCGCACTGGCGCCCGGGAACCGTTGAGACCAGCGGTTTCCCGGGCGCCTGTTTGCATAGGATCAGATAAAGTGAAGTTCGATCTCGGCCTCTCCGAAGCGTTTGCTTTTCACGCTCAGGAGGGACTGCCCTTTCGCTGCGGCAGCGCAGATGACGGCCAGGGCGCGGCCCCTGTAGGCGGTGATCGTGCCGGCGGTGTAGTTTTCCTCCGTGGTGGGGCGGGCCGAGCCGAAGGCAAGCAGCTTGCCCTCGCCGGTGTAGTCGGCGGTCAGCTCATCTTCGGCCCAGGGAATAAAATTGCCGTCCGCGTCCGTGATCTCCACCACGGCGTAGCAGAGGCTCTCCCCGTCAGCCGGGAGCGTATCACCGCATTCGCTCGTGATGCGCAGCTTGGCAGGCTTGCCGT
This sequence comes from uncultured Eubacteriales bacterium, assembly GCA_900316255.1. GTDB lineage: Bacteria > Bacillota > Clostridia > Oscillospirales > Oscillospiraceae > Limivicinus. The sequence continues at coordinate 48,144 of ONCI01000009.1, read as the reverse complement.
ATGTGCTGATCTCATCGGTGGAGATTTCCTCTCCGTTTTCGTCATAGCTCACCGCGCACAGCGTGCCCGGCTCATAGATCGTTTCGAACACAGCCTTGAAGCCCTCCACGATCTGCCGTCCCATGGAGCGACCATTGCAGAAGAGCTCTGCTGTTTTGCCCGGCGAATAAATCTCCACCTTTACAGGCGATCCGGCTTCCGCCGGCCAGGTCCAGCAGCGGGCACAGTCGGCCCAGCCGTAGCGGCCAAGGAGCTCCACTTTTCCGTGATGCCGCGGATTGGTCACGGCAAGAAACGTTTCCTTGCTTCCCCAGACGATCCGGCGGAAGGCCAGCTGGGGCTTTACAAAGCCGCAGAGGTCAAAGTCGCCGCAGTCCGCCGTGCGGGCGGGATAGGCTGTGCGGTGCATGGCCTGCATCTTCGCCGCGACCTCAGATGGTTCCACATAGAAGCTGTTGCCGATGCCCGCCTCGCCCAGATAGTCCATGCTGGTCCACTCAAAGTCGCCGATCAGGTAGTCGAGGCGCTCCACGTCCGCCCAGTATTCCACCAGTTCCCGGGGCTTGGACTCGGTGCAGCAGATGACCCGCTCCGGGTGCTTTTCGTGGCTGGGCTCATAGTGATAGCGCAGGTAGTTGTAGCCCACCACGTCCCAGGGCTCCACGAAGGGCGCGGTGCGTTCGTCCCAGATGGCCTTGCCATAAGGGCAATCCAGATTCACCATGCCGTTTTTCTGGAGTTCCGCGGCGTTTTCCATGATGGACTGCCAGTATTTGGCGTTGTCCTCGTCGTCCAGACCCCGGAAGAAGGAGCAAAGCGCGCCGCCCACAAGGCGGGTATCGTCCAGCGAGCGGACGAAAGCCGCGAGCTTTTGGGAGGTCTCATAGCCGTCCGAAAGGCCGCCCTGCTCGGGGATCTCGTTGCCGATGGACCAGAGGAAAACGCAGGGGTGGTTGCGGTCACGCCGGACAAAGGCGCCGAGTTCGGTTTCCCATTCCGCCGCAAAATACTGGGAGAAGTCGTAGCTGTCCTTCTCCATGTTCCACACGTCAAAGGCCTCGTCGATCACCAGCAGCCCCAGCTCATCACAAGCGTCCAGGATCTCCTTCGAGGGCGGGTTGTGGGCAAAGCGGACGGCGTTGAAGCCGTTTTCCTTATGGAGTTTGATTTTGCGATATTCGCTGTCCCGGTGCGCCGCCGCGCCGAGAATGCCGTTGTCATGGTGCAGGCAGCCGCCCTTGAGCTTCACCGTGCGTCCGTTGAGTCGCAGGCCGTGCTGCGCGTCCACGGTGATGGTGCGGATACCGAAACGTACGCTGTCCGCGTCATCCCCAGCCTCCACATGAAGAGTATAGAGCTGCGGGTCATTCAGATCCCAGATCCTGGCCGCCGGGATCGTCAACGCAAGCTCCGCCTCCCGGCACGCTCCGGCCGGAACGGAAAGAATCGTCTCGCCTGTCTCGTTCTCGACCGTCGCTTTGACAGTTCCCGTCCAATCCTCCGCGCCGTCGTTGCAGACCGTGACGCGCGCACGCAGCTGTGCCGTGCCGTTCTCCACGGCCAGCGTGCTGACAAAGATCCCATCCGGTGCGATATGGACGGCGGGGCCGGTCAACAGATAGGCCTTGCGGTAGAGCCCCGCGCCGGAGTACCAGCGGGAGTTGGGCTCGTTGGAATCTGCCGCCGTGACGGTGATGCGGTTTTTGCCCGCCTTCAGCGCGCGGTCCAAGGAAACGGCAAAAGGCGTGTAGCCGTAGTGGTGCCGAGCCATCACATGGCCGTTCACCACGACCTTGCATGATCCGAAGCAGCCGCCGACGTACAGGATGTGCTGCTCGTGCAGCTCGTCCTCGGCCAGCTCCAGGTACTTGGTATAGGAGCCGATGCCGCCGGTATAGAATCCGGTCTCCGCCCCGCCGGGAGCTTTGGGCGAGACGTCTCCCGCGATCATAAAGTCATGGGGCAGGGAGACGGTCTCCTTCTTCTGCGGCAGCATGGGGATGCTGCTGGGCTCGCCGTGCTGAAACTCCCAATTCTGATTGAAGTCATTCCATTTCATGGCGTCTGCTCCTTATTTGGTATAGCTTCCCAGATAAGCAAGGCTGGGCTTGGGGCTGCGCTGCTGGGTGGCGCGATCCACGGCGATCAGACCGAAGGTCATGGAGAAGCCCTTCTGCCACTCGAAGTTGTCCATCAGGCTCCAGTATAGATAGCCCTTGACCGGGATGCCCTCGTCAAGGCAGCCCTGCACGCCGCGGAGCGCCTCCTCGATGAAGGCAACTCTGCGGCTGTCGTCCGAAACGGCCACGCCGTTCTCCGTGACGATCAGGGGGATCGGCAGGCTCTTGTGCACGGTGCGGAGCACATGGCCCAGAGCCTGGGGATAGAACTCATAGCCCATCTGGGTGGTCTCCGCGCCGTCCGGCACAGGCAGACTGCCCTCCGGCCCCATGAGGGTGCGGGTGTAGTTCTGCACGCCGAAGAAATCGTCGTCCTTGATGTAGGGCAGGTAGTGCAGGAATTCCTCGTTCCACTCCTTCGCCGCCGCGTCCTCGCCGCCGGGCTGTGCCTGGATATCGTGCAGGGAGAGCGTGATGCCAACCCGCAGCTCGGGCTTGAACGCCTTCATGGCCGCCTTCGCCGCCTGATGGGCGCGCATCACCAGCAGATCGCCTTCCGGCGTGCGGCCGGAGACGAAGACCTGGGGCTGGGGCGTGCCGAAGAGCTTCATGTTCTCGGCCGCCTGCTTCTTCATGCGCTCCATCATCGGGTTTTCCAGGTTAATGCCCACCTGCACTTTTCCCTCGGCGCTCTGGTTTTTCATCATCATCTGCATATAGCGCCTGGAGATCGCCGCGATCTGGATGCCCATGTTGGCCTCGTTGATGGTGCAGACATAGGTGAACAGATCGCCCAGCTGCTCGACAACGTAGCGGCAGTAATTGGCGAACTTCTCAACCGTCGCCTCCGCTTCCCATCCGCCCTGCTCGATGAGCCACTTGGGGCTGGTGAAGTGGTGCATGGTGACGATGGGCTCCACGCCATTTGCCCGGCAACACTCCAAAACCTTGCGGTAGTGAGCGATCTCGTTTTCGTCAAAGACGCCGGGCTGCGGCTCGATGCGGGCCCACTCGATGGAGAAGCGGTAGGCGTTCAGTCCCGCCGCGGCCATGAGACGGATATCCTCTTCGTAGCGGTTATAGTGGTCGCAGGCCTCGCCGCTGGGCTCGTTGAAGCTGGTGAATTCCATATGCTCCTGGGCCCAGTAGTCGCTGTGAATATTATTGCCTTCGACCTGATGGGCGGCGGTCGCCGCGCCGATCAGAAAGCCTTTGGGAATCATGTTAGTGTCCTCCTTTCTCAAACAAAGGGCTGAACCGTGCCCTCGGTGATGTTTTGTACTCCTTTCAGGGCTTCCAGCTGTCCTGCCAGCGGAGGACAGGCTTTCCGCTTTCCCACTCGATGGGGAGCCAGACATAGTCCGCGATGGACGTGTCGGCTGTCTCCAGCTTGTTGGCCTCATACATCTCCCGCCGCTCTTCTTCCGTCGCCTGATAGTGCTCCGGGTCATAAGTTCCGGCAATCACGCGGGTGAAAACGTCGGCCAATCTGGCATCCACCTTTGTTCCCGGCAGCCAGCGGTCGGCCATGGCGATGAAGCGCTCCGTGCCCTCCACGCGGAAGATCTTGGAGATCTGGCTGTTGAAGGAGGCGCAGGAGCTGTCGTTCACATGGGGATCGCCCAGACTCTCAAACACGCCGTCCCAGGACTCGCACACCGAGCTGTCGCTGCGGTTCGGCACATAGCCCGTCATGCCGCTGGTGAGCATGTACTTCTTTCCGTCCTTTTCAAACAGGGCCGGGGCCTCGCGGGTGAAGGGCGGGTGGAGATTGGCATAGCTCTTGGCGATTTCCTTCTCCGCACGGAGATAATCCGCGCTCAGCTCCATGCAGAGCATGGAGTTGTGATCGGCGTCGAAGTAGAGATAGCCTTTTCCAGTCACGGGATCGGCGATCAGGTCAAAGTCGCCCGCCTTGTGGCAGCCGGGGTTGTAGAGGTTTTCCACCATCTCATAGGGCCCCAGCAGCTTGTCCGCCTGCCAGATCGTAAAGGCCGCCTCCGGGCCGGAGAGCTTGATCCAGCAGACATATTTCCCGGTTTTATTGCACTTGAGGATATGGGGCCTGTCCACGCGCTTGGTGGGAAACAGCGCGGAGTTAGGATCGTCCAGCTCCGGCGGGATCAAGAAGCCCCGGTCTTCCCAGTTCATCAGATCGGCGGAGGCGTAGACCTTGAGGCCCCAGGTCCAGATGCCGTTTTGTCCGTCGGTGTGTTCCTTGTTCTCGCCGTACCAGTAGTACAGGCCGTCTTCGTAATAGACTGCGCCGCCGTGGGCCTGGATGCGCTCGCCTTTGGTGTCCAGCCAGGGCTGACCGGGGCAGATCGTGTCCTGCCGGTGATCGGCGGGCTTTTGTGCTTTTGCCATGTCCTCCGCCTCGATTGCTTTGAAGCGTTCGATCAGCTTCCGTTCACTGGGGCTGACGGCGTTTTCAGGGGTGTTCAGCGCGTTCAAGGCCTCGTCCAGCGCGGCGATCACTTCATTTGCTTTGGGATTGCGGGTATAGCGCACCAGCTGCTCCACGGAGAGGGATGCGGCCTGGGGATTCGCCTCCGCCATTTTCCGCATGCCGGGCAGAAAGCGGTCGAACACCTGAACCGCCTGCTCATTTTCCAGCAGATGGGCGATCTTCATGCTGACGTTATAGACCATGGCTCAGCCCTCCTTTTTGATCTGCTGCAGGGCGTCGTTGATGGCCTTCACCATCTCGGGCGGCACTACGTTGGCGCCGGCTTTTTTCAGAAGGCTTTCAAAGCTCATGGCCGCCATCATCTGCTGCAGGGCCTTGTTGGCGCTGGCTTCTTTGGCCACGTCGCCCCGGCTGGCGGTGGCTTTAGCCATGATTTTGCCGACGATAGCAGCAGTGGCGGGATTCTGCATCAGCGCGCCGAATTTGTCCTTGATGGAGTAGAAGCCGGGTTTGAGATCTTCCTTGTCAAACCAGTTGACCACAGGACCCGCATCGCCGAAGGCATAGGCCGGGTTGGGCTTCTCCACCCGCCGAATTTGCATCTCATCCCGGCACGCGCCGCTGACGGCCTCGATCCTGTGCTCGCCGGAGATGGGGACGGCAAAGGTAAAGACGGTCTTGCCGGACTTGGTTTCCAACTCCCTGCCATCCACATAGAGCGTCACCGCGTCACAGTTGGAATAGACCTTGATCTCCGTCTTATCCTCTGCCCGATCCACATAACGCTTGCCGCAGAGATGGACGAAGGGCTCCCTGCTCCAGGCGGCCTTGTAGAGATAGAAGGCGTCCTTTCTGGTCTTGTGGTCGAACTCCACAAGGCCTTTTTGATTTTCGCCCTTCTTACCGCCCTCATCGCGCCCGTCGGCGGCAAAGTCAAACAGGTTCCACACATGGGTCGCCCAGAGGTAAGGCCGCTCCTCGATGATCTTCAGCATGTGCTCATGGTAGACGCACTGATATTCCTCGCTGTAGTCGCCCTGCTCGGGGCGGGAGGAGTGGAAAGCCGCGTTGGCGTCCGCGCCGTATTCACTGAATCCGATCACGCGATCCGGGTACATGGCGTGGTATTCGTCGAAAAACTGCTCATTCTGCTCCAGCTCGCCCAGATACCAGCCGAAGTAGAGGTTGTAGCTGGCGAGATCGGCGATGGGGATCAGCGGACTGTCCTTCTCCAGCATGAAGGCGTGGGCCATGACCGTGGGGCGGGTGCCGTCCATCTCATGGCAGAGCTCGTTCAGCTCCCGGTGATCCTGCAGCAGTTCCTCCGTCACGGGACTGCTGGCGGTAATCTCGTTGCTCAGACCCCAGCAGACGATGGAGGGATGGTTATAGCACTGAGTGATCAGTTCACGCATCTGGCTCACGGCGTTCTGCCTGCCATTCGTCATGTGCTTCGTGATATAGGGGATCTCCGCCCAGACGATGATGCCGTTTTCATCGCAGAGGTCGTAGAACTCCTGCGCGTGCTGGTAGTGAGCCAGGCGCAGGGTATTCGCGCCCAGATCCCGCACAACGGCCATGTCCTCCTCATGCTCCTTGATCGTCAGAGCGTTGCCCATACCGATCCGGTCTTGGTGACGGCTCACGCCCCGCAGAGGATAGCTGCGCCCGTTGAGGAAGAAGCCCTTTTCCGGGTCGATATGAAACTCCCGGCAGCCGAAGCGGGCGGAGATCTCATCCAGCACTTCGCCGCCGCGGACAAGCTTTGCCGTAACCGTGTAGAGATAGGGATCGTCCACGCCGTCCCAGAGATGCACGTTTTTCAGGATGATGTTGGTGACAGCGTGGCCGCCGTAGGCTTCCACGCGGCGGAACTCTTTGATGTGCTCGGTGGGGATCTCGATCCAGACCTCCGCACCGCCTGTCTGCCTGGTCTCAACCATGACATAGGCTTCGCGGTCTTTCAAATGCACGGTCGGCGTGACTTTGATACCGGGGGTGCCGTCCTTGACAAGCTCAAAATGCTCGGCGGGAACCAGGATCAGCTTCACATCCCGGTAGAGTCCGCCGTAGAAGGTGAAATCGGCCTTTTGGGGGTAGACCCGGTCGTTGTCGCTGTTGTCCACGGTGACGGTGAGCAGGTTTTCCTCCTGCAGCGCCTCGGTGAGATCGACTCGGAAGGTGGAGTAGCCGCCCTCGTGGCGGGCAAGATGTGTGCCGTTCAGGGTCACATCCGCCGTCATGGCTGCGCCGCCAAACTCGATATAGCAGCGCTCGCCCTCTTTCAGATCCGGCTTTGCAAAGTGCTTTTCATAGGCTGCCGTGCCGCGCCAGTAGTCGTTGCCGCCGTCCTGTCCGTCGACTGCGTTCCAGGTATGGGGCAGCGTTACGGGGACGGCGGTCTCGCCGGGTTTATGGAAGGTCCAGTTATCATTGAAGTTGATGATGGTTCGCATGGCTACTCCTTTATTTTTCAAATTCGATGCTGCGCAATTCCGCCGTACCCGCGCCGTGATAGCAGAGCTCCAGCGCGTGATCGCCCTCGGCCTCCAGCACCAGTCCGTGCTCCGTCCAGACCTCTGTTGCGGGGATAGAGACCGCGCCCTGCACGGTATCGTCCAGTTTTACCGTAAAGCTCCCGCTGCCGGCGGCTTTGGTTTGGATTCTCAGGCTCACCGGACCGCAGAAGGCAAAGGACTTGAACACGATCCGGGTGCCGTCCTTGATATTTGTGATATAGCGCTCGGCCTCCGCCCCCTCGCCGCTGTGGGTGATATAGGGAATGTCCCCGTCGCCCAGGCGGTTTGCCAGGTGGGGCATATGCCCATTTGTGAGATTGCAGGCGATGACCGCCGGGTACAGTCCTTCCGCCTTGAGCGGCCCGCCGTTGATACCGCAGCTCGTGCAGGGCACCTGGGCGATGCTGCCGTCCGGGCCGAGGACGATGGGCTCGGCGCAGGCCTGGCGGCTGAAGGTGGAGTTGTGGGTCTGGCGGTGGTAAAACACGTACCACTGTCCGTTTACGCACTCGATGCTGCCGTGGTTGTTGGCCGTCATGTTGAGGCGGTCTTCCTCCGTCCTGCCGTCCAGTCCCACGTCGCCGTTGGAGATCAGCACGCCGCCGAAATGAAAGTCCCGGTCGGGATAATTGCTCACCGCACAGGAGAGCATGTGGCTGTTCTCGTCGGAGTAGATAAAGTAGTAGCGTCCGCCGATCTTGCGGATGGAGCTGGCCTCGTAAAAGGCGTGGCCCTCAAACTCCGTGCCGTAGGCCATGAACTGGCCCGGCAGGATCCGCTTCGGCTCGCTTGTGACCGTGAGCATGTCGTCCGCGAGCGTCACCGTATTGGCGCCCATGATGTCCTCGGTGTAGGCGGCCAGCTCCTCCGCGCTGCGGTGGAAGAGCATCGTCTCAAAGCGCCGAAGCAGCTGAAGCCTGGCCTCCACGCTCATGCTGCGAAAGTCCGGCATGGGCCGGCCGCTCTGGCCGCCGTGGCCCTCGGCCGCCTTCATCGAGAGGGCATAGCCGTGATAGAGGCGGATGACGCCCTCGTCGTTGATCACTGCCGGGTCATGGGGCAGATAGCGCAGATAGGGGCTGCCGTCCGGGTTGCGGACAAAGCCGTAATACTCGTAGCGTCCAGCGGGCGTGTCGCAGACCGCCACGCCGATGGGGGTGTTGTGGGTGTCCGCCACCGTCTCGGAAGCGCCGCCGCTGATGCAGTAGTAGAGATAATACCGCCCGTCATTGCCGCGCACCACGTCGGGCGCGTAGAGGTCGCACAGCGCGCCCTGCACCCGGGGGTCCTGCTTTGCTTCGAAGATCACGCCTTCATAGCGCCAGTCGCTCAAATCGTCCGCCGGAGCGCTCCAGCCCACGTAGTTGCCCTGCTGGCAGTAGCGCTCGCCGCCCTCCTTGTCGTGGGAGCCGTAGAGATAGAGCCTGCCCTCAAAGACATGGGGTTCGCCGTCCGGCACCGTCTCCCAGAGAGGTAGGAAGGGATTAAAGGCCTGTTGTTTCATGGTTCTCCTTTACAGAAACGGGCAGCGGCAGATCGCCGCTGCCCGTTCGGTGCAGATTTATTAGGATTATTATTCGGCCTTGGCTTCCGCCGCGGCGGCGAGCTTTGCCTTCTTTTCGTTCTCGAAGGCCTCGGCCTTGGGCTCCAGCTTGGAGAAGGCCAGGCAGCACAGGGCGATGACCACCAGCAGAATCGCCGGGATCAGGGCGAAGTCAAAGCGGATCATGAACAGAGCGCTGGCGGGCTGGGCCACGATCTCTTCGCCCGTGGTGGAGATGTAGCCGCCCAGGCTCAGCAGGATGCCGGTGACGTATGCGCCGATGGCCGCGCCGAACTTGGTGGCGAAGTTGGAGAGGATGCTGGAGGAACCCTCCATACGGGGCAGGCCGATCATCTCATTGTAGTTGCAGATGTTCATGATGAACAGCACGCCGTAGTAGGCGATGGGCAGGGTGGCCAGGGTGCCCAGCAGATAGCCGGCCAGCACGCCGGGGACAAAGCCCTTGGAGAAGAAGCAGATCACATAGCCCACGATGCCGATGACGCAGAAGATGGCGATCATCTTGCCCATGGTGCCGATCTTCTTCATGATGGCGGGGAAGGTGAGCATCAGGGGCAGCAGCACAATACCGAAGATGGACAGCAGGCCCATCTGGGCGGTGTTGCCCACGATGTACTTGAAATAGTAGGTGTTGACGGCCAGGTTGGTGATGATGTTGTAGGAGAGCATGATCGCCGCGAAGAGCCACACATACTTGTTCTTTCTGAAGAGGGTGAAGATCTCCTTGAGATTGACCTTGACATGCTCCTCACCTGCACCGACTTTGGGGTCCTCCTTGCAGATCAGGAAGCGAAGCAGGCCGATGAGAGTGGCGGGGATCATGACGATCAGCACGGCGCGGGTCCAGCCGGAGGCGCTGGTAGCGACCTTGGCCATGAGCACGGGGAAGGCGGTGCTGACGATGATGGAGCCGAACATGGTGATGATGCCGCCGTAGGAGGCGACCTTCTTCAGCAGCACGGGGTTGTTGGAGAAGTGGCGGATGGTGTAGGGATTGGCGCCGGCCGCGCGCAGCGTGGAGAAGATGGAGAAGGTGAAGGTGTACATCATAAAGATCCAGGCGCACTTGGCCGTGGTGGTCCACTCGGGCTTTGCCGCGAAAAGCAGCACGGTGCAGATGGTCATGCCGATGATGGCGGGCTCATAGGTGCGGCCGGTGCCCCACTTGGTGTGGGTGTTGTCGACGAGCCAGCCGGCAAAAATGTCGGTGAATGCGTCCACGATCTTGCTGGCCAGCAGCAGCGTGCCGATAGTCGCCACGCCGATGCCCAGGGTGTCGCTTGCGTAGATGGAGAGGAAGTTGAGCATGATCACGTTGATCCATGCCGCGGAGATATCCGAGCTCTTGAAGGCCAGCAGGCGGCCGAAGCTCAAGTGATTGGGGTCTTGCAGTCTTTCTTTGCGTGCCATTTCTCTTTTCTCCTTTTATTGGTCAGAAATAGGTTTTGGCTTCTGGCGTTATTATATAGGAGCTTTGCTCTGCAGAAAAGTAATTTTCTTGCTTTTGGTATCGTTTTATTGTCCTCTTCTTGCAAGAGGACAATAAAATTATTTTCAAGACAAGAAAATTGTGTTACTCTGTTTTTGAGGTGAGGAAAATGGACGAACGAAGCATCGCGGTGGAGGGCTTTCTGGAGGCTTTGACCTGCAAGCCGACGATTTACAGTTCATGCTATGACTATGAGGGAACTCTTCTCCGCAGCAATTGCCCCGACACATTCTTTCATACGGCCTTTGAGCGTGTCGGCTGCCTGCGCTATATGCTGGAATATGCCAAAGCCAGTCGGCTTCCGCTGATCCTGTCGGCGGAGCTCAGCGCCTTGTGGTGCGCCTGCTTTGCTGAGAATGCGATCTATGTGATCGGCCCCGTTTTCAATACCGAGATCAGCATGGCCAGCATCCAGGAGGCCATCGGGCGTTACGATCTCACCTACAGCATGCGTGTCCGTCTGCAGGAAGCCATGAAGGCGCTCCCGGTCGTCTCCTCCATCACCTTCTTTCAGTTCGGCGTGATGCTGCACTTCCTTCTGACCGGTGAAAAGCTCAGCCGCAGCGATCTGCAGCTTCAGGAGCGCAAAACCGGCGCGGCAAAGAAAAGCGCCCAGACCAAGCGCGACCGGCACCAGACCTGGATGGTGGAGCAGGCTTTGCTGGAGCATATCCGCAAGGGCGATCTGGATTACGCCTCCACCATGGCGCGGGCAGGGCTGCTCAGCAAAGGGGCGCAGGTGAAAACAGAAGACGCCGTCAAAAATGCGATCCTCAGCGCCTACGGCTTCACCCGGCTCTGCACCCGGGCCGCCATCGAGGGAGGTCTGTCCCCGGAACTGGCCTATTCGCTGGGTGACAGCTACAGTCAGAGTCTGCTGGAGTGCAAGACCATCTCCGAGGTCGGCGTTACCAATCACGCCATGTATGAGGATTTTATCCGGCGCGTGCACCAGTCGGGCAGCAATCCCGTCACCTCACAGCAGATCCGGTTCTGTCTGGATTATATCGCCCTTCATACAGAGGATGATCTGAGTCTCGGGATTCTGGCGGAGAAGGTGGGCTATACGGAAAGCTATCTCTCCCGCCGCTTCAAGGCCGAAACCGGGGATAACCTGCGGGATTATATCCAGTATGCACGGATTGAGCGCGCAAAGCTCCTGCTGGAGACCACAACGATGCCGATTACGGAAATCGCATCCAGTCTGCATTACTGTTCGACAACCTATTTCGGGACGCGCTTCCGTGAGGTCACCGGCATGCTCCCGAGCGCGTATCGGAAGGAAAAGCAATCGCATTAAAGGGATGGCTTTACCTTGTTTATGCTTTCTGATACTTTTTTCATTAGCAGGCAATGCGTGTCTTGCGGTAATTGGACTGCGCAGTCATGGTGATAATCTATCCCGACCGTCTTCTCCGCCGGTAGTTTTTCAGATACAGCCGCCTTGTCGTGAGCTCCAGAGTATCCGCTCTCACGCGGGAGAGATAGAAATGCCGCGCCGCCTGGAGCGGCTGGGGCATTACAGTCTGATCGCCGCCGGGGAGTTTTGAGCAAAAAGCTCAGACGCTGCAATTCTTGACAGCGTCTGAGCTTTATTGTTCTCTTTTCAGGTGATCACGCGCCGGCTTTTACTCTTGCCTTGGCCTCCGTGACACTTTCTCCTTCGCGGGTCAGGAAAGCTCCCACAAAGCTGTCCTCAATCGCGGTGTAGCCCTTGACCACGCCGGTCTCGATGGCCTTATAGCCGGACACCACGCCCTCGGACATCTTGTTGAAGCCAGCGGCCAGGGTCTCGCCGAACTGCAGATTGGCGTCCACGAACTTCCGGCCCAGGCTGCGCTCGTCGGCAGGCGCGGGCTCCGGCAGCGTCACAATGCCCTCTTCGATCATCCAGTCGATCTCCTCGGCGATGCTCTGTGCCATGGGACGGGGGCTGTAGCCCAGCTCTTCCATGGCCTTGGAGGAGTCGAATTCATTGTTGCGAACCAGATTGTACACGGCAAAGCTGGTCATGCGCTGGGGCTTGTGGGTCAGCTTTTCGGCCACGTCGCTCAGCTTGCCCAGCACCTTGCCGACGCCGGCGGGCAGGATGGTCTTGATGGTGGGGAGGCCGGTGTGTTCGGAGAGGATGTCGAAGACCTCCTTCATACCGATCATGTCGCCGCCCAGGATGTAGCTCTCGCCGGTGCGGCCGTCCTTGCAGGCGTGGAGGATGGTCTCGGCCATGTCCCGGTTGTCGGCACAGTTGAAGGTGCCCTCGACGCCCGCGGGCATCTTGCCCTCGGTGTACTCGCGGATGACGCCCGCCACGTTTCCGAAGGTGTAGTCCATGGGGCCGGAGATGCCGGAGGGCAGGATCAGGCAGCCGTCGATCTCGCCCGCGTGGATGGCGTCCAGCACCAGCTGGCAGGAGGCCGCCTTGGTCTGGTCGTAGAGACCGATGACCGCATTGGGATCATAGTGGTCCACTTCCTTGATGGCGGTGCCCATGGGCTGCTCGGGGATCGCGCCGGTGGAGCCGATGAAAATGAGCCGGACGCCGTGCTCACGGCACTTGTCGATGATGTACTGCGTGCCGTCCACGTTCACATGCCAGATCTTTTCCGCCACCAGATTGCTCACAGACACCATGGCCGCGCAGTGGATGCAGTAGACGGCGGTGTTCTCGGGAAGGTCAGCGAACAGGGTCTCGAGAGAAGAGAGATCCGTCACGTCGCCCTCAATGACCTGCGCTTCCTTGGGAAGGTGCCTGGCCGCCTCCTCGCCCCGGAGGACGAAGGCACGCACGGGCAGTTGCTTGCTGACAAGATTGCGGACGATGGCGCTGCCGAGATTGCCGGCCGCCCCGGTGACGATGTAGAGTTCGTTGGTGTTGGTATTCATTGTATATTCCTCCGTATCGGTTATTTTTTGTTTCATCCCCTTGGGACGCTCAAAAGATATCAGAGGAATGTTTGCGAGGTTTTGGCGAAATGTTTGAGAATTGTTAAAAAGAAAAAAGTCTCGAAAAATCGAGACTTTTCTTTATTTCTGACTCAGTTCTTCCGTCAGTCGGAGGATCGCCGGGGCGATCTCCGCCTTGCGCTTTTCATAGAGCCTACGGTACAGCGCCGGAGCCAGCATCATCCACACCGCGCCCAGCACACAGGCCAGCGCCCCGGGCAGCCAGAGGTTCCACACCAAAAAGCAGCACATCCCCACGCCGAAGACCAGCGCGCCGAAGATGCCCAGCGCCATGGAGGCGATCAGCGCCGTGGTTCCCACGCTGGCGTCCAGCTTTCGAAGCTGCTCCAGCTTGTCCTCCTGCTCCGACTGAGGCAGATATTTTTTGCGGATCGCATCGATCTCGCTCTGCCGCTCGGCGGAATAGCTATACTCAAAATGCTCACTCATGTTTGTGCTCCTCCTTATTTGATCTTCACCGTAAAGGTCGTGCCCTTGCCCGGCTCGCTGCTCACGCCGATCTCACCGCCCACGATATCCACCACCCGCTTCACCAGGGCCAGGCCCAGGCCGTTGCCCTGGGTGGCGTGGGAGCTGTCGCCCTGATAGAACTTCTCAAAGATATGCGCTCCCACCTCCGGGCTGATGCCGCAGCCGGTGTCCGAGACCTCCACCACCGCATGCCCGCTTTCGGTGTACAGCTTCAGCCCCACCGTACCGCCGGGCTCGGTAAACTTGACGGCGTTGGAAAACAGGTTGTTCCACACCAGGCTCAAAAGCTCCGGGTCGCTCTCCACCGTGACGCCATCAGCAATGTCGGTTTCGATCTCCAAGTTCTTCGCTTCCCAGGCGTTTTCAAAGCCCAGCAGACATTCGCACAGCTGCTCGCCCAGGTCGAAGCGTTCCTTTTTCGGATAAATCTGCTGGTTCTCCAGTTTGTTGAGCTTCAGGATATTCGTAATCAGACTGGCAAGCCGCTGGGAAGCGTTGGTCACCGTGCGGGCGTAGTCCTTCCGCTCTTCCTCGGACAGATCCGGCTGCTGCAGCATGGTGCCGTAGTTTTGGATCACCGCCAGCGGGGTTTTCAGTTCGTGGGAGACGTTCGCGATAAAATCCGTGCGCAGGGTCTCCATGCCGGAGAGCTCTTCCTCCATGCGGTTAAAGTAGTCGATGATGGCGTTGAAGCCCGCGTCCACCCCCCGCACCGGCTCAATGCGGGCGGTAAGGTCTCCGTCCATGACCCGCTGCGCTCCCTGGATGATCCGTTTCACCGGTCGCTCCACGGTGAGCTTGCGGCGCAGGGTGTCCACCGCCGCGCAGATCAGGCTGAGCAGAAACACATTGCCGAAGGTGACAAGGGCCGCCATGCGGATGTTGGCGTCGTTGAGGCTGATCTCCATGGAGTTTCTGAGATAGGTCATAAACAGGACCATGGAACTGGTCAGCACGAAGGCGATCAGCAGAAAGAAGATGCAGAACAGCTGCAGAAACGCGATCCTTTTCTGGTTTTTCTCTTTCCTCATTTCAGCACCGCCTTGTAGCCCAGGCCGTGGACCGTGACGATCTCAAAGTCGTCGCAGTCGGCAAACTTCTGCCGGAGTTTGGTCATGTACACGTCCACGGTACGGGGGCCGGAGCCGGTCTCCCCGTCCCAGAACTCGTCCATCAGCTGGCTGCGGGTGAAGGCCTTTCTGGGGTAGGAAAGCAGCTTGTACAGGAGGTTGAACTCCCGCACGGTCAGCGGGATTTCCTCCCCCTTCAGCACCGCACTACGCTCGTCGGCGTCCAGCACCAGCGAGCCAAGCTCCAGCTTGTGGCTGGTGGTGATCCCGGCGCGGCGCAGCAGCGCCTCCACATGCAGCAGCAGCTCCTCCAGGTCGATGGGCTTGACCATGTAATCGTCGATCCCCACACGAAATCCCCGCTGCTTGGCCGCGAAGTCGTCCCGCGCGGTCATGAAGAGGATGGGGATGTTCTGATCCGTGCCGCGGACGGTGCGGGCAAACTCGAAGCCGTCGATCTCCGGCATCATGATGTCCGAGATGATCAGGTCGAACACATTGCCGCCATACAGGGCGTCATAGGCCTCATTAGCGCCGAGACAGCCCAACGCTTCATATCCGTTCCGATTCAAAAAGGAGCAGACCGCCCGGTTGAGCTCGCGGTCATCCTCCACCACCAGGATTTTGAACATGATGGCACCCCCAACAGCTTTCTGATACCGGAAGCATACCATGCTGATGTTAAAGTATTGTTAAAACAGAGCGATTTTTTCAAAAAAAGTGAGATAGATTATCCGGAAAAAAGCAGGCGTTTTTCCCCTCGGGAAAGGTTCCTGCTTTCAGGGCATCCAACCTCAGGATTATGCCCTGACTTTGGACCGTCTGATTGGATCTGCCCGGCGGCCGTTGATGGAAGTGCAGGAGGACGACGGTTCAACGCTTTCACATAAAAAAATTCAGGGTCTCCCCAAAGGGGAAGCCCTGAATTTGGTCCGAGTGACTGGATTTGAACCAGCGGCCAACCCGCCGCTTCGCGCCGTGTTGGCCGCCTGCGGCGGATTAAATTGCAAGAGGCCGCTGGTTCTC
>ONCI01000009.1:0-32469 GCA_900316255.1 uncultured Eubacteriales bacterium | reverse complement strand
TTTGGTCCGAGTGACTGGATTTGAACCAGCGGCCTCTTGAACCCCATTCAAGCGCGCTACCATCTGCGCTACACCCGGGTCTACTCAGAAGAAGCTGCTCACAGCCCCTCCTGTATCTGAAAACAAAGCCCCTTGGCCTTGCCGCCCGATTATATTAGCACACTCGGGCGGCAAGGTCAAGCATTATTTTTACTTTTTTTCGATTTTTTTGGAATCCCTTTCCAGCGGCCGGATCACTCCGTAAAATGGATGTGATTGTTGATATGGTCCTGGCAGAAGCAGTGATAGCCCGCGCAGCGGGAACAGTAGCGAAACTCCAGTTCCGGGTTGGAGACATCCGTCCGCCCGCAGACGGAGCATTTGTGCTTGTAGAGTTCCCCTCTCTGCTCTCTGCGGATCCGGGCGCTCTCCCGCCGGAAATTCACCGTCTCGGCACTGGCCTTCCGGGGACGGCGGTTCCAGAGCTCGGCTCCAAAGAAGATGAAGTAATTCAGCACCGCCACCAGGGGCAGCAGGTTTTCCGGGAACCAGGCAAAGCCGCTTACAACGGCATAGGCGAAAAACAGCGCGTCCACAATGGCAAGCCACTTCATTTTCACCGGTATCAGCATGAAGAGCAGCACCTGCACGTCCGGGAACAGGGTGGCATACGAGAAGAACAGGGAGTAATACAGATAGGTTCCGGTGATCTGGGGGCTATTGCCGGTGATAAAGTACACCGCGAAGCCGAACACCACCGTGAAGAACCAGCCCAGCAGAATAAAAATGTTGAACTGGGGCGTGCCCCAATACTGCTCCAGGGTGCTGCCCATCCAGTAATAGAAGTAGAAGGACAGCAGCGCGAACAGCATGCTGCCGCTGATGGGATAGAACATGAAGGTGACCAGACGCCACACCTGGCCGTGGAGAATGGCGGCGGCGTCAAAGCTGATATAGCTCAGCAGGGTATAGTTGCGCAGCAGCACCCCGGCCAGCCAGAACAGGACGTTGCCGCCCACGATATAGCGCATCAGGTTGGGCACGCCGAAATGGGGATGCTGATAGGCAAAGCGCTCCACCGATCGCATGGGGTCTTTCATGGAACCACCTTTCTTTTTTCAGGAATGCGGATCAGGATCTACCCCGTTATCATACTCTGCCCCTGCCGCAAAGTCTATAAAAAATTGTAAATTTCCAAACTTGTGCTTCCTTTTTACCCGTAGCTGTGGTATGCTTTATCAGTAAAATTATAACTTGGAGTCGTATGCAATGGAGAAAGAATCCGGGATTCAGAACGAGATCATCGAAGGCCGCAACGCCGTTATGGAGGCCCTGCGGGCCGGCCGCGCCATGGACAAGCTCTATATCAGCAAGGGCGAGGTGGACAGGACCCTGGGTCACATTGCCTCCACCGCCCGGGACAAGGGCATCGTCGTGGTGGAGTGTGACCGGCGGAAGCTGGACTTCATGTCCAGGACCCATGCCCACCAGGGCGTCATCGCGCTGGCCGCCGTGCGGGAATACTGCTCGGTGGAGGATCTCTTCGCCATTGCCGAAGAGCGGGGCGAGGCTCCTTTCCTGATCGTCTGTGACGAGATCAGCGACGGGCACAATCTGGGCGCCATCATCCGCTCCGCCGAATGTGCCGGCGCCCACGGCGTCATCATTCCCAAGCGCCGCAGCGCGGGGCTCACCGCCGTGGTGGACAAGGCCAGCGCCGGCGCTGCCGAGCATATGGCAGTGGCCCGGGTCCCCAACATCCCCGCCGCGCTCAAAGAGCTGAAGGACCGGGGCGTCTGGGTCTACGGGACCGCCGCCGACGGGCAGAACGACCTGTGGCACACGGACTTTTCCGGTCCCCTGGCCCTGGTCATCGGCTCGGAGGGAGACGGCATGGGCCGCCTGGTGCGGGAGTGCTGTGATTTCATCGTGAGCCTGCCCATGAAGGGCCGGGTCAGCTCCCTCAACGCCAGCGCAGCCGCCGCCATCACCATGTACGAGATCCTTCGCCAGCGCAGTCTGTAATCTGTTATCAGCAGTCAACTCATACCGCATCATGGAAGCAGGGGTTGAAATATGAGTCGTTTTCTCTCGGACGAAGAAGAGAATATGGAATCTCCGGATTACCGGGTCAATGACATCCTGGCGGAGATTTTGGACGATATGCTGCCGGAAGCCGAGCAGACGTCCCCTCCCCGGCGCAGCCTTTCCCGCTCTTCTATGGACGCTCTGCGCCCCGCGGAAGAGCCGGAGGACAGCGTGCGCATCTATCAGCCGCGGCGGGACCGCAGGGAAAGCCAGGAGCGTCTCGCCTCCCGCTGGGGAAAAGAAGCGCCCGTCCCTGAGGATGACCGGGTTGTTCCGCCCGCATCTGAGGAGGAAGAGCCTGCGCCTTCCGAAAAGCCCCGGCCGGATCTGAAAAGTCTGGCAAGCGGCTTTCTTTCCCGTCTCCGTTCCGAAGCGAAGCCCCGGGCCTCCAAAGTCCCTCCCGCTCCGGAGGAGCTCCCCAGCTTTGACGAGCTGCTCTGGGGCAAAAAGGAAGAGCCCGTGCGCATCGAAGAGGAAGAGGACGTGACTCCCGCTCCGGAACCGGTCCGGGCCGCGGTGTCCGCTCCCCTTCGGCGCGCTGTGCCGGAGGTGGAGGTCCACATCCCGGAAGCGGAGCTCGCCGGCCTCTCGGTAGACGCCATTCTGGCGGAATACTGGGGCGGGCTGGAGGAGAGTACCGCGCCCGTTGAGCCCCAGCCTCTCCCCCGCCGCAGACGGCAGCAGGAGCCTCCCGCCCCGGCGGAGAAGCCCCGGGCCTTTTTCTCCGAGAAAGCCAAAACCGAAAGCAAACGAAATCCCTTCCAGGATCTCCTGGGCGCTGTGAGCAAAATGCGCCCGTCCCCTACAAAGAAAGCCTCTCCTTCCCCCGCAAAAAAAGCCAAGCCTGTCCCCGCTCCCGAATCCGAGCCCGACACTGTGGAAGCGCCTGCCCGGCCCCTCTTCTCTGAGCCGGAGCCTGACACTGTTGATGCGCCCGCCCGGCCGCTCTTCCCCGAGGAAGAGACGCCTGCCCCGGCGCCGCGGCCTTTGCCGAAGGCCCGGCCAAAAGCCGAACCCGATGTTCTCAACATGTCCGTAAACGACATTCTGTCGGAGTTCTGGGCAGAATACACGGAGCCGGCTGAACAGCCCGCCCCCCCTGCCGACGCGCCACGTTCCCGTCGGGAAGCAGCCCGCAGGAGGGAGGAGGCTTCTTCTCTCCCCCCTACCGGCGCGGCCCCCTCGGCCGCTGAGAACGCTTCCCGGCGCAGGGAGAAGGAGAAAAGCTCCCGCTCTGCCTCCGGCAGGGAGAGCTCTTCTCCCGCCGCCCGTCCCGCCCGTCGGAAAGGAGCGGCGGAGCGGAGCCGGAAGGGTCTCCCTTCCGCCGCGGAGGAGGCCCCGGTCCCCGAGGCCGGGCAGCCCGAACCGCTCGCGCCCTCCGAAGCCGCTGAGACCTTCGGTTTTCTCCGCCGTGAACGGCGCGAGGAGGCCCCTCCCGCCAAAAAGGAGCAGGCCGCTCCGCCTTCTCCCGGGCAGACTTCTTCCCCCCCTGCAAAGCAAATTCCCTCCCCTTCCCCTCGGCGAAGAGAGATTAAAGATGAGGATGTTGAATTCTCCGCCATGTCCGTTGATGATTTTTTAGCCGAATACAACGATATACTCGCCGCCATTCCCGCCGCCGCCGATGTCATCGGCGAAGAGCGGAAGGCGGAACCCGCCCGCAGGGCAGAGCCTGTCTCCGCTGCCGCGGCTCCTTCCCCCTCTCCCAAAGCCGGCAGAGGCGGCAAAGTTTCCCGCATGGAAGAGGAAGCCCGGGACATCCTGCAGCAGATGCGGGGTGAGAGCTTCTCCTCCCACGCCGATGGCGCCCGGAGCCAGGGCGGTCTGCGGCGGCGCCAGGCCGAAGCCCCCGCCCCCGAACCGATGCCCGCTTCCCCCGCGGAGGAAGCCGCTAGTCCCGTTCCGGACCTCACCGCCGCGGACTGGAGCGAGAGCCTGCGCCGTCTTCTCGACCAGGATCCCGCGCCCCCCCAGCCGGCGGCCGCGGTGGAGCCCTCCCGGAAGGAAGGGAGCGAGCTCGCCCGCCCCAAGCCGGCCCGGAGCTACATCCCCTCCGAGGAGATCGATCCCCGCTTCAATCTCAGCGGGGAGCGGAAGAGCACCATGGTCTTCGACGGCAGGGAGCTGGACCTGAGCGCGGACGAGAGCTACGTTCCCCCCAAGCCCAGCGGCAACGTGGGCTTCCACTGGGTGGCCGGCGAAGAGGAGCTGGCGGAAAAGCCTCTGGAGAAAAAGGGTCTTTTCCGCAAAGGCACAAAGAAAGCGCCTGCCGCCGAGGCGGAGGCGCCCGAACATACCGAGGGCTACGACGACCGCCGCCGGCCGGAATACGCCCCGGATCTGGATTATGACGAGGAGGACGGGGACGACCCCAACGCCTTCCCCTCCTTTGGTCAGTACCTCTCCGGCATGGCCTCCAGCCTCCTGGTCCGTCTCTTCGGTGCCAGGCGCAGCCGCACCGGCACCGCCTCCACCATGGAGGACGAGAGTGAGGATCTGGGTCCCGAGGTCTCCCCTGCCACCGCTTCCAAGTACTACGGCTCCTTCGTCACCAGTCTCCGCATGCGGGTCCGCATCGGGCTGGTGCTGCTGGCGGTCCTTACCTGGATCACTCTGGGGCTGCCGGTCTCCGGCGCGCTGCGCACCGTGGAGGTGGCCGCGGGTCTCTCCCTGGCCATCCAGCTCACGATCCTGCTGCTGGGTCTGGACGTGGTCACCGGCTCGCTGATAAACCTGGCCCGGGGCCGTTTCGGCGCTGACTCTCTGGCCGTTCTCACCTGCATTCTCACAAGTCTGGACGCGCTCTCCGTGTGTCTCGGCTTTATGGGCACGCCTCACATGCCCCTTTGCCTGATTTCCAGCCTCTCCTTCCTGGGGGTGCTGATGTCCTCCCTGGCCAGCGCCAGGGGCCTGCGCAAGGCCCTGCGGGTGCCGGCCATCGGCAAGCGCTGCTACGCGGTCACCGCGGAGCCGGACGTGAAGGGCAACGGCCTGACCCTGCTCAAGTCCCTGCGGCCGCCCAAGGGCTTTGTCCGCAGGACGGAGGAGGCCGCCCCCGACGAGACAGCCTTCAACCGTCTCTCCCCCGTTCTCGGGATCCTGGCGGTGCTGATGGCCCTGGTGGTTGCCATCGCCAAGCACGCCTTCCCCGATTATCTGTACATCCTCACGGTGATCCTCTGCCCCGCGGTGCCCATCATGGCGCTGCTCTGCTTTGCCCTTCCCTTTCTCTTCGGCTCCCTGCGCATCTTCCACAGCGGCGCCGCCATCGCCGGCTGGTCCGGCATCAGCGACATCGGCAGCAGCGACAATCTGATCGTCACCGACCGGGATCTGTTCCCCGAGGGCAGTGTGGAGATCGACACCGTCCGCATCTTTGCCGAAGTCCAGCCCGAGACCATCATCTCCTACGCCGGTACCATGATCTGCGCCTCCGGCTCGGATCTGGCCCCCTGCTTCTCCCAGCTGATGGAGAAGAACAACTGCTCCATGCGGCGGGTGGAGGGCTTTGAAAACCTCTCTGGCGGCGGCATGAAGGGCGTCATCGACGGCAGCGTGATCCTCTGCGGCGGTCTGGACCTGATGCGTCTCATGAACGTGCGCGTTCCCTACCGTCTGGTTGGCAAGACCACGGTGCTCCTTGCGGTGGACGGCATCCTCTGCGGCATCTTCAACATGAAGTACGAGGGGCAGCCCCAGGTGCGCAAGGCCCTGGTGGGTCTGATCCGCTCCAACCGCCACCCCATCTTCGCCATCCGGGACTTCCTGGTGACCCCCGAAATGCTTTCCGACTGCTTTGAGGTCGCCACCGACGGCTATGATTTCCCGCCCTATGTGGACCGCTTCGCCATCTCCGAGGCCAAGCCCTCCGCGGACAGCAAGCCTGCCGCTGTGGTCTGCCGGGAGGGTCTGGGTCCTCTGGTGCATATGGCCGACACCGCCCGCAGCCTCTATCTCTCCGTCCGCATCAACCTGCTGCTGACGATCCTGGCCGCCGTGCTGGGTGTGTTCGTGGTGTTCTTCAAGCTGCTCTCCGCGGGCATCGTCTCCGCCGGCTTCCTCCTGCTGTTCCTGCTGCTCTGGTCTCTGCCGGTGCTGCTGATCAGCGCCTTCCTCAGGCTCTGATCTTCCCGCCCGCAGCGTGACCGGATCTGCTGTTCGCAGCAAACCCAATTTCTTCAAAAGCACGAGCGTCTTTGCATTGCCGAAATGCAGGGACGCTCGTTTTGCTATATTTTTCTGCGGGCTTGACAAAAAGCAATGCCTGTGTTATCTTGACTGTACTAAGTCATTTAATACAGTTAGTACAGGAGGTGTCTGCGTGATCCAGATCAACTACCGCGATCCGCGGCCGATCTATGAGCAGCTGCGGGACGGCTTTCGCCAGCTCATCCTGACGGGTGTCCTGGAGCCCAACGAAAAGCTGCCCTCGGTGCGGGAGCTGGCGGCAAGCCTTGCCATCAATCCCAACACCATCCAGCGCGCCTACCGCGAGCTGGAGGCCGAGGGCTGCATCTGCTCGGTCCCGGGGCGAGGCAGCTTTGTCTGCAAAACGGACGCTGCCATGCTCGCCCGCCGGGCCGCGCTGAGCGCGCAGCTGCAGCAGACTGCCGTGGAGCTTCGCGCCCTCGGCATGCGTACGGAGGAGATACTTTCGCTCATCAAGGAGGGAAACGAGCATGATTGAAGGAAGATCGCTTGTCAAGCGCTTTGACTGCTTTCGCGCCCTTGACGGGCTCAACCTGTCGGCGCCCAGGGGAGCCGTCTACGGCCTGGTCGGGCCAAACGGCGCCGGCAAATCCACCTTTATCCGCCATCTGGCCGGGATCTACCGGCAGGACGAAGGAGAGCTGCTGGTGGACGGGGAGCCGGTCTACGAAAACCCCGGCGTCAAGGAGAAGATCGCCTACATTCCGGACGACATTTTCTTTTATACCCAGGCCAGCATCCGCGACATGGCCCGCTTTGCCGAAAGCCTCTATCCCCGCTTCGACCGGGAGCGTTACGAAAAGCTCTCCGTGCTCTTCGGCCTCGATGAAAAAAGGCCCATGCGCAAGCTCTCCAAGGGACAGCAGAAGCAGGCCGCCTTTCAAATCGCCATGGCCCAGCGGCCGGAACTGCTGGTGCTGGACGAGCCGGTGGACGGTCTCGATCCCGTGATGCGCCGCCAGATCTGGAGCGTGCTGCTCTCGGATGTGGAGCAGTACGGCACCACGGTTCTGGTCTCGTCCCACAATCTGCGGGAGCTGGAAGACGTGTGCGATCACGTGGGGATCATGAACCACGGCAGGATGATGATCGAGCGCAGCCTCAGCGACCTGCAGGAAAACCTGGTGAAGCTGCAGCTGGCCTACCCGGACGGCGGCAGCCTGCCCGAGGGTCTGGAGATCGTGCACGAGAGCGCCACCGGCCGCCTGCGGCAGCTGATCCTCCGGGGCAGGGCTGAGGAGCTTACCGAAAAGATCGCCGCCACCCAGCCTCTCTTCCTGGACCTGGTGCCGCTGAGCCTGGAGGAAATCTTCATTTATGAGTTGGGAGGTGCCGACTATGAAGTCAAGGATCTCGTTCTTTAACCGGGGAATTGCTCAAAACCTGCTGCGGCGCTTCTGGCCGCTGTGGGCCGCCTATTTCTGCCTGCTGCTGCTGATCCTGCCGGGGGAGCTTGCCTCGCAGGCCACAATCTTCAGCAACATCGGCTCGGGGGCAATCAGCTTTGAGGAAGCCGTAGCGGGCATGGATCTCTGTGCCGTAGATGAGGGTATTGCGGTCGTATACATTTCCGCCTTTGTGGGTGTCATCGCCGCCATGGCCATGTTCCACTATCTCTACCAGAGCAAAAGCTGCGGCATGATGAACTGCCTCCCCCTCCGCCGGGAGACCATGTTCCTCACGGCCTGGCTCACCGGCATCGTCCCGCTGCTGCTCTCCGACCTTCTCGTCGTGCTGGTTACGGCACTGCTCATCTGTACGCGTGGCCTGCTGCACGTCTCCGCGCTGTTGGAATTCCTCGTGCTCGCCGCCATGGGCAACATCGCCTTTTACGGTTTCGCGGTCTTCTGCGCCATGCTCACGGGAAATATCCTGGTGCTCCCGGCGGTCTATCTGGTGCTGAACTTTGCCGTGGCGGCAGTCGAGGGCTGCGGGCGT
Source organism: uncultured Eubacteriales bacterium (assembly GCA_900316255.1). Classification (GTDB taxonomy): domain Bacteria; phylum Bacillota; class Clostridia; order Oscillospirales; family Oscillospiraceae; genus Limivicinus. The sequence goes on along the minus strand of ONCI01000009.1, from coordinate 24,255 downwards.
GAGCTGCTGTCCCTCTTCGTCTTCGGCATGGTCAACCACAGCTCGAAGCTCCATTTTCTCTCACCGCCGGTGCTGCTCATGAAGCAGCTCAACACCACCCGGCTACAGCCCCTGGGCTACAGGATCAACGGTCTCGGCGCTCTGGCGGCCTACTGCGCCGTCGGTCTGCTTCTCTCCGCTGCGGCCCTGCTGCTCTACCGCCGCCGCAGGATGGAGACCGCCGGCGACGTAGTCGCCGTCCGGATCCTCAAGCCCGTCTTTCAATACTGTCTCTGCTTCGGCACGGCGCTGGTGGTTGCCGATATGCTGCTGGCCTCCTTCTATCGTATCTCGATGCGGGGCCTTTCCGCGGCGCTGCTGATCCTGGCTCTGATGCTCGTGGGCGCCTTCATCGGCTATTTTGCCGCCGAGATGCTGATGCAGAAGACGCTGAAGGTCTTTCACGGCAAGTGGCGTGGCTTTGCTGTGGCCTGCGGGGTGATTCTGCTCTTTGTCGGCGTCTTTGAGTTTGACCTCACCGGCTTTGAAAAACGTGTCCCCTCCCCCGAGGACGTGGAATGCGTGAGTCTCTGGTCCGGCGGGGAAGTCGCGGAGCTGAGAGACCCTGCGCAGATCGCCCGGGCCGCGGCCTTTCACCGGGACCTGATCGCGGACAAGGCCGCCTGCGAAAGGGGCGCTGGCGACGCCGGCCTCGCGATCTTTTACCATCTTTCCGACGGGCGCACTTTGGACCGCACTTACCGGCTCCCGACTGCGGACAAGGAGGATCCCGATTCCCTCCTGCGCCGGGCGGAGGCCCTGCTCAACGCGCCGGAGGCGATCCTTGCCCGTGCCCGGGCAGACCGGCCTCTCAGTCCGGAAACCCTTGTGGGCACGGAGATCTCCTACGGAATTCTGGACGAAAGCACCGATCCGGCGCACCTGGTCTGGACCGGCGTGAGTCTCACCGCCGAAGAGGCCATGAGTCTTTATCAGGAGGGCATCCTCCCCGACGCCCGGGACGGGCACATCGCGCTGGCCCATCTTGTGCATGACGAGTACTATGAAGAGAACGTGTATTCCCTTGCCATCAACTTCACCTGCCGCGAGCAGGGAATCGGAAACGATCCCTACGCGGGCATGTTCTACCTGGGCTTTCCCGTGGAGCGCTCTTCCGTGAACACGCTGCAGTGGCTGCGGGAGCATACGAACCTGGAGCCGAAGACCTACGCGGAGCTGGGCGCCGGCTGAAAAGCGCCGGACAGCCTCTTCACCCAGCGGAACAAGCACGCTCGAACATGAAACGACCCTGTCGGGAACATACCCGACAGGGTCGTTTTGTATTCTATCTGAGGTTGAAAAGCAGTAAACTGCTCACACCGCGTGGGTCCTGAGATACTCCAGGAACTTCTGGATGCCGGCGGTGTTCAGGGCCTTGCCGTTCACCGCGGCATAGTCCACGTCCAGCCAGCCGGCCCGGTCGTTCACCGCGTAGGCCGTGTCGCAGTAGTAGACCCCGGTGCGCATGCAAACGGTCCTGATCCACTCGTTCACCGTGCGGATGGTGTTGGCGTTCACGCCGTCCACGCCGTTGTAGCTGGTGGTGACGGAGCTCATGGAGCAGACGATGATGACGGTGTTGGGGCTGGCCTCCTGAATGCTCTTCAGCAGGCTCACGTAGCCCTCCACAAAGGTCTCCTCATCCACGCTGTCCAGCCCGTCGGCGCCCAGAACGACCACCAGTCGGGAGGGCTGCGCCTTGGCGGCAGCCTCCGCGGGGCTGATCTCCACGCCCTCCGCCTGATAGCGGATGCGGCAGTCGGCAAAGCTGCTGGAGGGGATATTCCCCGCCGTGCTGCCCCAGACCTGGGTGGTGGCGGTGCCGCCGGCCAGGAGGGCATAGTCCCGCAGGCCGATGACGCTGCTGTCGCAGAGGAAGGTGAGCCCGTCGATGTAGCCCTGGCCCGCGTCCTGGCTTTCCGGCAGAGTGCGCAGCTCGCTGAGGATGATCTCCTCCTTCTGCTGGGCCTCCTCCGCAGGCTCGCTGTCCAGCTCGTTCAGCTGTACGCCGCCCCGCTGGATGGGTCCGGAGTAGGGCAGGGCCGCGGCGATGATCAGGGCCACGAACAGCACCAGCAGGCACAGGATGATCGACAGTGCCCAGACCATATTTTTCATGACAGACAGATTGCGTTTCATGAAACCACCCATTTACAAGTGAATAGCGAAAAGAGAAGAGTGAAGAGATGTGGAGTCCGCGGAGCGGACAAATTGGAATCATCGCCGAAGGCGAACCCATATCTTTTCACTTTTCATTCTTCACTTTTCTCTTCTTATGCTACACGGCGACCCCGAAGAGAGCCGCCGTGTGTGAAGGAATCCTGATTATTCCGCCTCAGCCAGAGCCTTGGCCTCTTCGATGACCTTCTGCTGCACGTTGCCGGGAGCTTCCTCGTAACGGATGAACTTGCAGGTGAAGGAACCGCGTCCCTGGGTCATGGAGCGCAGGTCGATGGTGTAGGAGCTCATCTCCGCCATGGGGACCTCGGCCTCCACGGTCTGCATGCCGTCCTCGGCGGTCATGCCCAGCACGGTGCCGCGGCGCTTGGAGCTGATGTCGCTCATGATGTCGCCCAGGTTCTCATCGGGGATGCTGACCTGCAGCAGGCCGATGGGCTCCAGGATGGTGGGCTTGGCCTTGGGGATGCCGTCCTGGTAGGCCAGGCGGGCAGCGGTCTGGAAGGCCATATCGTTGGAGTCCACCGGGTGGTAGGAGCCGTCGTACAGGGTGGCCTTCAGGCCCACCAGCGGGTAGCCCGCCAGAACGCCCTTCTGCACCGCGTTGCGCAGACCCTTTTCCACAGAGGGGAAGAAGTTTTTGGGAACGGAGCCGCCGAAGACTTCCTCGGCGAAGATCATCTCGTCCTGCTCCTCCTGGGGCTCGAAGCGGATCCACACGTCACCGAACTGGCCGGAACCGCCGGACTGCTTCTTGTGACGGCCGTGGGCTTCCACCTTGCCCTTGATCTTCTCGCGGTAAGCCACGCGGGCGGGCTTCAGCTCGGTCTCGACGCCGAAGCGGCTCTTCAGCTTGGCGCAGAGCACGTCCACCTGGATGTCGCCCTGGCCGGAGATGACCATCTGGTGGGTCTCGGCGTTGTTCACGAGAGTGAAGGAGATGTCTTCCTCGTTCAGTCTGGCAAGACCGCCGGCGACCTTGTCGTCCTGGCCCTTGGTCTTGGGGGAGATGGCCATGGAGTAGCAGGGTTCGGGCATCTCGATGGCGGGGAGCTCGTCCTCGTTCTTGGGATCGCACACGGTATCGCCGGTCTTCCAGTCCATCTTGCCCACGGCAACGATGTCGCCGCAGCAGGCATCCTTGACCTCGGTCATCTTCTTGCCGGTGGCGGTGTAGAGACGGCCCAGCTTATCGGTGCTGGAGGCGCGCAGGTTGCGCAGAGAGAGGTCGGAGGTGATGGTGCCCTTCATGACCTTCACGAAGCTGTACTTGCCGAACTGGTCGGACACGGTCTTGAACACGAAGCCCTGGACAGGACCGTTGGGGTCGATGCCCTCGGCCTCGGAGGGATCGGGAACGTAGTCGGCAATGCCCTGCAGCAGGGCCTCGGTGCCGATGTTCAGCATGGCGGCGCTGGCAAATACGGGGATCACGTCACGGGTGGCGACACCGGCCTTGATACCGGCAATGGTGTCTTCCTCGCTCAGCTCCATCTCCTCGAAGAACTTCTCCATCAGCTCCTCGGTGGCGCCGGCGGCGGTCTCCATCAGCTCCATGCGCAGGTCTTCCACATGACCGGCGTCGGCAGCGGGGACCTCGGTCTTGGTGGTCTTGCCGCTCTTGGTGACGTAAGCCACGTTCTTCACCAGGTCGATGACGCCGGTGCCGTCGGAGGTGGGGATGGTCACGGGAGCGACGATGCTGCCGTACTTCTCGCGCAGCGCGTCCACCACGGCAAAGAAGTCGCCGTGCTCCTCATCGGTCTTGGACACCACAAACATGGTGGGCAGGTTCGCGGCCTTGGTGGCCTTCCACATACGCTCGGCGCCGACGGAGATGCCGTCCTTGGCGGTGACCAGGATGGCGCCGGCTTCCACAGCGCGCAGGGCGCACAGGGTCTCACCGACAAAGTCGAAGTAGCCCGGGCAGTCCAGAACGTTGATTTTCTTGCCGCCGAAGGTGATGGGGGCGATGGAGGCGGCGATGGTGATCTGGCGCTTGATCTCTTCCGCGTCGTAGTCGCAGGTGGTGTTGCCGTCGGAGACCTTGCCCTGACGGTCGATAGCGCCGGTCACAAAGAGCATGCTCTCGGCCAGACTGGTCTTGCCGCTGTTGCCGTGGCCCAGGAGGGCGATGTTGCGAATGTTTTTGGTTTCCATGTGTTGCTTCCTCTCTGAAAAAGTATATATAAGACTTGGTATTACGCCTTAGAAACAGTCCAAATTATTATACACTACAAACCGCTGCTATGGCAAGCATTATTTTTTCTTGTTTTTACTTTCGAAGCAGAAAGCCCGGATAGCCCCCAGGGCCGAACAAAAACCGCGTGCCTCCCGGCACGCGGTTAACATAACGCAAGAAATGCTTCTCTCAGCCGCACTGGCCAAAGCTGTTGTCTCCCGCGGCCAGCACCGTGCCGTCCGCAAGCAGGGCCGCCAAGTGCGTATTGCTCAGGGCAACGGAGCTGACGCCGGCCCAGGCTTCGCAGTCCAGCGCCGCCGGGGCTTCCGGCCAGGCAAAAGTCAGCACCCGTCCGTCCGTGGTCAGCGCTGCGATGTAGTTCCGGCTGATCTGCAGCTGCGCTACATTCTGCCAGGAGCCCAGCTCCGGCAGCGTGGTCTCCTGGGAAGCGGCGGCAGCCAGCACCCGGCCGTCCCCGGTGGTGCCGTAGACGATGCTGCGCTCCCGGTCCAGCAGAAGCTGGCGCACATCGGTCCATGCGGAGGTGTCCGGGATCGGCTCGCCATAGGCGGTGGAGGCGCCCAGGATCGTCCCCTCCCGGGTCAGGCCCAGGGCGAACCAGTCGCCCGCCACCAGCTGGCTGATATTCTCCCAGCCGTAGAAGGGGCTGTCCGTGCCGTTGAGGTAGTAGTGAAGGGAGGCGCCGGTGCGCACCGTGCCGTCCTCCATCAGAAAGAGGGCATAGTCGGCGTTGCAGGCGACTTCCTTCAGCCCGTAGGCGCCGTCCAGATCCCAGAGCATGCCCTGCCGGCGCAGAACGCTGACCCTGCCGTCCCGGGCCACCGCCAGGGTATCCGGGCCACCGGTGAGGATATTCACCATGTCATGGAGCTCGGAGGGATCGAAGGCCAGCTCGGGGGCAGCGGCCAGAACATGGCCGTCCCCGGTCAGGCCCAGCAGGGTATCCCCATCCAGGTAAAGCTGCGCCACGTCGGTCCAGCGGGCGGCTTCTTCATAGCCGCTCACTTCTCCGGTGAGCCGAACCCGACCGTCCGCCGTCAGGCCCGCCACAAAGAAGTCCGCGGGGACGAGCTGTTTGATATTGGCCCAGTCAAAGAGGTCGAAGCCGAACTCCGGCGAGGCAGACTGGCCGGCCAGCTTCACCGTGCCATCCTTGCACAGCGCCAGGGTGTAGCGGTCTTTCACATAGATCTCCGCGGCGTCCTGCCAGAGCAGGCCCTCCCGGGCAACCGCTGCCGGCATCTCTGCCGTCTCCTGGACGATGATGGCGGAGGAATCCGCCTGTACAGCGGAGATCTCCCGGGCGGCGGGTTCGGCGGGGCGCAGGCCCTTTATCAGATTCAGCGGGTCCTTCATCAGGAAGACGTATCCGGCGGCGCCCAGCAGCAGGACCAGCACCAGCAGCAGCGCGATCAGCCCGCCGTGACGCTTTTTCCGCTTCAGCGGCGTACCGCAGAGGGCGCAGAATTCCCGGTTCGTCCGGCAGATCTGGCCGCAGGTAGGGCATTTCATATGCCTATCCCCTTTCATGCAAAGGCGTATTCCGCCAATGTTGTCATCATATTGTAACTCATTTCTCTCTTTTTTGCAAGCATTATTCCTTGCGGTGCGGCCTTCCTCCCCGTCAGCGGCCTAAAATTGAAAAAACCTTGGAAGGATTGTGATCCTTCCAAGGTTTTTCGATCAGCTTGTTTTCGTTTCAGCGGATGATGTCCTTGATAAAGGCGGGACGCTCCACCGGCTCATCGGAGAACTCAAAGCAATCCCGCAGCAGCGCTGCCGCCTGCTCCGCCTTTTCCATATTGGAGGCGTGGATGGTGCCGAGGCTCTCCCCGGGCTCCACCTTGTCCCCCACCTTCTTGTTCAGCACCACGCCCACGGAGAGGTCGATGCTGCTCTCCTTGGTGGCGCGGCCGCCGCCCAGGTGCATGGACACCAGGCCCACCCGCTCGGCGTGGATGCGCTTCACATAGCCGCCCTTTTCCGCCGGCGCCGGGATCTTTACCTTGGCGTCGGGCAGGATGGAGGGATCATACACCGCGGCGGGGTCGCCGCCCTGGGCCTGCACCATCTCGGCAAGCTTTTTGAGGGCGCTGCCGTCGGCAATGGTTCGGAGCATCCGCGCTCTCGCCGCCTCGATGCTTGGCTCGTATCCGGCTTCCGCCAGCATGCAGCCGCCCAGGGTCAGGCAGAGTTCCAGCAGGTCTCCCTGCTGCTCACCCTTCAAAACGGCGATGGCCTCCTTCACTTCCACGGCGTTGCCCACGGCCCAGCCAAGAGGCTGATCCATATCCGTGATGACGGCGGCGCACTTGCGCCCTGCCAGGCGGCCGATGCGGGTGAGGCTCTTTGCCAGGGTGCGGGCGTCCTCCTCGGTCTTCATAAAGGCGCCGTCGCCGCACTTCACGTCCAGCACGATCACGTCCGCGCCGGAGGCCAGTTTCTTGGACATGATGGAGGAGACGATCAGCGGGATGGAGGGCACCGTCCCGGTCACGTCCCGCAGGGCATAGATCTTCTTGTCCGCCGGCACCAGGTCCGCCGTCTGGCCGATGATGGCGATGCCGATGCGGTTCACATTTTCAAAAAAGGCCTCTTCGCTGATGGCGGTGGTAAAGCCCGGGAAGCTCTCCAGCTTGTCGATGGTGCCGCCGGTGTGGCCCAGTCCCCGGCCGGACATTTTGGCGATCTTCAGTCCCGCCGCCGCCACCATGGGGCAGAGCACCAGGCTGGTCTTGTCGCCCACGCCGCCGGTGGAGTGCTTGTCCGCCTTCACGCCCTGGATGGGGCTCAGATCCAGCACCTCGCCGGAGTGCATCATGGACATGGTCATGTCCAGGGTCTCCCGGTCGTCCATGCCCCGCAGCAGGATGGCCATGCACATGGCGGACATCTGGTAATCCGGGATCTGGCCCCGGGTATAGCCCTGGATCATAAAATCGATCTCTTCGGTGCTGAGCACACCGCCGTCTCTCTTTTTGGCGATCAGATCGGTCATTTGCATGGAAAAGCCCCCTTCTCATTCGCTATTGCGTCGTTACGATAGAATCAGTATACACCTCCCGCCGGCGTTTCTCAATACCGAAACAGCCAATATTCCTTCCCATTCCGCAAGATTTTGCGTACCCCACAGGGCAGCTTCTCTCCAGCCCAGGGCAGGGCCAGCAGCCGCCGTTTCCGGTCGATCATGCTCCCGTCCGGAAGGTTCCGCCAGGTGACTTCGGGATGCGGAAGGCGTGGCCCGGCATTTACTTTCCGGTCCCCCGCCGGAGAGCTCTGCGGCCGCCCTTCCTCCGCTTTTCCGGATGGCCTCGGCTTCTCCCCGCTGGGCAGGACCAGCGCCGTCATGGGAGCGGAAGGCAGGCGGCTGCACTCCAGCTTGGTCAGCCGACGGGAAAACACGCGTCCGGAGGGGCAGGGCGCCAGCAGGCCGAGGTGCGCCGCGCTTCCGTTTTTGCCCAAAAGCCACAGTCTGCTCAAGGCAGCGGCCGGCGGTAAGCGGGCTTCGAAAAGCGTGTACAGTCCCTTTGCCGAGACCCGCAGGGTCCCCACCCGCTCGCCGTTTTCCATGACCGGTATTTCCATAGCCTTCATCCCCTTTCCACCAAATATCGATTCTTCGGCGAAGCTGACATCACTGCTTTTCTCTCTTCACGATTGAAATACGCTCTGCCCCAATCTATGAGGCAGAGCGTCCGTTCTATGCTATTGTCATCCCTTGAGCCCGAAACTCACCGCCAGGGCGCTGTCCACAGCGCTCATGGCCTCCTCCCCCAGATGGCCCATCCGCTCCCGCAGCCGGGTCTTATCCAGGGTACGGATCTGCTCCAGCAGGATCACGCTGTCCCGGTTCAGGCCCACGCTGGGGCCGGAAAGGTAGATATGGGTGGGGAGCCGGGCCTTTCCGGTCTGGCTGGTGATGGCGGCGGCGATCACCGTGGGACTGTGGCGGTTGCCGGTGTCGTTCTGCACGATCAGCACCGGGCGCATGCCCCCCTGCTCGCTGCCCACCACCGGGCTCAGGTCCGCAAAATAGATATCTCCTCGTTTGACCATGTTCTTCACTCTCCGGAAAACCAGTCGCCCGTACCATTCTATGTACCGGGCCTGCTCTTAGTCTCCCACAAGAAGTGAAATATTATACGCATGAAGAGGGCTCTGCAGAATGAAGGAATGAAGCTCGACTTCTTCGAATAAAGAAATGCTGGTATCTCCTTTGGAGATGAATTGAAATCCGTCCCACAAAGTGGGACACCGAAATTCCTTCATTGGCCGAAGGCCCTTCAAAAGCGCAGCGTCTTCATTCCTTCCTTTCTTACGGCAGAAAGCCTCCGTCCACCGTCACGACCTGCCCCGTGATATAGGGATTTTTCGCCAGGTACAGCACCGTCTGGGCGATCTCCTCCGGCTTTCCCAGCCGTCCCAGAGGGATCTCCCGGGCCAGGCCCTCCAGGGTCTCCTGCCCCAGCACCTGCACCATGTCCGTGTCGATGACCCCCGGGGCCACGCAATTGACCCGGATGCCGGAGAGGGCCAGCTCCGCGGAGAGGGAGCGGGACAGACCGATGATGGCGTGCTTGGTGGAGGAATAGGCCGCTTCGCAGCTGGCGCCGTGCTGGCCCCAGATGGAGGAGACGAAGATCATGCAGCCGCTGTGCTCATGGAGCATGTGAGGCAGCACCGCCTGGGCGCTGTGGAAAGCGCCGTTCACGTTCACCGCATAAAGCCGCTGCCAGGTCTCGGGGTCGATGTCCTGAAACTGCTGCTGTTTGGCAATGCCCGCGTTGGAGACCAGCAGGGTCACCGGGCCCAGCTCCCGCTCGATCCGGCGCACCATGGAGAATACCGCCTCCCGGTCCGCCACATCCGCCTGCTGGGTGATGCAGAGACCGCCCTTTTGGCGGAGCTTCGCCGCCAGTTCCTCCGCCTTGTCCTCCCGCTCAAGATAGTTGATGCACACGGCGTAGCCAGCGTCGCTGAGCGCCTCGGCCACCGCCGCGCCGATCCCCCGGCTGGAGCCGGTGACCAGCGCCACTTTTTTAGTTGACATAATATGCCTCCGATGAGAATGAAGAGATGAAGTCGACTTTCCCTCAAGAAGGAATGAAGGAATAGCCGTACCGCCTTCGGCGCTGAATAACAATCCGTCGCCAAAGGCGACACCTCAACTATTCACCATTCACTCTTCACTCTTTTATGACTTCCAGGATCTTGTTCCGGCTGTACTCCGCCAGGTCCCGGGTGCTCATGGCCTTCACCTGCTGGGCGGGCAGCACCTCGAGGATGTCCAGATAGACCTTGGTGGGCCGGAGGAAGAGCCGGTGGGAGACCTTCTCCGTGTCCCGCACACAGGCGATCACCAGCGGGACGTTGGCCCGCTGGGCGATCTTAAAGGAACCCGCGTGAAAGTCCTGCAGCTTGCCGGTCCGGGTCCGGGTACCCTCGGGGAAGATGCCGATGCTGCAGACGCCCCGCTTGAGATAATCCGCTGCCTGGAGGATGGTCTTCAGGGCTTCCCGGTCATTCTGCCGGTTGATGGCCAGATACCCTGCCGTATAGGCGATATCCCCCACCATGGGGATCTGCAGATTGGAGGGCTTGGACACAAAGGCGATGTTATAGTCGCTCAGTTCCTTCATGATGGTCATGGGGTCAAAAAGGCTCCGGTGGTTGCAGACCAGCAGGAAGGGCGTCTGCGGCAGTTTCTCTTTTCCGCTGACCTGGGGACGCACGCCGCCGTAGGCGCAGACCAGATCCCCCGCCCGTTTCGCGCCGATGAGGCCCACAGGGGACTGCTTCTCCATGGGGGTCTCCCGGTCCCGTCCCCGCAGGCAGAAGATCCAGTGGGCCAGCACGAAGAGCAGATGGATCAGGATCTCCAAGCCGAGAAAAATCAGGATCCCCCACCAGAGAGAAAAGCCGCAGCCCAGCGGCAGCAGCACAGCCCCCGCCAGACTCAGCACAAAAAAGCTTATCGCCCAGATCATACAGATCCCACCTTTTTGTTTTGGTTGCTCCCAGTATAGCACAAGGACGCAAAAATGGGAAGAGCAGGAAAGTGTCTCCTTCCCCTTTCCGTCCTTGACAAGCGCCCCGGGAAAGATTACAGTATGGAGTAGAGTTCTTTTTCTTTTATTGTAATGATTCGGAGGTAGCATCATGATCCTGAATACCAAGCAGTATCTGGGCCCCTGCGCCTGCGGGCGCGATCACGAGCTGCGCACCAAGCTGGTGGTCTGCGAGTACGGCGCGCTGGAGAGGTTTGAGCAGTACATGGACGACTGCGGCCTTTCCGGACATCGCATCGTCATCTACGATACCAACACCTACAATCTGCCCGGCATGGTCCACGTGAAGGCCGACCAGGAGATCGTGCTGGAGGCCAAGGGCCTGCACAGCGAGAAGGGTCTGATCGAGGACTGCATGACCCGCTTTGAGAAGACGCCCGACTACGTGGTGGTGGTCGGCGGCGGCACCCTGATGGACTTTGGCCGTTACAGCGCCTGGCGTCTGGGCATCCCCTTCGTGGCCATCCCCACCATCGTCTCCTCTGACGGCTTTACCGCCGATATCTGCTCCATCATCATCGACGGGCAGAAGAAGTCCATCCCCATGCAGGCGGCGGACGCGGTGATCTGCGACATGAACATCATCGCCGGCGCTCCCATGTTCCTGAACATTGCCGGCGTCCAGGACATTCTGGCCAAGCACGTCTCCATAGCCGACTGGAAGATCGCCCACATCGTCTCCGGCGAGTACTTCTGCGACAAGGTCTGCGCCATGGCCCAGGAGGCGCTGGATATCATGGTCCGCTGCGCCTATGAGCTGAAGGAGGGCAAGAAGCCCGATCTGGAGGCCATGGCCTACACCCAGATGCTCTCCGGCCTGACCATGCAGATCCTCTCCAACTCCCGCGCCGCCTCCGTCTGGTGGCCCACCTGGTGGAGATGAAGCCCAAGTACTTTGAAAACGCCCACGGCCTCCACGGCGAGTGCGTGGGTGTGGGCACCCTGATGTGCGCCAAAGCCTACCACAAGCTGGCCCAGCGGGAGAGCATTGAGGTCAAGCCCTTCGAGCCCATCGACGAGGCCTGGGTGCGGGAGATTTTCGGCGACCTGGCCGAAGGCATCCTGAAGGAGAACGAGAACGATGTGCTCAATACCTTCGATCCCCGGTCCATCGCCGATCACTGGCAGGAGATCCGGGAGGTCATCGCGAAGATCCCCAGCTATGAGGAGCTGAACGAGCTCTACGCCGCCATCGGCGCCAAGCACACCCTGGAGGAGCTGGGCATTGACCCCGCCGTGGAGGACAGCTTCCTGGACATCTCCTCCGCCATCCGCAACCGCCTGACCCTGGCCAGAATGACCAGACTGATCGTGAAGTAAGCCAGACCCATCCGTTTACCCACCCCTTCCCGCTTCTGCGGGAAGGGGTTTTTTCATCATTTCAATCTATGTTATTACATCATTGTCTATTGTGTCTAATTTTCCGCATATATATTTGTTCCAAATGAATATTGTTTCTTTCAGAAAGTATTTGTATAATAGAAGCATGAATCCAGAATCAAAAGTGCAGGCATCAAAAACGAACCGGACTGCTTCGGCAGGCTCCCCGCTCCCGGCAGGACGCGGGACGGGGCAATGAAAGGAGAACATCATGGAAAAAGTCCGTAAGCAAGCAAGGCTATGGCTCTGTATTTCCCTGGCACTGATCCTCCTGTGCGGTATCGTTGTCTCCGCTGTTCAGACCGATGGCGGCAAGGTGGTCATGAAGGAGCTGAATCTGGAAACCGACGCCGGTTACTCCATGAGCGCATACCTCTTCATTCCGCCCACTGCCAGTGCCGAGAACCCTGTTCCCGGCATCGTCACCAGCCACGGCTACCTGAACAACAAGGAAATGCAGGACGCCAACTATGTGGAGCTGGCCCGCCGAGGCTATGTGGTTCTGGCCATTGACCAGCCCTGCCACGGCGACAGCGAAGTTCTGGCAAATAACGGCGCCGACGGCGTGTACAACGGCGCACTGGCTCTGAGCCGCATGCCCTTTGTGGACGTGAGCAAGATCGGTGTCACTGGCCACTCCATGGGCGGCATGAGCTGCAACAGGGCCATCGCCTCCGACAATGCAGCCCTGGAAGCCGGCCTGTATGACACCCGCGTGATCTCCGCGGTGCTGCTCAACTGTGCCGACGCCACCTACGTGGACGCCGACGGCAACTTTGCCAACATCTACGGCGGCCGTGACATTGCCATCCTCTCCGCCCAGTACGACGAGTTCTTCCATAAGTACACCGACGATCAGGGCGTTGCCCGGGAAGCTCCCTTCTTCATGGAGGGCATCAATGCCCAGTCCTTCCTCAACTTCGGCGAGGATCCTGCCGGCAAGCCTGCGCTCCAGGCTGACACGATCTATACCAGGCAGGTCGACGGGGAGGAAGCCATTCGTGTCATCTACCGTCCCGACATTATCCACCCCTGGTCTCACTTCTCCGCTAAAGCCACCAAATCTGTGATTGAGTTCTTTGACGCCGCCTTTGGCGCTCCCACGGCCATAGCCTCCACCAACCAGACCTGGCAGTGGAAAGAGGCTTTCAACTTCGTGGGTCTGATCGGCTTTGCCATTTTCCTCTGCGCCTTCTCCATTCTGATGGTCTTCACCCCGAAGTTTGAGGATCTGCGGGCCGATGAGCCTGTTGAGCCCGCCAAGGTCGCGGACAAGAAGGGTCTGCTCTGGTTCTGGTGCTCGCTGGCTGTGGGCGCACTCTTCTCCATGTTGATCTACCGCTGGATCCTGAATGTAGGCACCGGCATGAAGGTAGGCCAGACCGAAGCCATGGGCCTGGGTCTCTGGTCCACCCTCTGCGGTCTGTTCACCATCCTCAGCATGGTGGTCTTCTACTTTGCCTATGGCAAGAAGAACGGCATGGATCTGAAAGCTGTTGGCGCGGCCATCGGCTTCAAGAAGCTGCTGAAGACCATTCTGCTTGCCTTCATCGTGGTCATCGTGGGCTACGGTCTGATCTTTGTGCTGGACTACTTCTTCTTTGCCGACTTCCGCATCTGGACGCTGGCTCTGAAGGCCTTCGAACTGCCTATTCTCCGCTTCTGGCCCTACATGCTCCTCTTCCTGACCTTCTACATTGCTTCCTCCGTTGCCACCAACTGCTTCAACTACAACAATGTAGGCGGCAAGTTCAACGGCATCCTGAACGCGCTCTTTGTGACCCTGCCCGCCCTGATCCTGCCCTGGATGCAGTATGCCACCTACTACGGCGCCAAGCACATGCTCTGGGGCGGTGACGCCATGCACATCCTGTGGCTCTTCCCCATCGTGCTGATCCTCTTCGGCTCCACGATCATCAACCGCGTCATTTACAAGGCCACGAAGAACCCCTATCTGGGCGGCATCATCAACGCCCTGATCGTGGGGATCCTGACCATCACCAACACCTGCTCCACGCTCATGAACTAAGCGTCTTCCTCCGCTTTTTCATGGAGTCGCGGCAAGTCAAGCCCGTGCGGGGCTGTGAAGATCCACTGGGCTTCACAGCCCCCTTTTCATCTTCTCGCCATCCGCCCTTTCCCAATTACGCATTGACAGCAAGCATCAAAAAAAGGTATACTGTTATTTGGATTTTCAAGCCCATACTCCGGGAGGCAAAAGCATGAAGTTGGAATGGATGGGAAAGCATCGCGCAGCCGTGGAAGCCATGATCCGCTGCGGAAACAGCTACGCGCAGGGCGTGAATCTGCGGGGCCTGATGACCGATAAGGTGGACATTTCCGCTGCCGAGCTCCAGGTGATGGAGTACATCCTGGAAAACGAGGAGCGGCGGGAAAACATGTCCCAGGTTGCCGCCCGTCTGGACATCAGCCAGAGCAGCTTTTCCAAGCTGGTTTCCGAGCTGGTGCGCCTGGGCCTTTTGGAGAAATACCGGACCAGCAATAACCGCAAGAATGTGATCATTCAGCCCACGGACTTTGCCAGGGAAGTTTACCGGCAGTACGCAGTCGACGCCCTTCGGAGCTGGCAGCCGATCTTTGATGAGCTTGACCGCATGGGCCCCGAGGCGGAAGCGGGCTTCATCCGTCTGATGGATGTGTTTTCCTCCTCCATGCACGCGGCTCGGGAGGCTCTTCTTCAGAAGGAAGCCGAGGAGATCGAGCTGATCCCCCTGGAGTGAGTCGCACCCCACAATTCTTTTCTCTGCATCTGACCCTCTGCCAATCAATCTGAATCACGGAGGTTCCTGTTATGAAGTACATCATGGCCCTGGACCAGGGCACCACAAGCTCCCGCTGCATTCTCTTCGACAAATCCGGCAACATCTGCTCTGTGGTCAACAAGGAATTCAAGCAGATCTTCCCCCAGCCCGGCTGGGTGGAACATGACGCCATGGAGATTTGGGGCACCACCTATGAGGTTGCCCACGCCGCCATGTCCAAGCTCAACATCACGGCGGAGGACATCGCCGCCATCGGCATCACCAACCAGCGCGAGACCACCGTCATCTGGGACAAGGAGACCGGCGTGCCCATCGCCAACGCCATTGTCTGGCAGTGCCGCCGCACCAGCGACATCATCGACGATCTGGTGAAGGCCGGCCACGGAGACATGATCCGGCAGAAGACCGGCCTGGTACCCGACGCCTATTTCTCCGGCTCCAAGATCAAGTGGCTGCTGGACAATGTCCCCGGCGCCCAGCGGAGAGCCGCTGCCGGCAAGCTGCTCTTCGGCACCATCGACACCTGGCTCATCTGGAAGCTCACCGGCGGAAGGGTCCATGTGACGGACTATACCAACGCCAGCCGCACCATGCTCTTCAACATCCACACCCTGGAGTGGGACAAGGACCTGCTGCAGCTGCTGGACGTACCCGCTTCCCTCCTGCCGGAGGTGAAGCCCTCCTCCTGTGTTTACGGCAAGACGGACTTTGATATGTTCGGCGGGGAGATCCCCATCGCCGGCGCCGCCGGGGACCAGCAGTGCGCCCTCTTCGGCCAGTGCTGCTTCGAGCCCGGCACCATGAAAAACACCTACGGCACCGGCTGCTTTTTGCTGATGAACACCGGCAAGACCCCGGTGGAGAGCAAGAACGGCCTGGTCACCACCATCGCCGCCAGCACCAGCGACAAGGTGGACTACGCCCTGGAGGGCTCCATCTTCGTGGCCGGCGCCGCCGTGCAGTGGCTGCGGGACCAGCTGGGCGTCATCACCAGCGCCAAGGAGAGCCAGGAATTTGCCCTGAAGGTGCCCGACACCGCAGGCGCCTATGTGGTCCCGGCCTTCACCGGTCTGGGCGCTCCCTTCTGGAGCCAGCGGGCCCGCGGCACCATCGTGGGCATCACCCGTGGCTTCAGCCGGGCCCACCTGGTCCGCGCCACCCTGGAGTCTCTGGCCTACCAGACCCATGACATCGCCCGGGCCATGGAGCGGGATTCCGGCATCCCCATTGCGGAACTGAAGGTGGACGGCGGCGCCTGCGCCAACGACTTCCTGATGCAGTTCCAGGCGGACCTCCTGGGCGCGGACGTGTACCGCCCCCAGTGCATCGAGACCACCGCCCTGGGCGCCGCGTATCTGGCGGGCCTGGCCGTGGGCTACTGGGCAAGCCTGGAAGACATCCGCTCCAACTGGGCCATCAACCGGACCTTTACTCCCACCATGGAGGAGCATAAGCGCAAGGCCCTGATCCGCGGCTGGGACAAGGCCGTGAAGTGCGCCCTCCTGTGGGGCGAAGAGGACTGAGTTTTGCGTTTTCCGTTTTGCGTGCTGCGCAAGCTCCGTTTCATAACACTCAGAATCATGAAGCTCCACTCCCCCCCGTCCTCTCAAAACTTAACTCTCTAAACTCAAAACTGGAGAAAACAACATGACCAACCTTGACAAGCTCCGCGCCTGCGAGCTCTTCCTCTTTGACATGGACGGCACCCTCTACCTGGGAGACAATGTCTACGACGGCGCCATCGATCTGATGGAGGATCTGCCCCGTCTTGGGAAACAATACATCTATCTCACCAACAACTCCTCCCGGGCCGGAGTGGACTATATCACCCGCCTCAGAAGGCTGGGCTTTCCCTGCGAGGCGGAGAACGTCTTCACCTCCGGCATGGCCACCGGCCTTTACCTGAACCAGAACTACCCCGGGGCCAGCGTGTATCTGGCCGGCACCCGGGCCTTCTACCGGGAGCTGGAAAGCTACGGCATCCGTCTGGTGAACGACGACAAGGGCCACACCGAGGCCTTTGACGTGGATGTGGTAGTCCAGGGCTTCGATACGGAGCTGGTGTACGAGAAGCTGGACAAGGCCGTTCACTTCCTGCGCCGGGGCTCCAAGTTCATCGCCGCCAACCCCGACTGGGTCTGCCCCATGCCCGCCGGCGAGGTCCTGCCGGACTGCGGCAGCATCTGCGCCCTGCTCACCGCCTCCTCCGGGGTAAAACCCGAGTACATCGGCAAGCCCAACCGGAACATGATCGATGTCATTTCCAAAATGACCGGCATCCCCAACGAGAAGATCTGCGCCGTGGGCGACCGGCTCTATACCGATATTGCCGTGGCCCAGAACGCGGGCAGCGTCTCCGTACTGGTCCTCTCCGGCGAGACGGACCGGGCCATGGTGGACGCGGCGGAGCGTCAGCCGGATCTGATCCTCCCCTCCGTCAAGGAACTGCACCAGCTGCTTCGGAGCTGAAGCCTGTCTTTTTCGGGCGCAGGCGGCCTTCTGCCCCTGCGCCCGCTCCATTTCATCATCAGGACCGTATTGCCATGAAAGTTTTTGCCTATTTTCTCCCCCTGCTGACCGTGCTTTTGCTGCTGGTCTATTTCATGACCCTGCCGGATTTGAACCGCTGCCTCCTCCCCGGGAAGGGGGGCAGGGCCCGCTCCCGCGCACTTTCCCGCCGGGACGCGCTGCCCATCCTGCTCATCACCGGGCTCTACGCCTGCACGGCCTTTTTCCGTCTTGGCGGCATGCGCGATCCCCAGAGCTTTGTGCCCATGGCCGGCCAGGTGGCGGTGCTGGAGCTGCCCGAGGGCTCCGCTCCCAGCAGCATCATGCTCTATCCCGGCGTCGGCATGGGGAGCTACGATCTCTCCTATTCCGAGAACGGGCAGGAGTATTTCTCCGTCTTCTCCTTCACCCAGGACCACATCGCCGTGCTCAAATGGACGGCGATCACCCCGGAGACCTCCCTCCGCCCCCGGTATATCCGCATCTGCGCCACCTCCGGCGAGCCCTGGCTGGGCGAGGTGGTGCCCTTGAACGGAGACGGCGACCCCATTGCCGTATCCTGCAATATCCCCCAGCTCTGCGATGAGGCGGACACCGTCCCCCTCTCCCAGAGTTTTCAGAACTCCTCTTACTTTGACGAGATCTACCACGCCCGCACGGCATGGGAGCATCTGAACGGCGTCTGGCCCTATGAGATCACCCACCCGCCTCTCGGCAAGGAGATCATGGGTCTGGGCATCCGCCTCTTCGGCATGACGCCCTTCGGCTGGCGCTTTTCCGGTACCCTCTTCGGTACGCTGATGCTGCCGCTGCTCTACGTCTTTCTCAAAAAGCTCTTCGGCGGACAGCTGCTGCCCTCCCTGGGCACCCTTCTCTTTGCCTCGGACTTCATGCACTATGTCCAGACCCGCATCGCCACCATCGACACCTACTCGGTTTTCTTCATCCTTCTGATGTATCTCTTCCTCTGGATCTGGCTCTCGGAGGACAAGCTCTGGGCTCTGGCCCTCTGCGGTGTCAGCTTCGGTCTGGGCGCCGCCGCCAAGTGGACCAGCATCTATGCCGGGGCGGGCCTGGCCCTTCTCTGGGCTGTCCACTGGATCCTCCGCTTTATCAAGGCCCGAAAAGACTCCGCAGGGGCGGCTGATAGACGTCCGTCGTCTCCCGAGGGAGATGTAGGGGCCGGCGTCCCCGACGGCCCGTCTTCCCTTCTTCCCGCTTTTCTGAAAAACGTCCTCTTCTGCCTGGTCTTCTTCATCGCAGTCCCTCTGCTGATCTATTATCTCAGCTACCTGCCCTACGGCCAGGCCAGGGGAGTCTCCCTCTTCTCCGGGGACTATCTGCGCATCGTTCTGGATAACCAGAACTATATGTTCACCTATCATTCCAAGAGCGTGCTTGGAGCAACTCACCCCTATTCCTCCAACTGGTACCACTGGCTCATCGACTACCGGCCCATCCTCTATGTGCTGGAGTATCCCACCCCCGGCCTGCGCAGCAGCATCGGCGCTTTCCTGAATCCGGTGCTCTGCTGGGGCGGCCTGCTGAGCCTGCCGGTGCTCTGCTGGATGGCCATTCGCCGCCGGGACAGGCTGGCCGCCTTCATCCTGGTAGGCTATCTCAGCCAGCTGCTGCCCTGGGTGCCGGTGGAGCGGCTCACCTTCGCCTATCACTATTTCCCCTCTGCGCTTTTCCTGGTGCTCTCCCTCAGCTACACCATGGCCCTGCTCCGGGAAAACCGCAGCAGCTGGAAGCTCTCCGCTCTGAGTCTGACCGCCGGCTCCATCGCCCTTTTTGTGCTTTTCTTCCCGGTGCTGAACGGGCTGCCCATCAAATCGGAACTGGCCGACGCTTTGCTCAAATGGCTGCCCAGCTGGCCCTTCTGACAAAACGCGTGCTTCCCATTCTTTAGAAAGCCGGTGATCCCATGTTCTGTCCCCACTGCGGCTGTGAAAGCCCCGACGGCTCCAATTACTGTTCCATCTGCGGCGCCCCGCTGCCAAATTCCGAGCCCAAGGCCCAGGAGAGGCCCTCCCGTCCTCTCTGGCCCTGGATCGCCCTTTGCCTTGCGCTGCTGGCCGCGGTGATCGTGCTGCTGGTCCTGCTGCTGGGCGGCAAAAAGGACGCAGCTCCCCAGCCACTCAGCCCGGCGGAAACCTTTGTGCCGGAGGCGACCGGGGCGAGTCCTTCCCCCAGTCCCCAGCCCACCACGGAGATCATCGTCATCACGCCCTCCCCCGCCGCGGCGACTGTGACGCCCGTGCCCGGCACCCCCACGCCCACGGCGAAGGCGGTTCCCGACGCCGTGCGGATCTGCTATGGCACCACCCAGCTGGAGGAGTTCACCGAGGCGGTGGGCAACTCCCTGGATCTGAAAGCCCTGGCCTTCCCGGAGGCGCTCTTTGCCGACGCTTCCTTCCAGTGGAGCGTCAGCGATCCCTCGGTCCTCAAGCTGGAACCGGGTCCCAAGGGCAGGAACTGCACCATCACGGTGCTGAAAAACCCGGGCAGCCCCGTCACCCTGACGGCCAGCTGCGAGGGGATCCAGGGCAGCGTCCTGGTTTACACCAAGGCCGCCCCCGCAGGCTCCACCGAGCTCTCCGGCGACAGGCTCTACCGCGTCAACATTTTCCTTTCCAACTTCTCCGAGCAGATGAAGCCCTCCTTCAACAGCTCCAATGCCGCGGACGACTTTCTGATCCGCTTTGTAGAGCTCTACTGCAAGCTCAACCATCACGACCGCATCGTCTACCTGGAGGGCGACGAGTGTCTCAGCCTGGAAGACGCCAATCTCTATCTCAACCGCTTCTTTGCGCGCAGCGTGAACCCCCTGAACAACACCGAATACATGCTCAGCGCCTGGAACACCTTCGTCTACCGGGACGGCTACTTCCGCTTCCCCGCCGCGGACGGCGAGGCCTACAACCACTTCACCGTGGCCTATGACATGACCGCAAACGGCGACGGCACCTATACGGTGCAGTTCCAGAACTACGAGCTGGACCTGATGGAGTACTGGGACAATGGTATGAGCGATT
Source organism: uncultured Eubacteriales bacterium (assembly GCA_900316255.1). Lineage (GTDB taxonomy): Bacteria > Bacillota > Clostridia > Oscillospirales > Oscillospiraceae > Limivicinus. Next base: position 4,058 of record ONCI01000009.1, on the reverse strand, counting down.
CTCTCTATCATCTCAACAACGACGAGGTCGCAAACCTGGTCTGGTCCGGCAAGGCCAAGCCTGTCCAGGGAGGCACCGCCGTGGTGCGGGACTACACCTTCAACGGCGTTCCCACCTTCCAGATCCTCTCCTACGAAGTCTGGAACATCATCTTCTGATCTTCTTTGCATCCGAAAAGGAGCTGTGAAAACCGCGGCTTTCACAGCTCCTTTTTCCTGTACATCTGCTTCTCAAAACTCAAAACTCAAAGCTCAAAACTCAAATCTCAACAAGGGGATGTGTTTCTCACATCCCCTCAGACTGTAGACAAACCAATGCGGGATAGCATAGACACGCATGGGGGGATTGTGAAGGGGGGAGGGTATGCCCCCCTTCACGTCCAATCTACGCAAAAATGGGAACTTTTTTGGAAGTTCCCATTTTTGCTTTCAAGCTGTCGACACTTTGTCGACAGCTTGAGGGGATGTGTTTCTCACATCCCCTTGTTCATCCGATGCGGATATCCTCTGTTTTGATTGTATTCCAACTGAAGTTCCGGAGCAGCTCTTCGGGCTTTGCAGGCTCCTCACGGTCCCTGAGGCCGCAGAGGAAGGCCAGCTTCCCCACCAGCGCCTCCGGGCTCGTTTCCTTTCGCAGCACCTGGGTGGAGAGGCTGCCCATTCGCTTGGAGAGCTTGCCCTTTTCTTCCGTCAGCAGCGGCGCGTGGCAGTAGTCCGGCGCCGCGCCCCCCAGGGTCTCGACCAGCCACTTCTGCTTCGGCGCGGAGTCCAGCAGGTCTCTGCCCCGGACCACCCGGGTCACGCCCATCTCCATGTCGTCCACACTGACGGCCAGCTGATAGGCAAAGACCCCGTCCGAGCGGCATATCACGATATCGCCGCCCTCCCGGGCCGGGTTCTGCCGCAGCAGGCCGTAGTGGCCGTCCACAAGGCAGATCTCCCGATCCGGCACCCGGAGCTTCCAGGCGGGCGTCCTTGTGTCTGATTCAAAGCGGTGCTCCCGCTCCTCCCGGCTCATATGGGCGCAGCGGCAGCCGGGGTCGAACTGCTCCTCCCCCGGCGCGGGGGCCGAGGCCGCCGCCAGCCGCTCCGCCCTGCTGCACCAGCAGGGATAGCAGAGGCCCTTTTCTTTCAGGAACTCGAAGGCCGCGGCATAGCGCTCCCCCCGCCTGCTCTGGGCATAGGCAGGATCCGGCCAGCCCTCGTCCCAGTCCAGGCCCAGCCAGCGCAGATCCTCCGCCAGGGCGTCGATGTAGATCTGCTTGGACCTTGCCGGGTCCAGATCCTCCAGCCGGAAGATCAGACGCCCGTTTTTCGCGCGGCAATCCAGCCAGGCCAGCAGCATGGCCAGGAGGTTTCCCATATGCAGATAGCCCGAGGGGCTGGGCGCAAAGCGGCCCACAACTGCTCGTTCCATGGTCGTCCCGCTTACACGACACGGAGGCCGGTGAGGCAGCGGCGCATCATGTCATAGAGGTGGTTGCCCGCCATGCGCCGGATGAAGCTGCGGGTGCGGAAGGTGCCCAGGTGCAGCTCGCGCACATAGGTCTCCCCCTCCACAGCCATGGAGACGAAGACCGTCCCCACCTCGTGGACGCCGTCCCCGTCCGGTCCGGCAAGGCCCGTGACGCCAAGGCCGATGTCCGCCCCGGTGATCGCCCGGACCCGCTCCGCCATCAGTCTTGCCACCGGCTCGCTGACGGCGCCGTTTTCTTCGATCAGGTCCAGGTCGATGCCCAGGAGTCTGGACTTCACTTCGTTGGTATAGGTGACGCAGCCGCCCAGGAACACGGCGCTGGCCCCGGGGATCTCGGTGATGCGCCGGGCCACGTCCCCGCCGGTGCAGCTCTCCGCCGCGGCGAAGGTAAGGCCCTTCTCTTTCAACAGGGGCAGCACGGCCTCCTCGATGCACTCCACGTCCATCCCGTAGACATATTCGCCCAGCTTTTCCTTTACATGGGCGATCACCGGCGCCATCATGGCCTCAGCCTCTTCTTCGGTCCCGGCCTTGGCCGTGACCTTCAGCAGGCAGTCGCACTCCTTGGCGTAGGGCGCCATGGAGGGGTTGCGCATGGCGTTCATCTCTTCGGCAAAGAGATCGTCCACCGCGCTCTCTCCCATGCCGAAGATACGCACCGTGTGGGACAGGATCTGCTCCTCGGAGAGTTTCTTCAGATAGGGGATGCCGTATTCCCGGAACATGGGCACACACTCGTTGGGAGGCCCCGGCAGCATGAGGACGATCTTGCCCTCCGCCTCAAAGGCGCAGCCGGGGGCGGTGCCCCAGCGGTTGTGGAATACCGTGCAGCCCTCCGGCAGCAGGGCCTGGGTGAAGTTGTTGGGGGTAAAGTTCTTTCCCGTGCGGATGTACTCGTAAAGCCCCTCCCGCTCGGCGGCGTTTTCCACCAGCCGCAGGCCGAAGCTCTCCGCCAGCACCTGCTTGGTCAGATCGTCACAGGTGGGTCCCAGGCCGCCGGTGGTGATGATCACGTCCGCCCGCGCTTTCGCGATGCTGACGCATTGGGCCAGGCGTTCCGGGTTGTCCCCCACCACAGTCTGGTAGCGCACATTCACCCCGATCCGGGACAGCATCTCGGAGATGTCCCGGGTGTCGGTATTGGTGATGTGTCCCAGCAGCAGCTCGGTCCCCACGGAGAGGATCTCGGTGTTATATTCGCGCATTTACGCTTCCTCCAGATCCAGAGTGATCCGTTCGATGCCCTGCAGGGCCTCCTCCACCAGGGCGTCCACGTCCAGGGCGCTCTCGGCCTTCTCCACCTCGGAAACCGTGGGTCGGGTCCGGGGGTGCCGCGGCGTAAAGACCGTGCAGCAGTCCTCATAGGGCAGGATGGAGGTGTCGAAGGTGCCGATCCTGCGGCTCATCTGTACGATCTCCTCCTTGTCCATGCCGATCAGCGGCTGCAGCACTGGCAGCTTCAGTACGGCCTGGGTAGAGGCCATGGCCTCCATGGTCTGGCTTGCCACCTGGCCCAGGTTCTCCCCGGTGACGATGGCGCGGGCCCCGTTACTCAGCGCGATCCGCTCGGCAATGCGCATCATGAAGCGGCGCATGATCAGGGTGAAATACTCCTCCGGGCACTTGTCCCGGATCTCCTCCTGGATGTGCGTAAAAGGCACCACCTCCAGGGTCATTTTGCCGCACCAGGCCGTCAGCAGTCTTGCCAGCTCAATGACCTTTTCCTTGGCCTGCTGGGAGGTGTAGGGGAAGGAGAAGAAGTGCACCGGAATGAGGCGCACGCCCCGCTTCGCGATCATGTAGGTGGAAACCGGGCTGTCGATGCCGCCGGAGAGCAGGGTCACCGCCACGCCGTTGGAGCCCACGGGCATGCCGCCGGCACCGTTCACCGGCTGGGCGTGGACGTAGGCCGCCAGATCCCGGATCTCCAGGTTCACGATGAGTTCCGGCTCGTGCACGTCCACGGCACAGTTGGGGTAGGCCTCGGCCAGCTCCCCGCCCACATACTGGCTCAGCTGGATGGAGGTCAGGGGGAAGCTCTTGTCGCTGCGCTTGGATTCCACCTTGAAGCTCCTGGCCCGCAGCATATCCTCCCGCAGATAGTCGATGGCCAGCCTTGCGATGGCGTCCTTGTCCTTTTCACAGGCGGCGGCCCGGCTGATCTTCACCACGCCAAAGATCTTCTGCACCGCCTCGAAGGCGGCGTCCATGTCGGCGTCCTCCTCCAGGGCCTCCACGTAGATGGTGGACTGCATGCACGTCACCCTGAATTTTCCGATGGGCACCAGGCGGCGGCGGATATTGCCCATGAGCTTCTGTTCAAAGCCCTTGCGGTTGAGACCCTTCAGCACGATCTCGCCCAGCTTGAGAAGAAGAATATCGTTCATATGTACTCCTGTCGCAATAGAAATCTCCGTCAGTTTACTCTATTTCTGCCGGAGAATCAAGCACTTTCGCTTATCTCCGCCTCCTCCGGGGCAAGAAAGGGGCTGTTGCAAAACACGAAGAAGAGCGCAAACCTCTGATCATAACGTAGGGGAGGGCCTTGTGCCCTCCCGGCGGAACCTGGCTGTATTGTGATA
>ONCI01000022.1 GCA_900316255.1 uncultured Eubacteriales bacterium | reverse complement strand
GCCGCGCTTGCCGACGCGGGAACAGGCTGACCCTCCCCAACGCCGGTGGGACCGGGCTGCGGCAGTGTCAGAGAAAGGGCTGCGGACGCGATCTCCTGCCCGGGCTCCTCCGCCAGCGCGGAGAGCGTGCCCGCGGGCAGCAGGCTGAAGAGCATCAGCAGCGCCAGCAGCAATCCTGTTCGCTTCAGGCTTTTGCGTTTCATGCGGTGTTCCTCCTGTGAAATAGGAAAGCGTCTATCATCAGCCGGGAGGACCGGAAAGAGATACTCCCAGCGATACTATTTCAATTATAGCTTTTAACAGTATACCAGAAGATGAGACGAAAAACAAGGGCAAATTCCCCTCCGGACCCTGTTGGGAAAAAATGGCGTTTCCTGTGAATCCTGACGGCAAAACAGGCGGAATATCGGAAAAACAGAGGCTTTTTTATACGAAAGGACGAATTCTTGTTATTTTGTTGACAAAGCCCGGCTTCGGTGCTATGATGAGGCGACGCTCGGGGAAACCCTGCCCTGCGCGGGGACGAAAACCCGGGCGAAAAATGAAAAAAATAGGAGAATGAAAATGAAAAAGATCCTTGCTATGCTTCTGGCACTGTGCATGATCTTCGCCCTGGCTGCCTGCGGCGAGACCGCCCCTGCCGAGACCAAGCCCGCCGAGGAGCCCGCTGCCGAAGCCCCCGCTGAGGAGCCCGCTGCCGAAGCTCCCGCCGAGGAAGCCCCTGCTGAGGAAGCTCCCGCCGAGGAAGCTCCCGCTGAGGAGATCCCCGCCGAGGCCGCCTACAAGCTGGGCCTGGGCGTCAGCCTGAACATGGACAGCTCCAAGACCGGCAACGCTCAGGTGGACGCCACCACCGCTGCTGTCATCCTGGACGAACAGGGCAAGATCGTCGCTGTGAAGATCGACGTTGCCCAGAACAAGATGGACATCACCGACGGCGCTGTCGACACCGAGAAGGAATTCCTCACCAAGGCCGAGCTGGGCGACGACTACAACATGGTCAAGTTCTCTGACGCCACCCTGGAGTGGTACCAGCAGGCTGCCGCTTTCGAGCAGTTTGTCCTTGGCATGACCGGCGCTGAGGTCGAGGCCATGGAGACCGTCGTGAACGAAGAAGGCCACGAGGTCACCACCGACGAGACCCTGTACGCTTCCTGCTCCATCTCCATCGGCGACTTCAAGGAAGCCGTCGTGAAGGCCTGCAACGACGAGCAGGCTGCCACCTTTGCCGGCGCCGGCGGATTCAGCCTGGGCCTGGCCATCATCTCCAAGTCTGACGAGTCCACCGCTCCCACCGCCGAGGAAGACGGCGTTGTGAAGATGTACAGCGAGTACGCTGCCGTCGTGGTGGACGGAGACGGCGTCATCCTGGCTGCCGTTACCGACGCTACCCAGCCCCAGATCAAGATCAACGCCGCCGGCGAGATCGTGGAGACCACCTTCAAGGGCACCAAGCGCGAGCTGAAGGAAGACTACAACATGGTCAAGTTCTCCGACGCCACCCTGGAGTGGTACCAGCAGGCCAAGAACTTCACCGACTATGCCACCGGCAAGACCGCTGAAGAGCTGCGCGCCACCGAGACCAAGACCAACGACGAAGGCCACAATGTCTTCGTGGACGAGACCCTGTACGCCAGCGTTTCCATCAGCATCGACGGCATGATCAACGTCATCGCCAAGGCTGCCGAGAACGCTCTCGCCTAATCCAAAACCGCAAGCTGACGGAGGGGCACTGCCCCTCCGTCAGACCACGAAAAAACCATAGGGGATGAATGCTTTGCGGCGATTCAGACAGCTTGTTGCCTTTCTGCTGCTGCTTGCTCTGCCCGTTCTCTGCGCCTGCGGTGCGGAGAGCGCGGAGACGGCTGCGGAGGAAACTGCCGCGCCGCAGCGCGTGGAACCGAAAGGGAAGGCCTATTACACCTACTTCGATACCGTCTCCTATGTATATGACTATGCAGGAGATTCGGCAGAACGGTTTGACGACCGCTCTGCCGAAGTTTCGCATATCCTGCTGGAATACCACCAGCTCTTTGACATCTACCACGAATACAGCGGCGTGACGAACCTCTGCACCCTGAACAAGGCGGCGGGGGGAGAGCCCCTTGCCGTGGACCGTCGCCTCGTGGACTTCCTGCTCTGCGCGAAGGAGATGTACACCCTTACCGACGGCGAAATGAACGTGATGCTGGGTTCGGTCCTGCAGCTTTGGCACGAATGCCGGGAGGCTGCGGCGGAGGATCCCATGCATGCCTCGATCCCGCCGGAGGAGGAGCTGCGCCGTGCCTGGGCGCACACCGACATCGACTCCCTGGAGATCGACGAGGCTGCCTGCACCGTGCGCATCACGGACCCGGAGGCTTCCATCGACGTGGGGGCCCTGGGCAAGGGCTACGCCACCGAGCGGGCGGCGGAGTACCTGGAGCAGGAGGGCGCCGTGGGCTATGTGCTGAACATCGGCGGCAACATCCGCTGCATCGGCGACAGGCCCGACGGCAGCGGCTGGGTCACCGCCATCCGGGACCCGGACAAGTCCGCCCAGGATTTTGCCTGCCGCATCCGGATCCGGGACACGGCCTGCGTGACCTCCGGCGTCTATGAACGCTATTTCACGGTGGACGGCCAGCGCTACCACCACATCATCGACAAGGACACCCTGTACCCGGCGGCCTACTTCAGCTCGCTGACGGTCGTCACCCGGGACAGCGCCCTGGCCGACGCCCTTTCCACCGCGCTGTTCTGCATGCCGGCGGAGGAGGGCTTGAAACTTGCGGAAAACATCGGCGGCGTGGAGCTGCTCTGGATCTTCCCCGACGGGACGAGCCAAAGCACCCCGGGCTTTGCCGATTTGATCGAAGAACCAGAAGAATCCTGAGAGAAGGAGGCGGGAGATTTGAGCTTGAAAAAAAGCATCTCGAACCTGAAATTGCCCCATTATAAAAGCACGGCCGGCATGGCCGCCGTGCGGATGCCCATCCCCAAGGAAGTGCTGATCCCACTCTCCCCGATGAACGCCCACCACGCCACCCAGTCCGAGCCCATCGTCCAGGTGGGGGACCATGTGACCGTGGGCCAGATGATCGCCCGGGAGAAGGACCGCGGCGCCTCCCACATCCACGCGTCCGTCTCCGGCACGGTGACCGGCATCGAGCCCTATACCATGGGCAGCGGCTCCGGTACGGCCATTCGCATCGAGAGCGACGGCAAAATGGAAAAGTGCCCGGATCTGAAGATCCCCCATCCCACCAATCTGGACGAGTTCCTCCAGTGCGTCCGCGACAGCGGCGTGGTGGGCCTGGGCGGCGCGGCCTACCCCGTGTGGGCGAAGCTCTCCGCGGCCCAGAAGACCCACATCAGCACCGTTCTCGTAAACGGCGCCGAGTGCGAGCCCTTCATCACCGCGGATCACCGCGTCATGCTGGAGCAGGGCGACCTGATCCAGAAGGGCATCGAGCTGCTCAAGGAGTTTATGGGCAGCGAGGAGTTCATCATCGGCATCGAGGAGAATAAGCCCGACGCCATCGCGCAGCTCACCGAGCGCTTCAAGGACGACAAGGCCGTGAAGATCATGCCCCTCAGCAGCGTCTATCCCCAGGGTGCCAAGCAGGTGCTGCTCTACAACGCCACCGGCAAGGTGGTGGAGAAGGGCCAGCGGCTTGCCTCTCTGGGCGTGATCATCATCAACGTCTCGTCCCTTGTGAAGATGGCGGAATACTTCGTCACCGGCATGCCCATGGTGGAGCGCATCATCACCGTGGACGGCTCCGCCGTGAAGGAGCCCAAGAACCTGATCGTCCCCATCGGCTGCTCCGTGCGGGACGTGGTGGAGGCCTGCGGCGGCCTGAAGGAGGAACCGGGCAAGATCCTCTTCGGCGGCGCCATGATGGGCAAGACCCAGGAATCCATGGACGCCCGCATCATGAAGGCCACCAACGCCGTGGTCATCATGAACAAAAAGGACACCAAAAAGACCGCTCCCAGCCCCTGCATCCACTGCGGCCGCTGCGTGGCGGTGTGCCCCCTGGGCCTGAACCCCACCGCCTTTGCCCGGGCCATGGAGCTGGAGGATGACGCCGCCCGCGCCGCCCTCCTGCAGAAGGAGCAGGTAAAGGTCTGCATGCAGTGCGGCTGCTGCAGCTATGTGTGCCCGGCCCACCGCCCCCTGGCGGAGAACAACAACGCCGGCATCGGCTTCCTGCGCAAGTGGGAGAAGGAACATCCGGAAGGAGGGAAGAACTAAGCCATGGAACAGCTCGTCATGTCTTCCGGCCCCCATATCCACAGCGGCGCCAGCGACAGGCGGATCATGCTGGACGTGATCCTGGCCCTGCTTCCCGCCGCCGTGGCCGGTGTGATCCTCTTCGGGATCCCGGCCCTCTGGGTCATCCTCACCTGCGTTCTGAGCGCGGTGATCTCCGAGTTCCTCTTTAACCTCATCGCCCGCAAAAAGCAGAGCGTCGGCGATCTCAGCGCCGTGGTCACGGGCCTTCTGCTGGCCCTGAACCTGAGCGTGAACGTGCCCCTGTGGCAGGCTGCTCTGGGCACGGTCTTCGCCATCGTGCTGGTGAAGTGCGTCTTCGGCGGCATCGGCCGGAACTTTGCCAACCCCGCCATCACCGGCCGTGTGTTCCTGCTCATCGCCTTCCCCTCCACCGTGGCCGGCGGCGCCCTTCCCAAGGGCATCGACGCGGCCAGCTCCGCGACCCCCCTGGACCTGATCGGCGTGGAGGGAGCCCAGCTCCCCACTCTGCTGCAGATGTTCCTGGGCCAGCGGGGCGGCGCCATCGGCGAGACCTGCATCCTGGCTCTGCTGATCGGCTTTGCCTACCTGCTGCTGCGCAAGGTCATCCGCTGGGAGATCCCGGTGATCTTTGTGGGCACCGTGTTCCTCCTGAGCCTCATTTTCGGCGGCTTCAACACCGCCGTGTATGAGGTCCTGGCCGGCGGCCTGGTGCTTGGCGCCGTGTTCATGGCCACCGACTACACCACCACCCCCATCACCGCGCGGGCCCGGATGCTCTTTGCCCTGGGCTGCGGTCTCATCACCTTCGCGATCCGCTGGTTCTGCGCACTGCCGGAGGGCGTTTCCTACTCCATCCTGTGCATGAACATCCTGGCCCCCTGGCTGGAAAAATGGACCCGGAGAAAGCCTCTGGGAGGTGTCTGATATGAAGAAAGTACTGCTGAGCGTTCTGTGCCTGGCGCTGCTGCTGGCCGTGATGGCCGCGGGCGTCCTGGGCGTCAACGCCTATACCGCTCCCATCGTGGCGGAGAACGAGCGCCTGGCCGAGGAGGCCAGACTCGCCGCCGAGAAGGAAAAGCTGGGCGACTCCGTGCTGCTCTTCGACCGGGAAAAGCCCGAGGAATCCACCCTGGAGGTCACGGCGGAGACCGTGCAGAAGGTCTATGCCGACGAGAGCAAGCAGGTCTACACCCTGAGCCTTGCCACCTTCCAGGGCTACACCAAGGAACTGCCCATCGAGCTGACCCTGATCGTGGACTATGAGGGACGCATCGTCTCCCTCAGCGTGGACAGCACCGGCGAGACCAAGGAGCTGAGCGAGGACTTCCTGCCCAGCTTCGAGGGCCAGGATTCCACCCTGGCAGAGGTGCAGCTGGTGGCCGGCGTCACCTTCTCCTCCTCCGCCATCAAAAACGCCGTGAACGACGGCTTCAACACCCTGATCGACAACGGCCTCTTCGCCGCCGCCGAAAAGGGCGAGGACCAGCTGCTCAATGAGCTGCTGCCCCTGGTGTTCCCGGGCCTGGTGAACAAGGCCGGCGCAGTCCAGGGCGAGGAGCTTGCCGCTTCCGGCAGCGCCGCCGGCGGCTTCAAGGCCCTCAACGGCAGCGGCTGCGCCTGGTTCGTGGACAACGGACAGAAGCTCCTTGCCGTGTGCACGCCCCTCGGCGGCGTGAGCCTCTATGATCCCGCGGGCGAGAACGTCACCGAGAGCGCCGACGCCGCCCTCATCGAGGAGCTGCGGAGCCTGACGGCTGAGAACCTGGACGACAACTCCGCCGCCCAGCTCAAGGCCCTGACCCGCGTTCTGCCCGAGGGTGCGGAGCCTGTGGCCGTGGAGATCCCCGGCCTTGCCAACTGCGTCACCGGCGCATGGACCGTGGAGACCGAGGAGGGCACCCTCTATGCCTTCGCCGCGAACCCCTACGGCTACGCCAACGAAGTGATGCAGGTCTACTACGTCCTGGACGAGACCGGCGCCATCAGCGCCTTCCGCGTGTCCGAGCTGATCCTCCACTCCGAGTACTTCAGCGGCTACACCCTGGACGAAGCGGCCTACAAAGAGAACTTTGTCGGCATGACGGCGGACAGCTTTACCGCCGAGGATACCCTCATCACCGGCGCCACCATGAGCTCCGACGCCATGGAGACCGCCACAAGAGACGTGTTTGAGGCCTTCGGGCTTCTGACGGGAAACAGGGGGTGAGCACATGAAAGAACGTAAACTGCTGTTTCGCAATCCCGTGATGCTGCTGTTTCTGGGCACCGCCCCGGCGCTGGCTGCCAGCACCGACGTGCGCGCAGCCCTGGGCATGAGCATCGCCGTGATGGGCGTGCTGCTGTGCTCGGCCCTGGTGCTGGGCCTGCTGCGCAAGCTCATCCCTGCCGAGGCAAAACTGGCCGCGATCGCCCTGGTGGTGGCGGGCTTCGCCTCCATGGCGCAGCTGCTGCTCCAGGCGCTGCTGCCGAGCGTTTTTGAGATGCTGGGCTTCTATCTGGCCATCCTTGCGGTGGACCTGCTGCTCTTCGGCTCCGGCGAGGACGCCGCGGACTTCGGTCTGGGCAAGGGCCTGCTGAACGCCCTGGAAAACGGCTTCTGCTTTGCGGTGTTCGTGCTGCTGCTGGCCGGTATCCGGGAGCTCTTCGGCGCTGCCAGCCTTGCCGGCAGCCCCATCGAGGCGCTGAAGGACTATAAGATCCCCATGCTGCTGCAGGTTTCCGGCGGCCTTGTGGTGTACAGCATCCTGCTGGCCCTGTTCAACAGGCTCTTCCCGGGCCTGGAAGAGGCCGGCAAGAACACCTGCGCCGCCGTGGGCATCCCCTGTGAGGAGAAGGAGGCCGAAGCATGAAAGAGACGATCCTGCTGGTTCTGGGCTTTGTGCTTGTGAACAACTACGCCCTGAGCGCGGGCCTTGGCCTGACGCCGCTGCTGGGCTTTTCCAGGAAGGGTGAGAAGATGCTGACCCTGGGCCTTGCGGTCACGGTGGTCACGGTCCTCTCTTCCCTGATCCTCTGGCTCCTGCGGGAGACGATCCCCGGCTACTGGCTGATCCTGGCCGCCGTCACCGTGATCCTGGTGCTGGTGTACCTGCTGCAGCTCGTCTGCGGCAAGAAGCTTGGCGTCTGGTTCCCGGTGATCGCCCTGAACAGCGCGGTGCTGGGCGCCGCCCTGAAGCTTCAGGCGGCGGAGACCCTGGGCTCTGTGCTGCTCAGCTCCCTGGGCATCGGCCTGGGCTTCCTCTTCGGCCTGTTCCTCCTCACCGGGGTGCAGGAGAAGCTGGAGCATGACCAGGCGCCCAAGGCTTTCCGGGGCTTCCCCCTGCAGATCCTGGCCGCCGCCATCGTGGCCATGGCCCTCACCGCCTTCCAGTTCAAGTGAAAAGCAAAGGAAAGCTTCGCTGGGACCTGGTCCTCATCGCGGCATTGCTGCTGCTCTCCGGCATCCTGTACCTGGCGCTCAATCATGGGCGTCAGGAGGGGGGCCAGGTGGTGGTGCGCGTGGACGGCGTGGAGGTGGAGCGCCACTCTCTGGCCCTGAACGGCACCTTCCCCCTCAACGGCGGCAGCAACATCCTGGTCATCGAAAACGGGCAGGCCTGGCTCTCCGAGGCCAACTGCCCGGACCATATCTGCGTCAAGCAGGGCAAGATCCACTACACTGGCCAGGTCATCACCTGCCTGCCCAACCGCCTCACCGTGACGGTGGAAGGTGGAGAGAGTAACGGCATCGACCTGGTGGTGGGATAAGGAACCCAAAGCATGAAAACCAAAAAAATCACGGTCATGGCCATGTGCATCGCGCTGGCCATGATCCTCTCCTATGTGGAAAGCCAGATCCCCTCGGAGGCTGCGGGCATCTCCCTGCTGCGGGTGCTGCTGGTGAGCCTGCTCTTCGGCCATGTGGCAAGCCTCCTGTACTCCGCCGCCGGCGCGGCGCTGAGCCTTCTGGGCATGATCCTGCTGCGGCGGATCCCCCAGTTCAGCTGCGTCGCGGTGAGCGTCACAGGCGGCGTTCTGCACAACATCGGCCAGATCCTGATGGCCTGGGCCCTGATGGGCTCCAATGTGGTCTATTACCTGCCGGTGCTGCTCTTCAGCGGTACCATCGCCGGCGTTGTCATCGGCGTCGTGGCCGCCCTGCTGATTCGGCGGATCAAGATCTGAGAGAATCAAAAATGCGCGCTGCAAAATGCGTGATCCTGTCATTCCGAACCAGTGACCGACGTCACTGGTGTGGGAATCCGTAATACTCTCATGAGAAAACGGATTGCCAGGACCAGTTTGCGAACTGGTCTCGCAATGACAGCGCATTTTGCAGCGCGTCTTTTTTATGCGCGAGGCGGGAGCGTCAGGCCCGGGGTGAGCAGAAGGCCGGTGCCCAGGCAGAGCCAGACGTTCTGCACGAAGCCGGCGATCAGGTAATTCACAAAGCTGACCGCCGCCACGGTGAGCACATAGGGCAGCTGCGTGGAGATGTGATTGATGTGGTCGCACTGGGCCCCGGCGGAGGCCATGATGGAGGTGTCCGAGATGGGGGAGCAGTGGTCGCCCATTACCGCGCCGGCGAGACAGGCGGAGACGCCGATGATGAGCAGGGTGCTGTCCGCGGGGAAGACTTTGGTGACGATGGGCAGCAGGATGCCGAAGGTGCCCCAGGAGGTGCCGGTGGAGAAGGCCAGACCGCAGGCCACCAGGAAGATGATGGCGGGCAGCAGCTTGTAAAGTCCGGCGGAGGCCCGGTCCATGACGCCGTAGACATAGTCCGCCGCGCCCAGGATCCCGGTGATGTTCTTGAGGGTGACGGCAAAGGTCAGGATCAGCAGGGCGGGCACCATGGCGATGAAGCCCTTGGTGATGCAGCCCATGGCCTGCTTGAAGCCCAGCAGCCTCCTTGCGAAGAAGTAGAGGAAGGTGAAGAGCAAGGCGATCATGGAGCCCCAGGGCAGACCCACGGAGGCGTCGGTGGCAGCGAAGGCCTCGGCAAAGGGAACGCCCGAGAAGAAGCCGCCCACATAGAGCATGCCCGCCACGCAGCAGACGATGAGCACCAGCACAGGCAGCAGCAGATCGATCACCCGGCTGCGGGGATGGGAGGCCACATCCTCGGCGCTGCCGCCCGTTTCCCCGGAGGTGAAGAGGTCTCCGTTAAGCTGGGCGTTGCGCTCATGCAGCGCCATGGGGCCGTAGTCAAAGCGCAGCAGCGTGAGCCCCACCACGAACACCAGAGTGAGCAGGCTGTAGTAGTTCCAGGGGATGGCGCGGATAAAGAGCTCCGTGCCGCTCATCACGCTCTCGTCCACGATGCCGGATACCGCCGCAGCCCAGGAGGAGATGGGGGCGATCATGCAGATGGGGGCCGCGGTGGCGTCGATGATGTAGGCCAGCTTTGCCCGGGAGATCCGGTGGCCGTCGGTCACGGGGCGCATGACGCTGCCCACGGTGAGGCAGTTGAAATAGTCATCCACGAAGATCAGCACGCCCAGCAGCAGGGTGGCCAGCATGGCGCCTACCCGGGTCTTCACATGGGTCTCGGCCCAGCGGCCGAAGGCGGCGGAGCCGCCGGCGCTGTTCATCAGCGCCACGATGATCCCCAGCAGGATCAGAAACAGGAAGATGCCTACGTTCCAGGCATCCGCCACGCCGGAGATCAGACCGTCGTTGATGATGGTATCCAGCGCGCCGATGGGGGAGAAGTTTGCCGCCAGCAGGCCGCCGACCACAATGCCCAGGAAGAGGGAGGAGTAGACCTCCTTGGTGATCAGCGCCAGCACGATGGCGACAATGGGGGGCAGCAGGGCCCAGATGGTTCCGTACATGGGATAATCCTCCTTTTCCGAAAACCGAACAGAAACCAGACAATCTTTGCAGCCGGATTTGTGCCATGCTTCGTTGGTGGCCTTGACCATATATTCCCATTATGCTCTGCGGCCGCCGCCTCGCCTGGCGCAAATCTGTCTTGCAAATTCTTGCCCTTTTCTATTTCGGTTTTCGTATAAAAAAATCATGAACAGAGCAGATACTGTTCATGACAGGGAGGCCCATCCGGGCATATGTCTGACAGCTCTCCGCCCGAAGGCGACAGTCCGCGGCATATTTTGTCGCGGCCCAGGCATACCCGTCCGGAAAAGCGGATACCCTTCGGCGAAAAAGCCTTTCGCACCGACGGTTTCCGCCGTCTGGAGCGGTGCTACCTCATCTTTTTCGCGCCTCTATCATACTTTGTTCAGTTGCCCTCATTATAGCCGCCTGATCTCCCATGTCAACAGCTTTCGGGAAGAAGAAAAAAACTTTGGCACTTTTGCTCAGTACAGCACTGAAGGACAGGGGACTTTTCGGCGGAATTGTTGAGAAAAATGGATAATATTTGTAAAAGCCCAGGCAACCGAAACCTTTCGGCTGCCTGGGCTTTTACAGGACATAGGAGGAAACGAGGGATTTCCTTCACTTCGCCATTTCCGCGAGGATCTGCTCCACAGCCTTGTCTTTCTCGTCGCTGCAGATCCGACCGTCGCAGAAGGAGGCGAGGGCGCGCTCCTTTTCCGCCTGCTCCAGGCGGACGGAGAGCTCAAAGCCGCTGCGGGCGATGGCCTCATAGCGGGCCTTCAGCACCGCCTCCGAGGGTTCCACATAGAGGCAGACAGCCTGGGGCATGTTCGCCTTCAGCTGTTTGGCCCGCTCCACCGGCAGATTCAGCAGCACGTTGTGTCCCTGCTCCAGCGCCGCGTTCACCAGCCTCCGGGAGGTGCCGTAGTCGTTGCCGGCAAACTCTGTGGCCTCCAGCAGAGCCCACGCCGTCCACCTCGCCGGCCTTCATCTTCCGGGCGGTGATGGGGGTCACGGCGCAAAGGTCCTTCCGCCGGGCAAAAAGGGCGGTGACGATCTCTCCCAGGCCGGCACCGGAGGGGCCGGACAACACATAAAGCTTCGACATGGCAGGTATCTCCGTTTCTCAAAAGTTTTCTGCTTCCATTCTACAGGAAAATGAGCGGGATTTCAAGTCAGACGGAAGATGGCGGGCTTGCCGCTGGCAAACAGGACGCCATTTTCCACCCGGACGGGCTCACCCCCCAGCAGATCTTCATAGCAGCCGTCGGGAAGCTCCAGCCGCTCCTCCAGGCTTACTGCGCCGGGCGCGGCGTCCAGGCAGAAGACCCCGGCGCAGTTGCCGCGCCGCAGCACGGCGATGCGCTTTTCGTCCTCCCCCTGGCCCCAGAAGCTGTCCTCCCCGGTAAAGCAGGCCTTGCGAATGGCGGCCAGCTTCGAGAGCAGGGGACTCAGGTCCTTTCCGGTGTGCCGGTGGATGGGCTCCCGCTCGAAGAGGCTGGGCTGATGGGGATCTTCAAACTCCTGCCCGGCGTAGAGCAGCACCGTGCCCTTGAGGAAATAGAGCAGGGCGGTGTAGTTGATGAGCTCCTCCTCGTCCCGGATCACCGAGGCGATGCGGGGCTGGTCGTGGTTTTCCAGGCAGCGCATCTTGTTGTAGTTTTCCGGGTAGACCGCCTCCTGAAACTCCAGTAGGTCGATCCACTGGGAGAGGGGCGCCTGCCGCCGCAGGAGCTTGTCGAAGACCTCCCGGACGTCATAGTCGTATTCCAGGTCAAAGGCCTCATAGGCCTCCGTGTCCCGGGCGCAGCGGAAGCCCAGGCGCCGCGCCAGGGCGGCAAAGCTCCGGTGCACGCTCTCCGCCAGCCAGATATGGTCCGGGTCCACTTCCCGCACCGCCGCGCGGGCGGCCCGCCAGAAGTCCAGGGGCACCAGGGAGGCCACGTCGCAGCGGAAGCCGTCCACGATCCCGGCCCAGAAGCGGAGGGACTCGATTTGATAGTCCCAGAGTTCCTTCACGTTATAGTCCAGGTCGATCACGTCCGACCAGTCCCCGAACTTGTTTCCGGTGCGGCCCTCAGCGTCCCGGTAGTAAAACTCCGGGTGCTGCTGGAAGAGCACCGCGTCCGGGGACGTGTGGTTGTACACCACGTCGATCATCACCTTCATGCCCCGCCTGTGTATCTCGTCCACCAGGGCCCGGAAGTCCTCCATGGTCCCGTAGCAGGGGTTCACACTGCGGTAGTCCCGGTTGGCGTAGGGACAGCCCAGACTGCCCTTCTTGCCCTCCACGCCGATGGGGTGGATGGGCAGGAACCAGATGATGTCCGTCCCCAGGGCCCGGATCCGGTCCAGGTCCGGGATCACCGAGCGGAAGGTCCCTTCCTCGGTGTGACTGCGGATATAGATCGAATAGATTACCTGCGTCTGCAGGCTCAGATCGGTATCTTTCGCCATGAGTTCACAGCCTCTCTTTCCGGTGCCTGGGCTCGGTCCTGTCCCGCCGCCGCTGCTTTTCCGCCTCTTCTCGCTCGTCCTCCCGGGCAATCACGAGGATTGCAGGGATTCGCATTCGCACGGCGCGCCTCCCACAACAGGCTTTTTTTCATATCCTCATTATAAAACCTGGAGAAAGCTTGTCAAGCGCAAAGGGCAGGGAAAGCCTTCCCCCAGCGGGGGAAGGTGGCATCCGCCGATCCCCCGCCCTAAAGGACTAGCTTTGCGTCGCGAGGCGGATGACGGATGAGGGAGAAGCTGAGACGATCGCCGGGGATTCACTCTTTTCTCCCTCACCTGTCAGCTGCGCTGACATCCTCCCCCGCTGGGGGAGGAACAAGCCGCCCTCCGTTCCCGCCGTAGGGGCTGCCGCCCTCGGCAGCCCGAATGCCTCCCTCCCTGAGGGAGGAGGCAGCCGTCGATCTCCCGAGAGACGGCTGACAGAGGGAGTCGCTGTCCCCCTTGCCTAAAGGGGGGTGCCCCAGTGCTCACACTGGGGCGGGGGGATACGCTCGCTTCTATACACGACGCTGCCGCCCTGTTCCGCCGTAGGGGAGGGGCTTGCCCCTCCCGGCAGAGCAGGGTTCGCATAAAACCAGCGTGCGGCGAATTCGCACCATTGACGAATTCGCCGCACACTGTTTTTGCTGGAAACGCTCCTGCTGCGCGGGCCGTCGGGGACGCCGGCCCCTACAAAGGGGCTCCTCACCGTCCCTTCGCCGTCGCTATCATCGGATGTGCTCCCAGCCGCAATAGTCGTTCAGAAATTCTGCCAGGTCCTCCGCCATGTCCAGATCAAAGTCTGAAAAGGCAATGTATCCGATCTCGTGGCGGACGTCGTTTGTCACGATCAGGATACAGCCTTTATAGAATTCATCGGTAAACTCACGCTCTCCGTCCCGGGGCAGAAGCACCCGGAAGAAATCGTCGCCGATGCGGGTATAGGGCTCGATCTGCTTCATCTGCTTGTCACCGAAAGAATGCTCCGTGTCCATCAATTCGGTGCGGAAGCGGTATCGGGTCTCCAGAGCCGTTTTAGCCGCCTCATACTCCTCTTCTTCATACCGGCAAAGCAGGGTGCAGGAGCTGCTGTGAAAAACATAAAGCACGCTTTCGACATAGCTGTGGTACTCCAGAGCCTCCGGCGTCCCCAGCTCCAGCGGGAACAAGAGGGAACTTGGCGTGTCCTGCGGGGTCGTGCTGATAAAATACAATTTGGAAAACTGATTCTCAAAGCGCTCCGGCGCCTCCGATCGGGTGTGGTGGTAGAGATTGATGGGGAAGAACAGGGCAACGAACCAGAGCAGCGCCTGCAGCAGCAGCCACAGGATCGTGAGGGCGATCTTGGCCCCGAGGGATCTGCGGGAGCGGAACAGGAAGATCAGCCGCGTCACCATGAGGCCGAAGAGCGGGATCAGGCAAAAGGTGGCGACCGTCTCCTTCTCCGGCACCAGGCCAAAGATCGCAGTATCCACCAGGAGAAAGAACAGCGTTGGGCCGCACCAGATCAGGGCCTTGACGGCCCAGGGCGGCAGCAAAGGTTTCTTTTCGGCAGCGTCCATGGGATCCTCCTTGTGCTTTTTCGGCAGATTATCCGGGGGAAGAGATCCTTCGTCGGATCCCCTCCTCAGGATGACAAATCGGAAGCTTACTCGTAGAACGTTTGGGAAGGGCAAAAGGTTTCAGAGGGGAAGAAAAAACTTGCGTTTCACGGAAGCTGATGGAAAAGCGCAAAGCTTGGGCACAAAAGCCTTCCACCTCATCCGGCTTGCCCCTCGCGTGAGATCGGGGCAAGCCACCTTCTCCTCAAGGAGAAGGCAAGGTGCCTCCGGATCTTCGCAGCATAAGGCTCCGGGAGGATCTCAAACTTATACCAAACACAAAAGACTCAAACTCACCGCGGAGAAGACCAGCCAGATCCGTAGGGCCTTTTTGCCCGTGAGCAGGTTCCAGCCGAAGGCCAGGCAGCCCGCGAAGAGGACGCAGACCAGCCAGGTCGATTGCAGGCGCAGGGGGGTGAAGCCGAAGCAGTCGATGTACAGGGCCAGCTTGGAGAAGGCCACCACGGCGAAGAGCATGCTCTCGGCGAGCAGAATGAGGCAGAGGAGCAGGCTGGCTTTCTCCTCCCGCACCGGGCGGCGGCTCATCCGCGTCACCAGCCACAGCAGGGCGAAGTTCAGGCCCATGACCCGGCAGAGCTCAAAGAAGCCCTGCCTCGCATACTCCGACACGATGAAGCCCTCCGGCAGGGTGCGGGTGAAGGCGCCGAAGAGATAGCTGCCCTGCAGGACGAAAAAGACCAGATACAGCAGCACGAAGGCCCCGGTGAGCAGCGTCCACACCAGATTCGGCACCTTGCGCAGGCTCTCCACCCAGGCGCAGAGGCCCCGGCCCCGCTCCCGCAGGATCTCCGGGTCCTCCCGGCGGGAGCCGGCGATGAGACCGAAGAGATACTGCCCCACGGGCAGGCTGAGCAGGAACTTGAAGAGCCATTCCCCGTTCCAGTCAAAGCGGAACCAGTCCGCCGCCCGGCCCATGAGCTGATGAAAACCGGCGTCCGCCTTGGACAAAAGGCTCACGGCGATGGCGAAGAGCCCCAGCGCACAGGCCAGAGCCAGCAGAGACCACAGTACGGTGGCCCACCTGACCCGGACCCTGCCCCGGGCCAGGCTCCTTGCCTCGAACCAGAGGCAGCGGATGCGCAGATAAAAGTGATAGAAGGGGAAAATCACAAAGCCGTGGATCCCATCCAGAAGCAGCAGATGGCCGCTTTCGCCTTCCGCCAGCCTTCCGCCGCGGCAGAGCAGCCAGTACACCGCCGCCAGGTGCAGGAAGAGGCCCCGCTGGCCGATATCCCAGACACCGTCCCGGTCCAGCAGGATGCTGAGGGTGATGAGTCCCAGACAGCCCAGCCAGATCCAGCTCTCCCGGGGACGCTTCTGCTCCCAATGGAGAAATTCCGTGAGGCCAACAAAGCCCAGCACGAAGAGCAGCGTCCAGAACCAGGGCAGGACGCCGTCCGGAGATTCGAAGAGAAAACCCGCGTCCCAGAGATACCACCAGGCCAGAAAATAGCTGGCGATAGCTGCGGCGATCTCCTTCCAGGAGGCGGAAAAGCCGGGCACGGGCGGCGTCGTGTTCACAGGGATGGCCCAGCCCTGAGCCTGAGGCGTAATATCTTCCGAGGGCGCAGAAATCCCTCCGGCGGGCGCGGAGCCCCCCGGCAAATCATGATCGGTCATAGTATTCTCCTTTCGGATAAAAGTGAAAAGTTGCGGTGTCGTCTTCGGCGGCCAACTGGCCGCCCACTGTTCTTCCCCCAGCGGGGGAGGATGTCAGCGAAGCTGACAGGTGAGGGAGAAGTATCGACGAGCGAAACCCCGGATCTTTATGCAAGAGGAACATATCTCCCTCATCCGTCATCCGCCTCGCGGGGTACGGCGGGTGACACTTGTCGCTTCGCGCCTCTTTTGCCTGCAAAAACTGCCACTGGCAGTTTTTGCGGACGGCAAAAGTCCCCGCTGGGGGAAGGCCTTTCTTTGCGCGCTGCAGCCGCGCTTCATTCCTCCCCGTCGTCCACGAATTCCAATAGATCCCCGGGCTGGCACTGCAGCTCATGGCAGAGTGCCATGAGGGTGGTGAAGCGCACGGCCTTGGCCTTGCCGGTTTTCAGGATGGACAGGTTCGCGGGGGTGATGCCGATGCGCTCGGCCAGCTCCGCGCTGCCGATCTTGCGCCTGGCCATCATCACGTCCAGATTGATCCGTATCTCCATGCTCGTCCCTTAAATCGTCAGATCCAGCTCGTTCTTCATGTCCAGCGCCTTTTGAAAGACGTTTTCCACGATGCGGACGATGAGGGCCATGAAGCCCGCCGCGGCCACCGCCAGCAGGAAGGGCAGGTAGAAGAAGCAGCCGGCCACGCAGAAGAGCGACGCCGCGGCGCAGCAGAGGCTTACCGTGCGCAGCAGGCGGATGTTCTGCACGGTGAAGACCTGGGCACGGCGGAGATTGCCCAGCAGCCGCCACATGGCAAAGAGCAGCACCCAGCCGAACACGCTGCAGAGCAGCAGCACTACGAGAAAGCCCCGGCGGCTGGTATCGCCCATGCCGCGCAGGGCGGCAAACCAGCGCACGATGGGCACGCAGCCCAGGTCCAGGGAAAGAAGCAGCAGGGCGAAAAAGACGACAAAGATCTGAGAGAACAGCAGGCTCCTGCTTTTGAGCCAGTCCTGCATAGAGCCTCCCTCCTTTCGTTGCCCTGAGCATAGCACAGAGAATATTGTTTGTCAACGAAAAAATATCGAAAAACGATAATTCAAAAGGCGCGTGCCCTCGCTTCCCCTTGGGGGGGAGTGGCCGAAGGCCGATAGGGGGCTGCCTCTGCGAGCCGACGGTGAGACGGCCCTCTTCCGGCGTCCGCCTCGCGCCGCGGAGATAGTCCTTCAGAGCGCGGGTCAACGGGCAGCTGATAGCTGCCCATACAGCGGAAGGCCTGTTTCATCGTAGGGGACGGCCTCCCGGACGTCCCGCGCGGGGCATGGCTGGACGAAGATGAATTTTGGGCGAATCCGTATCCGGGCTGGATGCGGATTCGCCCAAAGCGTTTGTTTGACGGAACTTGTTCTGCCGGGCCGTCGAGGACGCCGGCCCCTACGGCGGAGACGGAGGAGTGCGTGAGGATCGGAGACGATGGGCGACCGGCGTCTCCCTCATCAGTCTCAGCGCTCGCGGGGGATCGCGCTGAGACAGTGTCGCTTCGCGCCTCTTTTGCCTGCAACAGTCCCCATTGGGGGAATCACAGACCTGCGGGCTCTTGGACTATGCCGCGCAGCCCACCGTTTTCTCAAAGCTCAAGTATCAAAAATGAAATCTCAAAACGCAAAACTCCCTTTGTGCCAGATGGAGAAAATGCGCGGGTCGGGCAGGTCGGCTTTGTGGCAGCCGCCAAACTTCGGCAGGGCTCTTGCTTTTCCGCCGATTGTGCCGTATAATGCCCCACGAACAAGAGATTTTTAAGCATCGGTACAGAGAGACCGGCAAAATCGCTCATAGCGGACGGGTGCGGGGAAGCCGCATCTGCGCCTTTGTGTGTCTTGCCGGGAGGCAGGGCATTTTTTCTTGCCCTGAAGGGAAGGAGCCAGCATGAAGCTCAAAGCGCAGATCCAGGACGAGGCCGGGCTGAACCGGGCCCTGATGCGCATCGCCCATGAGATCGTGGAGCACAACAAGGGCGCGGAGAACCTGTGCCTGGTGGGGGTGCGCCGCCGGGGCGAGCCCATTGCCCGCCGCATCGCCGAAAACATCCAAAAAATCGAGGATCGGACGGTCCCCGTGGGCAGTGTGGACATCTCCTTTTACCGGGACGATCTGAGCCGGCTCCAGGAGATGCCGGAGCTGCGCCGTACCGAGCTGCCCTTTGACGTGAACGACCGGGACCTGGTGCTGGTGGACGATGTGATCTACACCGGCCGCACCGCCCGGGCCGCCATCGAGGCCATCTTCTCCTGCGGCCGTCCCCGGAGCATCCAGTTGGCCGTGGCTGTGGACCGGGGCCACCGGGAGCTGCCCATCCGGCCGGACTATGTGGGCAAGAATCTGCCAACCTCCCGCCAGGAGCTGGTGGAGGTCCGCCTGCCGGAGTTTGACGGGGAGACCGGGGTCTACCTGATGGACACGGCAAAGTAAATCAGTCAGCAAAAAACTCAACATAGAAAAAGAGAGGTATTCATCATGGGTAAAGAAAAAAAGGCTCAGTTTGACGAGCCCATTTACGACGCAAAAGTCCTCGGCACCCCGAAGATGCTGGTGCTGGGCCTGCAGCACCTGTTCGCCATGTTCGGCGCCACGGTGCTGGTCCCCATCCTGACGGGGCTGAGCGTCTCCGCCACCCTGCTCTTCGCCGGCCTTGCCACCCTGTTCATGCACCTGGTCACCGGCCGGAAGGTCCCCGTGTTCCTGGGCTCCTCCTTCGCCTTCCTGGGCGGCTACTTCGCCGTCGTGGCCTCTGGCGCCGAGCTGGGTCTCAGCCAGGCCGAATCCCTGCCCTACGCCTGCGTGGGCGTGGCCTGCGCGGGTCTGCTGTACCTGGTGCTGTCCCTGATCTGCAAGGCCTTCGGCTCCAAGAACGTGATGCGCTTCTTCCCGCCTGTGGTCACCGGCCCCATCATCATCGCCATCGGCCTGATCCTGGCCCCCTCCGCCATCAACAACTGCTCCACCAACTGGCCCATCGCCCTGGCTGCCATCGTGGTCGTCATCGTCTGCAATATCTGGGGCAAGGGCATGATCAAGATCGTCCCCATCCTCATGGGTGTTCTGGTCTCCTACCTGATCGCCGCCCTCACCGGCAACGTGGACTTCTCCGGCGTGAAGGAAGCCGCCTGGATCGGTCTGCCCGTCAAGATGGAAAACACCGTGTTCAGCCTCTTCGGCGCTGAGAACTTCAATGCCGGCCTGCTGGTCTCCTCCATCATCATGATCGTCCCCATCGCCTTTGCCACCATGATGGAGCATGTGGGCGATATCTCCGCCATCGGCGGCACCATCGAGAAGAACCTGATCGAGGATCCGGGCCTGCACCGCACCCTCATCGGCGACGGCGTGGGCACCTCCATCGCGGCCCTCTTCGGCGCCCCGGCCAACACCACCTACGGCGAGAACACCGGCGTGCTGGTGCTCACCAAGGTCTATGACCCCAAGGTCGTGCGCCTGGCGGCCCTGTATGCCATCGTCCTCTCCTTCTGCCCCAAGTTCGCGGCCCTCATCTCCGCCATGCCCGCTGCCACCATCGGCGGCGTGTCCATCATCCTCTACGGCATGATCTCCGCGGTGGGCGTGCGCAACATGGTGGAGAACCACACCGACTTCCAGAAGTCCCGGAACGTCATCGTGGCTGCTGTCATCCTGGGCCTGGCCCTGGGCGTCAACTTCTCCGGTTCCCTGGGCGCGGATATCACCACTGCCGGCAACAACGCCACCGGCGCCATCGCCTTTATGATCGGCGACATGAAGATCGCCCTCTCCGGCCTGGCCATCGCCTCCATCGTGGGCATCCTGCTCAACGCCATCCTCCCCGGCAAGCGGGACGAGTACATGCCGAACCAGAAGAACTCCGGCTCCCTGGGCAAGTTCTGATGTATAGTTTTTAGATTTTAGTTTTTAGTTTTTAGCAACACACCCCGGAAGCAATGCTTCCGGGGTGTGTTCGTTCTTCTAGAAACTAAAAACTAAAAACTCAATCCGCCAGGAGGACCCGGGCGGCGATCGCCACCGCCTCGTCGATGAGCGCCTCGGTGTGGGTGGCCATGTAGCTGGTGCGCAGCAGGCACTCGCCCGGCGCGCAGGCGGGGGGCAGCACGGGGTTCACATAGAGTCCCGCCTCGTAGAGCTCCTTATTCTTCTCCAGGGTGCGGACGGGCTCGTAGGTGAAGATGGGCACAATGGGGGTGTCCGACTCCCGGATCTGCAGTCCCGCGGCCTTGAAGCCCTTCCGGGCATAGGCGGCCAGCTCCAGCAGGCGCTTTGGGCGCTCCGGGTGGGCTTCCAGATAGCGCAGGGCGGCCAGGGCCGTGGCGCAGGCGGAGGGCGGGATGGAGGCGGAGAACATGAAGGGGCGGGAGTTGTGGCGCACATAGTCGCAGACCTCCTCCGAGGCCGCCATGTAGCCGCCCAGGCTTGCCAGGGACTTGGAGAAGGTGCCCATGATCACGTCCACCTTGTCCTCCAGCCCGAAGTAGCTGGCGGTGCCCCGGCCCCCTTCGCCGATGACGCCCAGACCGTGGGCGTCGTCCACCATGACCCGGGCGCCGTACTTTTCCGCCAGGGCGCAGATCCGGGGCAGGTTTGCGATGTCGCCGCCCATGGAGAAGACGCCGTCGGTGACGATGAGGCGGCCCGCCGTTTCCGGGATCCGGGAGAGGATACTCTCCAGCTCCTCCATGTCGTTGTGCTTGTAGCGCATCATCTTGCCGTAGGATAGCTTGCAGCCGTCATAGATACTGGCGTGGTTTTCCCGGTCGCAGATCACATAGTCCCCCCGGCCCACCAGGGCGCTGATGATGCCAAGGTTGGACTGAAAGCCGGTGGAGAAGGTGACGGCCCCTTCCTTGTGCACAAAGGCGGCCAGCTCCCGCTCCAGTTCCAGGTGCATCTGCAGGGTCCCGTTCAGAAAGCGGGAGCCGGAGCAGCCGGTGCCCAGGGTCTCGAAGGCGCGGATGCCCGCCTCCACCACCTCAGGCTCGGTGGTGAGCCCCAGGTAGTTGTTGGAGCCCAGCATGATCCGCCGCTTGCCCTCCATGATGACCTCCACGTCCTGCCGGGATTCCAGCGCGTGGAAATAGGGATAGATCCCCAGTTCCCGGTACTGCCGGGCCAGGGTGTAATTCCTGCATTTTTCGAACAGATCCATAGGCTGCCTCTTTCCGTCGGCACGACATTCTTCAAAAAATCGAAGCAATTGTACAACAATGTCAGACTTTTGTCAATCCATCCTGGAAAAAACTGTGAACCCATGAGGGTTCACAGTTTTGTGTTATCCTGAATACTAAAAATTAGAAACTAAACAGTCCGGGGGCGGCGGACCCAGGGGGAGAAAGCCAGGACCCAGCCGACGAGAGCCACCGGCAGGGCGCCCAGGATATCCAGCGCGGAGTGCTGCTTGGTAAAAGTGATGCTCAGACAGATGAGCAGCTGCAGCAGCACGAAGGGGACCGAGAAGCCGGGCCTGCGCAGCTTTTCGGAGTCCAGGACCGCGAAGACCATGCCCAGAGCCACCACCACATGCTCCGAGGGGAAGGCGTTGCGGGGCGGGTCGGTGAAGTAGATGAAGCTCAGCGCCAGGGTGAAAAGATTCTTCCGGGGCATGGCCTGATAATAGGCTGCAACGGTGCCGGGCCAGCCCAGGGCTTCCACCGGGCGGCCGGGGAAATAGTTCGGCCAGATCAGGTACACCGCCCCCGCCAGGAGGATGGTGACGATCATGTAGTCCGTGAAGCGCCGGAAGACCCGGATATCCCGGCTCACGGTGTAAAACACCGTAAAGACGGCGCAGAGAAACCAGAGACAGTAGGGGATGACCCAGATCTCGGAGAAGGGGATCGCGTCATCCAGCGGAGAATAGACGGGGTGGTAGGGCCAGGGCAGCCGCCCGGCCAGCGTAAAGAAAGAGAGCTCCGCGGGCCAGTAGAGCAGCCACCAGAGATGCCGGTATTCCGGCTTTTTCAGATCGGCCGGCCGGAGGGAGCAATACTCCTTCCAGGGAATTTCGTTGCGCATGTTTCAATCCTTTCCAGAATCAAATCGAAAAGAGCGGAAAAGGGGCGAAACGTCCCAAGAAACCGAAAAAGCCCGTCGCTGACACGACAGGCTTGTTTCGGGTAATGATCAGATTACACAGCGCGGGTGACCTTGCCGCTGCGCAGGCAGCGAGTGCAGACGTAGACATGCTTGGGAGAGCCGTCCACGATGGCCTTGACGCGCTTCACATTCGGCTTCCAAGTACGGTTGGAGCGTCTGTGAGAATGGCTGACCTTGATGCCGAAGGCCACATCCTTGTCGCAGAACTGGCACTTTGCCATAAGTTGAAGCACCTCCTTGCTCGTGTTTCACCGCTTTCCGGCGGAAAGACAGCTCATATATAATAGCAGACGGCCCGGGCAAATGCAAGCATAATTTTTCGCTCCGGGCAAAAAACTTTTCGCGGGGCATAGGAATCCCCGCAGCTTGTTGTATAAAAACGCTTCCTGTGCTATCATCAGAAAAACGATTCTGTGGAAGGGAGGGACTGCCGTGAGCCGGGAGATCAGCACGGGAGCCTATTGGTTCTACCGCCGGGATCTGGACCGCTGCGCCATGGAGCTGCAGCTTGCGCTGCGGGAGAACATAGACGGCGCGGCGCTGCAGACCGCCGCAGACAGGGTGAGAGAGCAGCTTCCCTTCCTGGACTATACCCGCATGAAAAGCGAGGACGGCAGCCGCTATCTGCTCACGGAAAACGACGCGCCCTTCTCCGTGCGCCCAAATCCCGGCTTTTCGAGCCTGGAGGCGCCGGAGAACGGGGGCTTTCTGTGGAGCATTGCCTTTTGGGAAAACCGCCTCTATCTGCGCCTCTTTCACGGTCTCTGCGACGGGCTGGGCCTGGTGGAGGTGACCCGGCAGCTCCTCCTGCGCTATTTTGCCCTGGTGAAGGAGGACGTGGATCTCCCGGCGCTGCGCTCGCCGGACGGGAGCGAGTATGCCGATCCCTTTGCCTTTGCCCGCCCCTGGGACCGGAGCTTCCCCTTCCGTGTGCCCCCTGCCTTTCAGCTGCAGCCGGAGAGTCTGGACAGCTACGTCTCCCGCCGCAGGCTGCTGAGCCTCTCCCTGGAGGAGGTGCTGGCCGTGAGCCGGCAGAACGAGGGCAGTGTTTCCGGCATCCTTTCGCTGCTGCTGGCCAGAGCCGTGGACAGCTGGCGGGAGGACAAGGGAGACTGCGTGGTGGTGAAGTGCCCCATCAACCTCCGGCCCATGCTGGGCTGTGAGAGGACCATGCAAAACTGCGTCTCCTCCGTCCAGTATGTTTTCTCCGAAAAGCTCAGATCCATGCCCTTCCCCCGGCAGGCCAGCTGCTTCAAGGGGATGCTCATGATCCAGTCCTCCGAGGAGTACCAGATGAACCGCTTCCATGCCTGGAAGCAGGAGATGCTGCGCTTCAACCGGGAAGGCAGCATCCAGGAAAAACGGGCCGTGATGGCGGCCCGGGCTGCCAGCGTTCCCATGGTGTCCTATCTGGGCAGCTTCTCCCTGGGCGCCTGCGACCGCTATCTGGAATCGGTGAACATCGCCATGGAGCTGGAGGGCGGGATCGGCATCGTGGCCCTGTGCTTCGGGGACGGACTGGTATTCAATCTCATGCTGTCCGAAAAGAACAGCTCCTTCCTCCCGGCGCTGACCGGAGAGCTGGAGAAGCTGGGGATCGCCTTTACATGGGAATGAAAACGAAAAGCAAAAAACAGCAAAACCGGCTCTTTGAGCTCCTCTGGCGGCAGACTTTGCTGCTCATGACCCTGATCGCCCTGTCCAAAATGGGGGCGAGCACCATCGACGGGATCATCATGGCCCGGGCCTATGGGGCGGACTCTTCTGCCGCCATGGGGCTGGTGCTGCCCTTCGGGACCCTGACTTCGCTGATCGGCGGGCTCATCAGCACGGGCTGCCAGTCGCTCTGCGCCGCAGCCTATGCGGAGGGGGAGCTGGAGCGCTCCCGCCGGGCCTTTGTCACGGCCTTTTATCACGCGCTGACGGTCTCCGCCCTCCTCACCGCTGGGACCTGGCTCTTCGCCGGCCCCATCTGCACCTTCCTGGGAGCCAGGGGGCAGAACGCCTCCCTGCTGCCGGAGGCGGCGGCCTATCTGCGGGGCCTCTCCGTGGGCACCCTTGCCATGGTGCTGAACCTGGTGCTGGCGCCGGCGGCGCAGCTCTACGGCGGCGGCAGGCGTGTGAGCCAGGCAATCTGGCTCATCTTCCTGGCGAACGTGGCCCTGGACCTTCTGGCGGTGCTGCTGCGTCTCGGCAGCTGGGGCATCGGCCTATCCACCGCGCTCTCCAACTTCCTGGGCATGGGCTGGATGCTCTCCTTCCTGGTATTCGGCAAGGCGAAGCTGGGGCTTTCCCAGCGGTACTTTGATGTTTCGATGCTCTCCGCTCTTTTGCGGCAGGGCATGCCGGAGGCGGTGAAGCGCTTTTTCCGCATGGCCGGGGACGTGATCGCCAATATGATCGTGCTGGCCACCGCCGCGGGGGCGGCCATGGCGGGAAAGACCCTGGGCAATATGCTGATCAGCATCCTCACCACCCTGAGCCTGGGGGCGGCCTCCTCGCTGTACCTGCTCTCCGGCGCCTATATCGCCACCGGGGATGAGGAGGGGCTGCTGGCCCTGGGGAGGAAGCAGCTTTGGCATCTGCTGCTCGTTCTGGGCTTCACGGCGCTGAGCTTTGCCTTCGCCCCCGCCTTTGCCCGGCTGCTGCTGAAGGAGGATGCGGAGACCCTGCGCGTCTCCGTGCTCTGCATCCGCTGCATGCTGCTGCAGATGCCCTTTTACGTCTGCTTTGAGATGGTCACCTCCTATCTGCAGAGCATCGGCAGGCGGAAGGAGGCCAACGCCATGTCCTTCTGCGGCCAGACCCTGCTGTACCTGCCTCTGGCGGTGCTGCTGGGCCTGCGCTTCGGGGCGGCGGGCGTGATCCTCAGTACGCCCCTGGCCCTGCTGCTGACCCTGGGGATCTTCTATCTCCGGCTCTGCCGCGCGCTGCACCGCCCGGCGGCGCTGCGGGACATCCTGCACGTCTCCGCCTGCATCCCCGCCGGGGAGATCGACGTGGCCGCAAGGGAAACGGTGGAGAGCGTCGAGGACGCGGTGCGCTGCAGCGAGGCGCTGCGGCAGGCGCTTCTGGCCCGGGGCGCCGATGGGCGGACGGCCAATGCCGTCGCCCTCTTCACCGAGGAGATCTGCGTCAACATCGTGCAGCACGGCTTTCCCAAGTCCGCCGCGGAGCACAGCCTCTTCCGTCCCCGGGAGCGGGCGGCCGCGGTCTTTGCCCTGATCCGCGATGGGGTCGTCACCCTGCGGATCTACGACAACTGCGTCCTCTTCGACCCGGCGGAGAAGCGGAAGAGCCTGGAGCAGATGGAGGCGAGCCCGGAGCGGGGCCTGGGTCTGAAGCTGGTGTTCTCCATGGCGGAGGAGGCCGGCTATACCAGCATGCTCAACATGAACCACATGCTGATCCGCGTCCCCATGCAGGGAGGCGGGAAAGCCGCGGGGGAGAGAAGAAAGCTGGATTGCCGCGATGCGCGCGTGCTGCCCTGAAGAAATCACGGAAAAACAGGCTTGCAAAAGGCCTATGGCCCGGTAAGCGCCGTAGGGGAGGGCCTTGTGCCCTCCCGGCGGAAGCAAGGTTTATATAGCAGGAAATGTTCGGCAAATCCGTACAATCTGCGAGTTTGCCGACTCTTTTTTTGACGGTGCATGGTGCTGCCGGGAGGGGCGAGCCCCTCCCCTACGCGAAAACCAAGGCCTTCGACTGGCTTTTCGTTTTGCAGCTCCCGCTTGGAAAGAAAACACCCGGATGGGTGGAAAGCCCTTGCCAAAGAGCGGGAAAATGAGTAGAATAAAGTGAATCAGCATTGATCGGAGGTCATGCCATGAGAAGCAAGTATTCCGTGAAGCTCAAGACCATCGTGCAGGAGCACAATCTGCACCCCATCCATCTCTCCAAGGACTATGAGCAGGCGGTGCTGACCACGGCGGACGTGAACCGCCCCGCCATGCAGCTCACCGGATTTTACAACTATTTCGATCCCCGCCGCCTCCAGATCATCGGCCGGGTGGAGTCCACCTATCTCAACACCCTGAGCCGGGAGGAGCGGAGGAAGGCCTATGAGCGCTTCATGGCCTATGACATCGCGGCCCTGGTGGTCTGCCACGGGGTCACCCCCTCGCCGGAATGCGTGGAGATGGCCGAGCGTTATGACCGCAACCTCTTCGTCACCGACGAGGACACCTCGGACTTCCAGTCCAATGTCATTGCGGCGCTGCACAACTACCTGGCCCCCCGGCTCACCACCCACGGGGTGCTGGTGGAAATCTACGGCGAAGGCGTCCTTCTGATGGGGGACAGCGGCATCGGCAAGAGCGAGACCGCCCTGGAGCTCATCAAGCGCGGCCACCGTCTGGTGGCGGACGACGCGGTGGAGATCAAAAAAGTCCACCGCAGCCACCTGGTGGGCACCGCCCCGGAGATCATCCGCTATTACATGGAACTGAGAGGCATTGGCGTCATCAACGTGCGGCACATCTACGGCGTGGGCGCGGTGAAGCCCAGCACCGGCATCGACCTGGTGGTGAAGATGGAAAACTGGGTCCCCGGCAAGGCCTATGACCGGCTTGGCCTCTCCAGCGAGACGGAGACCATCCTTGGCGTGGAGCTGCCCTGCGTCACCATCCCGGTGACCCCGGGCCGGAACCTGGCCGTGATCCTGGAGCTGGCCGCCATGAACAACCGCCAGAAGAAGATGGGCTTCAACGCCGCCGAGGCCCTGGCCGCCGAACACGACCAGGCCATCGACAAGGGAAGCTTTTAAGGAGAAGAGAATGGAAAACCTGGAAAAAGCCATTGCCGAGATCAAGGAAGCCCTGCCGGGGATGACCCTGCTGGAGCAGGAGCCTCTTTCCGCCCACTGCTCCTTCCGAATCGGCGGCCCCGCCCGGGCCCTGGCCGTGCCGGAGAGCGTGAGCTCCCTGGCCAAGGCCTGCAGCATTTTGAAGGACAACGAACTCATGCCCTTTATCCTGGGCAACGGCACCAATCTGCTCTTCCCGGACGAGGGACTGCAGCAGCTCTTCCTCATCAGCACCGAAAAGCTGCAGAATCTCTTTCTGCTGCCCGACGGGGCCATCTATGCCGAGGCGGGGGTCTCCCTCTCCCGGCTTTCGAGCTTTGCCCAGCAGAACGGCCTGCAGGGCCTGGAGTTTGCCTCCGGCATCCCGGGCAGCGTGGGCGGCGGCTGCTTCATCAACGCCGGAGCCTACGGCGGAGAGATGAAGGACGTGGTGGAGAGCGTGGTCTGCCTCTATTCCCCGGACCAGGGGCTCTATGAGCTCCCGGCGGAGCAATGCGCCTTTTCCTATCGCAAGAGCCTGTTCAATACCCGCGGCGGCTATGTGATCCTCAGCGCGGTGTTCCGCCTGCAGCCGGGTGACAGGGACGAGATCGCCGCAAAGATGCGGGAGATGAACGAAAAGCGCCGGGCCAAGCAGCCCCTGGAGCTGCCCTCCGCCGGCAGCGCCTTCAAGCGCCCGGAGGGGAACTTCGCCGGGGCCCTCATCGAGCAGGCGGGGCTCAAGGGCTTCACCGTGGGCGGCGCCCAGGTCAGCGAGAAGCACGCCGGCTTTGTG
Source organism: uncultured Eubacteriales bacterium (assembly GCA_900316255.1). Lineage (GTDB taxonomy): Bacteria > Bacillota > Clostridia > Oscillospirales > Oscillospiraceae > Limivicinus. The sequence goes on along the minus strand of ONCI01000022.1, from coordinate 3,590 downwards.
GTGAACGTAGGGGGCGCCACCTCCCACGATGTGTACGACCTGATGATGCAGGTGCGCAACACCGTCTATGAAAAGAGCGGCGTGCGGCTGGAGCCGGAGGTCATCATCCTCCCGCCGGACTACAAGCTGGAGGACCACAGCCCCAAGGCGCATAAGAACCATATCACGGTGAACGCACCGGCAGAGTGAGACAGCATTGTCCTTCCCCCAGCGGGGGAAGGTGCCCCAGTGCGCACACTGGGGCGGATGAGGGAGAGCGTTTCCGGGGTCTAGGATCTTTGTCTGCTGTAGAAACGATAAGATTCTCCCTCATCAGTCACAATGCTTGCGGGAGACGCATTGTGACAGCTTCCCCCGCTGGGGGAAGCACAAGATGCGGGCCATACCATTACAAAAGAGGGTCAGTTATGGAATTTCTCATCATCACCGGCCTTTCCGGCGCCGGCAAGAGCCGGGCGGCGGATGTGCTGGAGGACCTGGATTACTACTGCGTGGACAACATGCCCGTTGCGCTGATGCCCCGCTTTGCCGAGCTCTGCCTGGACGCCCACGGCCGCTATGACAAGGTGGCCCTGGTCACCGACGTGCGGGAGCGGGACGGCTTCGGCGAGCTCCTGGGCACCCTGGATGAGCTGCAGGCCATGGAGGGCTGCACGGTGCGCATCCTCTACATGGACGCGGACCTGCGCACCCTGGTGCGGCGCTACAAGGAATCCCGCCGGCCTCATCCGCTGGCGGGAAAGGGCGTCACCCTGGAGCAGGCCGTGGCCCGGGAGGAGGAGCTGCTGGCTCCCATCAAGGCCCGGGCGGACGTGGTGCTCAACAGCTCCCAGCTCACCCTGGGTCAGCTGCAGAGCCGCATGTTCAGCCTCTTTGCCGCCGCCGGGCAGAAGCGGGAGCTGCAGGTCACGGCCATGTCCTTCGGCTACAAGCACGGCATCCCCATAGACGCGGACCTGGTCTTTGACGTGCGCTTTCTGCCCAATCCCTTTTATGTGGAAAATCTCCGCCCCCTCTCGGGGCTGGATAAGCCGGTCTCGGACTTTGTGTTCAGCTATCCCCAGACCGGGACCTTCATGGACATGCTCACGAAGATGCTGGACTTCCTCATCCCCCACTATGTGGAGGAGGGGAAGGTGAACCTGGTGGTGGCCATCGGCTGCACCGGCGGACGTCACCGCAGCGTCGCCATCGCCAACGCTCTGCGCCAGGCCCTGGAGGACAAGGGCGTTGCATGTGTCAATGTCCACAGGGATATTGAAAAGTGAATAGATTTTAGTTTTTAGTTTCTAGGGATGGAACCTGAACTGTGGGCTTGAAATCCAGCAACCCTAAAAACTAAAAACTAGAAACTAGAAACTAGAAACGAAGGATGATTGGAATGTCATTTTCCTCCGAAGTCAAGGCGGAGCTGTGCAGACAGCCCCTGGATAAGAAGAATATCGCTCTGGCGGAGTGCTACGGGGTGCTGCTCTACTGCAACAGCTTTTCTCCTCGGGAACTGCGCATCATCACCGCAAGCCCCGCCTTTGCCGAGCGGCTGCCCAGGCTCTTCCGCCGGGCCTTTTCCCTGAGTTTTGACCGGCTGCCCGATGAGAAGGCCGCCGAGAAGCGCAGCTTTGCCATAGACGACCGGGAGAAGCTCAAAAAAATCTTTGACGCCTTCGGCGGGGAGATCGACGCCACCCTGGCCCACCACGTGAACTTCGGCGTGCTGGAGGAAGGGGGCTGCGTGGAGGCCTTCGCCCGGGGCGCATTCCTGGCCGGCGGCAGCGTCACCGACCCGGAAAAGCGCGGCCATCTGGAGCTGGCCACCCCACACCGGAACGTGAGCCGGGAGACCCTGTCCCTGCTGCTGGACCTGGGCTTTGAGCCCAAAGAGACCCAGCGAAGAGGCAACAGCCTCCTGTATTTCAAAAAAGCGGACGCCATTGCGGATTTTCTCACCCAGATCGGGGCGCCGGTGTCCGCTATGAATGTGATGACTGCCAAGGTGGACAAGGAGATGCGCAACCTGGTCACCCGGCGCATCAACTGCGACACCGCCAACGCCGACAAGACCGTCCTGGCTGCCCAGGAGCAGATCGACGCCATCCGCGCCGTGGCCAAGGCTTACGGCGGGCTCTATGAGCTGCCGGAGCCTCTGCAGCAGGCGGCCATGCTGCGCATCGCCAATCCCGAGGCCAGCCTTGCGGATCTGGCCCGGCTCTCCGACCCGCCGGTGACCAAGAGCTGTCTGAACCATCGGCTGCGCAAGCTGATGGAGCTTGCGGAGAAAGATAGTTTTTAGTTTCTGGTTTCTAGTTTTTAGGGCTGTAGTCCGGGCTGTATGTTTCAATCCCGGCATTCCTGTGAACCCCGGTAAGCATACAATCTGGCCCAGATGTTTCAATAGATTCCAGTTCAATCATTCACGGCTGAGACCAGCACCCCTAGAAACTAAAAACTAAAAACTCATTCCGACCAAAGGGAGGAATTGAAATGTCTTTTGTCCACCTCCATGTGCATACCGAGTTCTCCCTGCTGGACGGGGCCTGCCGCATCGACCGGATCGCGAAGAAGGCCAAGGAGCTGGGACAGACTGCATTGGCTGTCACGGATCACGGGGTCATGTACGGCGCTGTGGCCTTTTACAAGGCCTGCCTCGCCGAGGGGATCCAGCCCATCATCGGCTGCGAAGTCTATGTGGCGCCCCGGAGCCGCTTCCAGAAGGAGCACGGCACGGACAACAACTATTCTCACCTGATCCTCCTGTGCCGGAACGAGCGGGGCTACCGGAACCTGTGCTACCTGGTGTCCTGCGGCTTTACCGAGGGCTTCTACATCAAGCCCCGCATCGACTGGGAGCTGCTGCACGAGCACGCCGAAGGCCTGATCTGCCTCTCCGGGTGCCTCGCGGGGGAGATCCCCCAGGCCCTGATCCACGGGGACTATGAGCGGGCAAAGAAAAAGGCCCTGGAGCTGCGGGAGCTCTTCGGACCGGAGAATTTCTATCTGGAGATCCAGGACCACGGCATCCCGGAGGAAAAGCAGGCAGCCAAGGAGCTGATCCGCCTCTCCGAGGAGACCCGGATCCCCCTGGCCCTCACCAACGACGCCCACTACATCGAGCAGGACGACGCCTATTATCAGGACGTGCTCATGTGCATCCAGACGGGCAAGACCGTGAACGAGGACAACCGCATGCGCTTCGAGAGCCAGGAGCTCTATCTCAAGAGCGAGGAGCAGATGCGCGCTCTCTTCCCGGAGCATCCCGAGGCGGCGGACAACACCGAGAAAATCGCCCGGCGCTGCCGCTTCGACTTTACCTTCGGCCACTATTACCTGCCCCGCTTCAAGCTGCCGGCAGGGGAGACGGACAGCGCCGCTTATCTCCGCAAGCTCTGCGAGCAGGGCTTTGCCGAGCGCTACCCGGACCGGCCCCAGGTGCACAAGCAGCTGGACTACGAGCTCAGCATGATCGAAAAGATGGGCTTTGTGGACTACTTCCTCATCGTCTCGGACTTCATCGGCTATGCCAAGCGCAACGGCATCCCCGTGGGCCCCGGCCGCGGCAGCGCGGCGGGCAGCGTGGTGAGCTACTGCCTGCA
>ONCI01000024.1 GCA_900316255.1 uncultured Eubacteriales bacterium | reverse complement strand
GCCCTGACCGTTGAGGAGATCGGAGAGATCTGCAAAGCGGTGCGGAGGGTGAATGTCAAGGCTCATATCATGGTGGATAACTGCTACGGTGAGTTTACCGACGTGATCGAACCGACCCATGTGGGAGCGGACATCGTGGCAGGGTCGCTGATCAAGAATCCCGGCGGCGGCATCGCGCCCACCGGCGGTTATGTGGCGGGCACGAAGGAGCTGGTGGACCGGGCTGCTATGCGGCTGACCACGCCGGGTATCGGCGGAGAGTGCGGCTCTACGCTTGGGAACAACCGCCTCTTGTTCCAGGGCCTTTTTATGGCGCCCCACATCGTGGCCCAGGCGCTGAAGACGGCGGTTTTCTGCGCGGCCATGATGGAGCAGATGGGCCTGGAGAGCTCGCCCGCCGTGAACGAGAAGCGCTCCGACATCATCCAGATGATCAAGCTGGGCGATGCGGAGAAGATGAAGCGCTTCTGCCTGGGGATCCAGGCGGGAGCCCCGGTGGATTCCTATGTGACGCCGGAGCCCTGGCCCATGCCGGGCTATGACTGCCCGGTGATCATGGCGGCGGGAGCCTTTGTCCAGGGTTCCTCTATAGAGCTCTCGGCTGACGGACCCATGCGGGAGCCCTACATCGTCTATATGCAGGGCGGACTGACCTACGAATCCGGAAAGCTCGGGATCATGATGGCGGTTTCTGCCATGTTGGAGGCGGAAGGCGCATAAGATACCGGGAGGTGAACTCCCATGTATCGAAGACCTTTTTGGCGAAGACACGTCAGACTGTCCCGAGAAGAAAAGAAGGGGAGCAAGGCTTTGCTCCCGCTGGCTCTGCTTTTGCTCTCCGCCCTGTGCTTTTTGATCTCGGCGCTGATCTACCTGAAAACGATCTCCTGCCAGATCGCGGTATCGGACGCCAGCGATATCATGATCCTGCAGGTGAACAAGGCCATCTCCCAGGTGCTGCAGGAGGGAGCGTATCAGGCGGAAGACTTTGTGGAGCTGGAAAAAAACAACGCCGGAGAAGTGACAGCCGTGAGAAGCAACATGGCCGGGATCAACGCCCTTTCCACGGTGTTGCTGGAACGGGTGGTGGGGCTTACCGAGAACCGGACCATCACAGTATCCATCCCGGCGGGGAACCTGACGGGGATCAGCCTGCTGATGGGAAGGGGACCGGGGATCCCGGTGGAGATCATGGTGCTGACCTCCTCCCATGTGGAATTTCGCAACAATATTCTGACTGCGGGCATCAACCAGACCAAGCACCAGATCAGCCTGCTGGTGATCGTGGATATCGACGTGCTGGTGCCCTGGGGGACGGAGAGCACACAGGTTTGCTCTGAGGTGCTGATCTCGGACACGGTGCTGCTGGGGCAGGTGCCGCAGACCTTTTTACAATACGAGGGAAACGAAGGGTAAGACTATGGACGCACAAAAAGAGATCCTGAAGCTGCGCAGAGAGATCGAGCATCACAACAAACTCTATTATGTGATGGATGCGCCGGTCATCTCCGACTATGAATACGACATGCTGATGAATCAGCTGAAGGCGCTGGAGGCGGAGCACCCGGAGCTGGTGACGCCGGATTCCCCCACCCAGAGAGTGGGCGGGATGGCGCTGAGCCAGTTCGAGCCGGTGCAGCACCAGGTGCCGCTGGAGAGCCTGACGGACGTGTTCTCCTATGAGGAACTGTTCGCCTTCGGCGACAGGATGGATACGCTGCTGTCAGAGGCGCACGACTATGTGGTGGAGCCGAAGATCGACGGACTTTCCATGTCCCTGGAATATGAAAACGGCGTATTTATACGAGGCGCGACCCGGGGAGACGGCGTAACAGGGGAGAATGTGACAGAGAATCTCCGCACGGTACGCTCTCTTCCGCTGCGGATCGAGAATGCGCCGGAGCGCCTGATCGTCCGTGGTGAAGTCTATATGTCCAAGGCGGTGTTTGAAGAGCTGAACGCACAGCGGGAAATCAGCGGGGAGCAGCTGCTGGCCAACCCCCGGAACGCGGCGGCCGGCTCCATGCGGCAGCTGGACCCGAAGGTGGCGGCAGCGCGGAAGCTGGACATCATCTGCTTCAACATGCAGTACAGCTCCGAAGGAGAGTACACGACCCACGCCCAGACCCTGGATGCCATGCGGGATATGGGCTTTCCCGTGGTGAGCTACACCCATTTCGACAACATCCGCGACTGCGTGCGCCAGATCGAATGGTTGGGAGAGCACCGGGAGGAGCTGCCCTTCGATATGGACGGGGCCGTGATCAAGATCAACTCCCTTGCCCAGCGGCAGGCTCTCGGAAGCACCGCCAAAGCCCCCAGATGGGCCGTAGCCTTCAAGTATCCGCCGGAGAAGAAAGAGAGCAGGGTACTGGACATCGTGGTCCAGGTGGGCCGTACGGGCGTCCTGACGCCGAAGGTGATCGTGGAGCCCATCCGCCTGGCTGGAACTACCGTCTCCGCGGCGACGCTGCACAATCAGGATAATATCGACCGGCTGGACCTGCGCATCGGGGACACGGTGCTGCTGCAGAAGGCGGGGGAGATCATCCCGGAGGTGCTGTCCGTCAACAAGGAGAAACGGCCGGAGGGGACGGTCCCCTTCATGCTGCCGCAGTTTTGCCCGGAGTGCGGCTCGCCGGTGGTGCGGGACGAGGACGGCGCGGCCCTGCGCTGCACCAGTCCCGAGTGTCCGGCCCAGCGGCTGCGCAACGTGGCGCATTTTGCCTCCCGGGAAGCCATGGACATGGAAGGTCTAGGCATCTCGGTGTGTGAGAGCCTCATTAACAGCGGGCTGGTGAAGGATGCGGCGGATCTCTTTTATCTGGAGCCGCAGTCCATTGCGGAACTGGACCGGATGGGGAAGAAATCCGCGGAAAATCTGATCGCGGCCATTGAGAAGAGCAAGGAAGCGGGCCTGTCCCGCCTTCTCTGCGGCTTCGGTATCCGTCAGGTGGGGCAAAAGGCGGCCAAGGTACTGGCCAGCTATTATCCCGATCTGGATTCCCTGATGGAGGCGACAGAAGAAGAGCTGACCAGAGTTCCCGATATCGGAGGGATCACAGCTGCATTCATTCGGAACTGGTTTGACAATCCCCAGACCCAGGATCTGATCGAGCGGCTGCGCAAGGCCGGGGTGGATTTCAAAAGCCACGAGGAAAAGAAGGACGACCGCTTTGCGGGCATGACCTTTGTCCTGACCGGGGCTTTGAGCAAGTTCACCCGGGACGAGGCTTCGGCGATCATCGAGAGCTACGGCGGCAAGGCCTCCGGTTCGGTGTCCAAGAAGACGAGTTATGTGGTGGCGGGAGAGAATGCCGGCAGCAAGCTGACCAAGGCCCAGAGCCTGGGTATCCCGGTGCTGAGCGAGGAAGAGTTCGCGGCCATGATCCAGTGACAGAGAATATGCATAAGGGCGGAGCCCCGGGAGAAAACCGGGGCTCCGCCTTTTGTCGGGATCGGTTCCGGACTATTAAGATTTTGCTGATCGGGGAACACAGAAATCGGAACGTAGAGTGCCTATGGACGGACCCTTACAAAGGAAACTCCCTCGGTTTTGGCGGAACCTTTTCCGTCAACTGCTCTGACAGGTGAGGGAGAAGAAAAGTATATGGTTCTTACCGCTGGAAAAGATCCGGCTTTCTCCCTCATCACCCTCCAGTGTGCGCACTGGAGGGTGCTTCCCCGTGCGCGGGGAAGGCTTTGGGCGGCCGACACAATGGTCGGCCCTACGGTGAGAGCAGGGACCCAACCCGAATTGTCATCCTGAGGAGGGGAACCCGACGAAGGATCTCGACGGCGCGGCGCCGGGGGCGAGATCCTTCGACTCCGGCTTCGCCTGCGCTCAGGATGACAGCGCGAGGCGGGCGGAGCGATCCGGGAAGAAGGTGAATATCCCCGAAGGGGCAAGAGTGGCCGGTCCGGGCCATCGCTCCCTGCGCGGAAGCGGGGACCTCATCCGCCCCAGTGTGCGCACTGGGGCACCTTCCCCGTGCGCGGGGAAGGCTTTGGGCGGCCGACCAATGGTCGGCGCCGGGGGCGAGATCCTTCGACTCCGGCTTCGCCTGCGCTCAGGATGACAGCGCGAGGCGGGCGGAGCGATCCGGGAAGAAGGTGAATATCCCCGAAAGGGCAAGAGTGGCCGGCCTAGGCCATCACTCCCTGCGCGGAAGCAGGGACCTCATCCGCCCCAGTGTGCGCACTGGAGGGTGCTTCCCCGTGCGCAGGGAAGGCTTTGAGCGGCCGTCGAGGGCGTCGGCCTCTACGGCGGGGAAGGAATCAGCCTTATACGGGCGCTAGGCAAGAGCGAGATATGGGGTTGAGGCGAGAACTATTACAGAGTAAAGATTACCTGTTTGGCAGACTGAATACGGCTGGATTACATGTGGATGGACACGCGTTCGACGGCTCTTTAGACATTGAAAGCGAAGATGTAAAAGAAAAGAATATGAAACGATAAGCTCGGAAACACGAAGGCTGCACTTTGTACGATTTGCCTGAAAACAAGGCTCGAAAGTCGATAATAAATGAAATGTTTGTGCAAAAAGACCACTTGACTTTCGAGGTCGAAAGTGTATAATCAGGCCCGCGATGAACAAAAAAACGAAAGGAGAGAGGTAACATGGATCTGCATTCCTTCCGCGCTCTGAAGTTTGAGAGCTTCTTTATGAACAAGTTTTTCCACCACGATGATCAGGCTCGCTACAACTACTATTTCCGCACCATTTCTTTCTGAAGCATTTTTTCTCAAACGGTTTGATAAAAAATGGATCGCCCATCACCGGAGCAAGGGCTCTGAGATCGGGAGATCATTTTTTATGCTCTTTTCGGGTGTGCTGGATCATTACTGCTGTCATATGACGCTGCGGATCAGTAAGATCTTTCGACTTCGCTGCGCTCCGCTCAGGTTGACAGCGAGGATGTGATCCTTCGGCCCCGTTTATGCTGATAAAAAAACCTCTTCCCGGTGGGGAAGAGGTTTTGTGATATTGGGGATACCGGTGAAGGACTTAGATCTTCATGGCCACGTCCCAGGCACGCCAGATGGCGGTGCGCAGGTTGCCGATGGAGACACAGTCGCCCACGCGATGGATGTGCGGGCCCTTGCCGCCCACGGGAGTGGGAACAAAGCCGATGCCGTTGACGATATCGTCATACTCCATCTCGGTGACCTTGCCGTCCTTGCCGCGGATGACAACAGTCTTGTCCTTGATCTCGGTGATGGTGGACTCCAGGAAGGTGGGAACCTTCTTATAGAGCATCATGTCACGCAGGAAGGAGGCGTTGGCCAGGCAGACGTTCTGCGCGGGAACCAGGTCCTTGGCGTACTCGACGATGATGGGGTGCTTGCCCTGGAGGATCATCTCATAAGCAGCCTCGCAGGAGGACTGGCCGCCGCCGAAGAATACGACCTTGTCGCCCACGGGCTTCTTCTCGCGAAGCAGCTGGGTGAAGGTGATGCACTTCTCGAAGCCCTTGACGTTGGGCATGGTTCTGGGGATGGCGCCGGTGGCGACGACGATCTCGTCATAGCCGCGGAGGGTGCCCAGGTCGGTGACTTCGGTGTTGAAGCGAATGTCGATGTTCTGGGCCTTCATCTCACGCTCGTACCAGCGGAGCAGCTCCTTGTCGTTCTCCTTGAAGCTCATGGCGGAAGCGGTGAGGAACAGGCCGCCGATCTTGTCGGTCTTCTCGAAGATCACGGGGTTGTGACCGCGCTTCTTCAGCACGAGAGCAGTCTCGCAGCCGCCGATGCCGGCGCCGATGATGGCGACCTTCTTGGGGCGCTTGGTGGGAACGATCTTATAGCGGTTATGCTGCATCGTGGGCGGATGCAGGGCGCAGCGGCCAAGGTGCAGAGAGTCGGGCAGAGCCTGGATGTTGGCGGTACCCTTGAACTTGGCGAAGTTGAAGCAGCCGTTGTGGCAGCGGATGCAGGGCTTGATCTCTTCATGACGGCCCTGACGGATCTTGGTGATCCAGTCGGGATCGCAGAGGTTCTGACGGGCGATGGCGATGGCGTCCAGACGTCCGGCAGCGATCTCCTCGGCGGCCTTGACGGGATCCATACGACCGGCGCAGGCCACGGGGACGTTGGTGAACTGACGGATGTGCTCCACATCGGCCAGGTTGCAGTTGTCGGGCATGTACTGAGGCGGATGAGCCCAGTACCAGGCGTCGTAGGTACCGTTATCGCAGTTGAAGAAGTCGTAGCCGGCTTCCTCCAGGTACTTGACGGCCTTTTCGGATTCCGCCATATCACGGCCGAACTCTTCGTACTCCTCACCGGGCATGGCGCCGTGGAACCAGCTCTTGGTCTTGGAAACGACAGAGTAACGCAGGGAAACGGGGAAGTCCGCGCCGGCCTGACGCTTGATGCTCTGCACGATCTCAACAGGGAAGCGGAAACGGTTCTCGAAGGAGCCGCCGTACTGGTCGGTACGGCTGTTCCAGTTGGCGATGGTGAACTGATCCAGCAGGTAGCCTTCGTGGACAGCGTGGATCTCAACACCGTCAACACCGGCGTCACGCAGCTTCTTGGCGGTCTTGCCGAAGGCGTCGACCATGGTGTGGATCTCTTCCACAGTCATGGGACGGGAGAGCATGTCTTCCTGCCAACGGTTGGGGGTGGCGGAAGCGGAGGCGCAGGAGAAGCTTACATCCACGAAGGGAGAGGCCAGCTTGCCCAGGAGAGGATTCTTGTTCAGCATGACCATCCAGGAGGTAACGGCCATGGAACGGCCAAAGCCGGCAGCCAGCTGAATGAAGAGCTTGGCACCGGTCTTATGGAACTCGGGCATCCAGGCGGCCAGTTCCTTGAACATGGGCTCGTTCTGCCACAGCCAGCGGCAGCCCATGGTGTCGCGCACACACTGCATGCCGGGCAGGATCAGGCCAACGCCGTCCTGTGCACGCTGGAGCAGGAAGTTTGCGGCTTCCTTATCGAAGTGGCAGGGCTCCAGCCAGCCGAACAGGGAAGTGCCGCCCATGGAGCACTGGACAATGCGGTTCTTGATCTCTACATTGCCGATTTTGAAGGGGGTAAATAAGGCGCTGTATTTTTCGTCCATCTTTTTTCCTTCTTTCAAAGTGTTTTAGGTTTCGGCCTTACTTGAAGAAGCTCTTCACGTAGTTGTAGGGCCACACGATCAGGTCGCCGAGGAGACGCACGATGTCTCTGACCTTGAAGTACAGGTCGTCATCAAAGAGAAAGGGCAATTTTTTCTCCAGGAATGCCTTGACCTTTTCCAACATGGTTTTTTCCCTCCCGTTTCATGAAATAATCCGCCCTGGCGAGAAACCGCCAAGGCTCTTCTCACCATAGGAATACGCGTATATTATACTGGAAAACGGCGGCTTTCGTCAACCATACATTTTCTTTGATTTGTAAAAGCAGCATAGTTTTTTACCCAAAACAGGCAAATAGTCACGGCAAATTGTACAAGTTTTAGGCTATGAAATTGTGCATGTTTTTGCCAAAGTTGTAACAAAGAATCACGCAAAAAACGCTCTGTTTCCCGTGAGGGAGACAGAGCGTTTTGGGGATTTGTTCCTTCAACGTTTGAAGCTGTCCTTCAGGGCAACGGCCCGGTTGAAGACCAGATGATCGGGTCTTGCATCCCGATTGTCCAGGCAGAAATAGCCCTGGCGCATGAACTGGAAGCTATCGGCGGTCTTGCCGTGCTCCGGCATGGGGATCTCGGTCAGGCATTCTTCCACCTTGCAGCCGGTGAGGACCTGGAGACTGTCCGGATTGAGGCAGTCCAGGAAGTTCTTGTCTGCGCCGTCGGGATCGGGGTCGGCAAAAAGGTAATCGTAAACGCGGACCTCGGCTTCGCCGCAGTTGTTGGCGTCCACCCAGTGGATGGTAGCGCCCTTGACCTTTCGGCCGTCGGCAGGATCGCCGCCACGGCTGTCGGGATCGTACTCGCAGAGGATCTCGGTGACTTTGCCGCTCTCGTCCTTCACGCAGCCGGTGCAGGTGACGAGATAGGCGCCCTTCAAGCGGACTTCAAAGCCGGGGTGCAGGCGCTTGTACTTGGGGGCGGGGACCTCCATGAAGTCCTCTTCCTCGATCCAAAGGTTCCGGGAGAAGGAGACCTGGCGGGTTCCGTCCTCGGGCTTGAGGGGGTTATTCTCCACGGTGAGCAGCTCGCTCTGCCCCTCGGGGTAGTTGGTGACGGTGAGCTTCACAGGACGCAGCACCGCCATGACGCGGCGGGCATTGGCATTCAGATCGTCCCGCAGACAGCTCTCCAGCAGAGCCCAGTCTACCGTGGAATCCACCTTGCTGACGCCGATGCGCTCGCAGAAGTCCCGGATGGACTTGGAGGTATAACCTCTTCGCCGCAGGCCGCAGAGGGTGGGCATACGGGGATCGTCCCAGCCGGAGACGCGGCCTTCCTCCACCAGCTTTCTCAGCTTGCGCTTGGACATGACGGTGTAGTTGATGCCCAGGCGGGCAAACTCGATCTGCCGGGGCTTATGGCCGGGAATGGAGACATTGGAGACCACCCAATCATAGAGAGGACGGTGGTCTTCATACTCCAGGGAGCAGAGAGAGTGGGTGATCCCTTCCAGCGCGTCCTGAATGGGATGGGCAAAGTCGTACATGGGGAAGATGCACCACTTGGTGCCCTGACGGTGATGCTCAATGTAGCGGATGCGGTAGAGCACCGGGTCGCGCATGTTGAAGTTGCCGCTGGCCAGGTCGATCTTGGCGCGAAGGGTGTAGCGGCCTTCCTCAAACTCGCCCGCGCGCATGCGGCGGAAAAGGTCCAGGCTCTCCTCAATGGGACGGTCTCTCCAGGGGCTGACGGCGGGACGGGTGGTATCGCCGCGATACTCCTTGAACTGCTCCGGCGTCAGCTCGCAGACATAGGCCAGGCCCTTGTTGATGAGCTCGATGGCGTACTCGTAGGTCTTCTCAAAATAGTCCGAGCCGTAGAAGAGTCGGTCGCCCCAGTCAAAGCCCAGCCAGTGGATATCCTCCTGGATGGCGTTGACATATTCGGTATCTTCCTTGGCGGGGTTGGTATCGTCAAAGCGCAGGTTGCAGATGCCGCCGAAATGCTCGGCCGTGCTGAAGTCAATGGTCAGCGCCTTGCAATGGCCGATGTGCAGGTAGCCGTTGGGCTCGGGCGGGAAACGGGTGTGGACCTGCATGCCATAGCAGGAACCGCCCTCGGAGATGTCCTCCTGCACAAAGCTTTCGATAAAATTCCTTGCGTTCTCTTCCATGATTTTCCTCTCCGTTTGATAAAATACTTGTGTATTATAAACGATTTTTCTCCCGATTACAACAGAAAAGACGCAGGAAACGGAAAGTTCTGCAGGAGGATGCAAAACGGAAGCTTTTTCTTGCTGGAAACCGGGCTCTGTGCTATAGTGAGAAGCGCAAAAAGTCCTGTGAGGCAAGGCAAGGATCAGGGCTGTAGTTTTGATCCGAATACGACTTGACAGCCCGCGCGGGGCGTCTCTATACTTTTGACATAGCAGAAAGAAGGAATTTCCATGAAAGCTTTATCTTCCCGCACGGCGGGATTTACCGACTCCGTGATCCGGCGCATGACGCGGATTTCCAACCGCTACGGCGCCGTCAATCTCTCCCAGGGTTTTCCGGATTTTGATCCGCCCCATGAGATCCTGAAGCGGCTGGAGCAGGTCCCCTGGGAGGACTATCACCAGTACTCCATCACCTGGGGCGCGCAGGATCTGCGGGAGGGTATCGCCAGGAAGCAGAGCCATTTCATGGGGATGGACATCGACCCGGACAAGGAGATCGTTGTGACCTGCGGCAGCACCGAGGCTATGATGGCGGCGGTGATGACTGTGACCGATCCGGGGGACAAGCTGGTCATTTTCTCTCCGTTCTATGAAAACTACGGCGCGGACGTGATCCTTTCCGGGGCGGAGCCCATCTATGTGCCGCTGCATCCGCCCACCTTTGACTTTGACCCCGATGAGCTGGAGGCGGCCTTCCGGCAGAACCCCAAGGCGCTGATCCTCTGCAACCCCTCCAATCCCTGCGGAAAGGTGTTCACCCGGGAGGAACTGGAGTATATCGCGCGTCTGGCGGAGAAGTACGATACCTATGTTATTACGGATGAGGTCTACGAGCACATCGTGTATAAGCCCCACAGCCACGTGTATTTCGCGACGCTGCCGGGCATGCGGGAGAGGACGATCTGCTGCTCGTCCCTGTCCAAGACCTACTCCATCACAGGCTGGCGGCTGGGCTATATCATCGCGCCGGAGCCCATCGCCGAGCGGGCCAAGAAGGTGCATGACTTCCTGACGGTTGGCGCGGCGGCGCCGCTGCAGGAAGCCGTGGTGCCGGGGCTCTATTTTGAACAGAAGTATTACGACGATTTGCTGGCTCTGTACACCCACAAGCGGGATCTGCTGCTGAAGGGCCTGGACGAGATCGGCATCGTCCACAATGTTCCCCAGGGCGCGTATTACGTGATGTTGGATATCTCCAAGTACGGATTTGACTCGGACCTGGAGTTCTGCGAGGTGCTGGCGAGAGACGTTGGCGTAGGCGCTGTGCCGGGATCCAGCTTCTTCCGGGAGCCGGTGAACCATCTGATCCGGCTGCATTTTGCCAAGAAAGACGAGACCCTGCAGGAGGCGCTGAACCGCCTGGAGAGCATCGACAGGAAGATCCTGCCGAGATGAGGAAAGGAGTATAAAATGGAGAACAATCGCTTTTTCCCTGAGGTCCACGGGAAGCTGGGCTTTGGCTGCATGCGCCTGCCCATGAATGGAGACAAGGTCGATCTGCCTCAGTTTGCCGCGATGGTGGACCGTTTTCTGGAGCAGGGCTTCAACTACTTCGACACGGCCCATGTCTACCTGGGCGGGCAGAGCGAGACCGCGCTGCGCCAGTGCCTTACCAGCCGTTATCCCAGAAGCAGCTACATCCTGACGGATAAGCTCACCGGGAACTGCTTCAAGACCGAGGAGGAGATCCGCCCGCTTATTCAGGAACAGCTGGAAGCCTGCGGCGTAGAGTACTTCGACTTCCTGCTGATGCACTCCCAGCACAGACACAATTACGACAAGTTCAAGGCATGCCGGGCCTATGAGACCGCCTTTGCCCTGAAGGCGGAAGGAAAGGTGCGGCATGTGGGGATCTCCTTCCACGACAGCCCTGAGATGCTGGACCGGATCTTGACGGATTATCCCGAGCTCGAAGTGGTGCAGATCCAGTTCAACTACCTGGATTACGAGAATCCCAATGTCCAGAGCAGAGCCGTCTACGAGGTGCTGGAACGGCATCAGAAGCCGGTCTTGATCATGGAGCCGGTGAAGGGCGGCACCCTGGTGGAGCTTCCCGAAGACGCCCAGAAAGTCTTTGACGGGCTGCAGGGAGGAAGCAACGCAAGCTACGCCGTGCGCTTCGCGGCGGGCTTCCCCCAGGTGGCGGTGGTGCTCTCCGGCATGAGCAACCTGGAGCAGATCGAGGACAACACCGGCTTTATGAAAGAGTTCCAGCCTCTCAGCGATCAGGAGCAGGAGGCCGTGAAGCAAGTGCGGGAGATCTATCTGGAGCAGAACTCCATTGCCTGCACCGCCTGCCGCTACTGCGTGGACGGCTGCCCGCGGAAGATCCTGATCCCGGATCTGTTCCACGCGATGAACATGAAGAAGGTGTTCCGCGACTGGGGCCAGGATGAGAAGTACGCCGAGCTTACGAAGGAACACGGAAAGGCTTCCGCCTGCATCCGCTGCGGCCAGTGCGAGCGGATATGCCCGCAGCATCTGCCCATCCGGGATCTGCTGCAGCAGGTGGCCGGGGTGTTTGAGAAAGAATAATCCACATACAAAAAACGCCGTCCCTGGGTCAGATGACTTGGGGACGGCGTGTTGATGTCAGTTGGTGGGAGAAGGGGATTCGGTCGTTTCATCCGGGGAGGAAGTGCTCTGGGGGAGGGGCATGAACAACATGTTCATATCGGTCTCGCCTTCGATGCCGGGGATCTGCTCGGTAAAGCTGTACTGCCAGATATCCAGCTTATAATAGAAACTGGGCCAGCAGAGATCCGGCGGGTTGACGGGAAGGGCGAACCAGAAGCGATAATCCGTGAGACGGCTGAGGTCATAGCCGTAGTAGCCCAGATTGCGGTTGAAGTAGACACAGGCGTCATAGCCGGCAGCCTCGACACGCTTGCAGAAGGCGAGGGCACAGTCGGTGCGGGTTTCCATATCCAGGTCCCGGGTGCGGGCGATTTCGGCGTCCTCATTATCGATCTTTTCCCAGTCATACACGATGGGGAGATCCAGCTTACGTTCTTCCAGACGGCCGAGAACGAAGTCCGCTTCCTCCAGCGCCTCCTCCTCCGTGACGGCCTGGGAATAGAAATATACGCCCACAAGAACGGCGTTATCCCGAGCACCCTGGAAGTTCTTTTCAAACCAGGGGTCGTTGAAGAGCCCGCCCTCGGTATAGCCCCGGCGGCCGATGCGGATGAACGCGAAGTCTACGCCGGCCTCCTTGGCTTGCTTCCAGTCCACCTCGTACTGATGCTCGGACACGTCCACGCCCAGGATGGTCTCATAGCCGCTGCCGAGATAGACGGGTGTGTTGCCGACCATCTGAAACTCTTCCTTGGCAAAGTCGTTCACCGGGACGCCCTCCAGCGGGGTCATCCACACCCAGTCGAAGCCGTCATAGATATAAACCTGACCCTCGTGGGGATCCACAGTGGCTTCGGCGCCTTGCCGGCGGGAGCGAAGATCGGGATTGGCGATCATCAAAATCAGGGCGAGGGCGACAAGGACAACCAGCAAAAGCATCACGATCAGGCCGGTATTGGGGCGTACAGCAGTTTTCATGGACATCTCCAGACAATACAGCAAAATTCGACAGTCATCTTATCATAAGAATCGAAACAATTCAATTCCCATTTGCCGGATCACAAAAATCTTCCAGAGGGATGAAAGTTTTTGTTGACAAATGACTATGAATTTGCTATTATCATCAGGCCGGTGAAAAATGCTGGTGTAGCTCAGTCGGTAGAGCAGCTGATTTGTAATCAGCAGGTCGGGGGTTCGAGTCCGTCCACCAGCTCCACCCAGAGCGAACTGAATATGGGGGAATTCCCGAGTGGCCAAAGGGGACAGACTGTAAATCTGCTGGCAATGCCTTCGGTGGTTCGAATCCACCTTCCCCCACCAAGAAAAAGGACTTGCTTCGGCAAGTCCTTTTTCAATGATGTGTTCCGCTTTCGCGGAACGTGAAGCACACTTCGTGCGTGATGTTTGCTTTGCAGGTGATGTGCGCTTCGCAAAAGCGGAATGCATCACATCAATTTGCGGCATAGTCATAAAACATCACTGTGCCGTAAGGCACAACATCACTTGCCGCAACACGGTAAACTTCACTTGTTCGGAGAGTTCGAATCCATCTGACAAAAAATGCAATTCCATCTTTCTTCATAACCCATTTGACAATGCAAAAATCCTGTCGCGAAAGCGGCAGGATTTTTGTTTTGTATTCTTCATTCTTCAGTTTTCAGCATTCATTCTTCAGTTCTGCAACAGAGGATTTGAAATGAATCAGACAGGCGGGATGCTGCGTATACAGTATCCCGCCTGTCTGATTCATAAGAAAAGCAGTATCGTCGTGAAGAAGTGAAGCTCTAATTTGACAGCTTTACTTGATCTCTTGCTCCAGAGCATCAAATTCCGGCGTAGAAAAGAATTCAGCGAGGGTAATATTCAAGCCGTCGCAGATCTTTTTTATTGTCAGAATCTTGGGATCGACGCTCCTGCCGTACAGGATGTTTTTCACGGATGACGGCGGCAGGGCACACATCGTAGCGAGCTTGTTGATGGTGATGTTCCGTTCCGAGCACAAACGTAGTATCCGATTCTTGATAGCGGAAATGGTATCCATATTTGCACCGTCCCTTCTTTTGTAAGAATATCGAATCCGTCTTGCAAAAGTAGGCTATGCATGCTACTATTTAGGCTATACATAGCCTTTAGAAATGGCGGTGGGAATATGGATTTTCGAAAGGATCTGCTTCTGGCGTCCGCGGCAAGGCTGTACAGCATGGGCGTGGATCTTGAGTCTGCACGGGAGCGTCTGAAGATATTGGTGGAACAGGGCGTTGGCTATGACTCTGACGAAATGAAACGGGCGTACAAGGACTTCAAAGAGTTGGAACTGCAATGGAAGACATTGGAACAGCAGCACATCGAATTGCGAGATGATATCTTGAAGGATGAGCAAAGCTGACGCATCAAGCCCTATTTTGAAAACTGAATCATAAACAAGGTCTCCTCTGATCGGGGCATAATGAATCCATCACAGATCGGAGGGGGAACAATGAACAAGGTATACGGTTATATTCGGGTTTCGTCACGGGATCAAAATGAGGATCGGCAGCGGATCGCTATGCAGGACGCCGGCGTGGAAAACACACGAATCTTTATGGATAAGCAGTCCGGCAAAGATTTTGAGCGGCCTGGCTACCAAAGACTCCTGAAAAAACTGAAGCCGGGCGATACCCTTTTTATCAAGAGCATCGACCGGCTGGGGCGCAATTATGAGGAAATCCTGGAGCAATGGCGGCTGATCACGAAAGGAA
Source organism: uncultured Eubacteriales bacterium (assembly GCA_900316255.1). Classification (GTDB taxonomy): domain Bacteria; phylum Bacillota; class Clostridia; order Oscillospirales; family Oscillospiraceae; genus Limivicinus. The sequence goes on along the minus strand of ONCI01000024.1, from coordinate 15,849 downwards.
AGCAGGCGGCGGTAGTGGTTCTTGACATGCCGCTGCTGGACACGCGTCAGGGGCGAGATCTGACCGGCACGCTGATCGCGGACATCGTACTGCAGCTGCTGAGCTACGTGGCGCAGACCGAACGGGAATTCATTCTGCAGCGTCAGGCGGAGGGCATCGCAGCAGCAAAGAAAAGAGGCGTCCACTTTGGGCGAAAGCCCATGCAGCGCCCCACCAGATTCGACACGGTCGTACTGCAATGGAAAGCAGGAGAACTGTCCGCCAGGGAAGCCGCAGAGAGCCTGCAAATATCTCATACGACCTTTTTGCGCTGGGCGAAGGAGTCCAGCATCCAAAGCACACCTTGCGTTCCATGATAAACAAAGATTGGAATGTTGCGAACAGCCGTGTTTTCTGCTATACTGCAAATGGAAAACGACGGCTATGTATCAGTGTCAAGGTCTCCCTGCATCGGAACGCAAGGTGTGCTTTATATTCCAAAAACCTTGCTTGTTTACAGGGAGGCATACGCTTCGGTTTCGGAGCGCTGCCTCCCTTTTTTCGTTATAGGTACTCCTTGATGCTTACGCCACAGGAAAGGAGTGTCGGCGTGATCATCAATATACAAGACGATATTTTGAAGCTCCACGCTTTGGGGCTCCTGGATCGGCTGCTGCAGGACAAGGCGACAAAGGGCAATATCCTGTGGGCGACAGACGCTTATGCGGATCTCGGAGAATGGTACAGCCCTGGAAATGAGATCCGCTCGCAGCGGATCACGGGCGAATGGTCGGACCTCATCAAAACACGGGCCAGAAGAGCCATGGAACAGCGGACAGAGCGCACACGGCAGCACGCGGAAGTGTTTACCCCGCTCTGGATCGTGAAGAAGATGAACGACTTCGCGGATGAACAGTGGTTCAAACGCAAGAGCGGGATCTACAAGCTCACAGATGAGGGAAAGATCTACTTCTCCAAGGATAAGCATTGGAAGCTGTATGTGGACGCGCGGCGTTTGGAGATCACCTGTGGAGAAGCCCCGTTCCTGGCTACACGCTACGATGTGGAGACAGGCGAGGCGATCCCGATCGAAGATCGAATTGGTCTGCTGGACCGCAAGCTGCGGGCCGTGGCGGAGAACACGCAGGACATTGAGGAATGGAAGACCTGGGCCCTGCGGGCGGTGCAAGCCACCTATGGTTATGAGCTGCAAGGGGACAATCTGCTGATCGCAAGGGTCAATATCCTGTGCAGTGTGGAAGAGCATATGTTCCACCGCTGGCGGCAAAGACCTGATAAAGCCTGGCTGGAAAAGCTGTGCAATGTGATCTCCTGGAACCTGTGGCAAATGGATGGGATCCATGGAAGCGTGCCTGTGCCGCCAAGGCCTACGGAGGAACAGCTTTCCCTATTCCCCCCGCTCCACGAACAGACGAACCTTTTCGGCGAGATGGAAGAACAAGAGATCCCCTGCCGCCTGTATGACTGGCGCGGGGATCGGAGCATCAGCTATGCAACGCTGCGGAAGAAAGGATCGGAACTCATGAAGTTAGATTTCATTATCGGCAATCCTCCGTATCAAGATGAAACTGTTGGAGAACAGAAGCAGTTTGCCCCCCCAATCTATCATCTTTTCATGGATGCTGCATATCAAATTGGAGATAAGGTGGAGCTTATCCACCCCGCCCGTTTTCTGTTTAATGCGGGAGGGACCCCAAAAGAGTGGAATGCTAAGATGCTCAGCGATCCAAACTTTACGGTGTTATTCCATGAGCAGGATAGCAGCAAGCTTTTTTCCAATACAGATATAAAGGGCGGAATAGCAGTATCCTACCATGACAGTAAGAAGAATTTTGGTGCAATAGAGATTTATACTGCATTTCCTGAGCTTAACACTATATTGAGAAAAGTAAGAACTTATGAGGGATTCTCTCCTTTCAGCAGAATAATAGCCAATCGCGGCTTGTATAAGTTTTCAAAGAAAGCTTATGCTGAACAGCCAGAAGAACTAAAAAAGCTTTCAGATGCCCGAATTGGAGCTGGTGCATTTGAAAAAATGGAAACCCTCTTCACAGAGAACAAGCCAACTGACGGATTTGAATATGTGCTGTTCTTTGGCTTGCTCCGAGGAAAAAGAGTATATCGTTGGTTTAGACGCGAATACTTTAACCCTGTAAGCAGTTTTGAGAAATTCAAAGTGTTTGTCCCCAAAGCAAACGGGTCTGGTGCATTAGGAGAAGTGTTATCAACGCCCGTAATCGGGCAGCCCGTAATCGGGCATACAGAAACCTTCTTATCTGTTGGTTCATTTGATAGTAGTTTTGAAGCGACTGCTTGTTATAAGTTTATCTGCTCAAAATTCTGCCGAGTTATGCTGGGCGTTCTTAAAGTAACCCAAGATAATACGGCTGAGAAGTGGAAATATGTCCCGCTCCAAGACTTCACCCCAGCCTCTGATATTGACTGGTCCCGCTCCATCCCTGAGATCGACCAACAGCTATACCGCAAATATGGCTTGGATGAGAAAGAGATCGCTTTCATTGAATCCCATGTAAAGGAGATGAGCTGAAATGAGCAGCCCCAATATTCGCTCCTTTGAGCCCATCGTCCCGATGATCTACGCCTATTCCCATCCCGATTATCCTCCGCATCAGAACATGACCAAGATCGGCTACACGGAAAAACAGAGCGTAGAAGAGCGGGTCAAGCAGCAGCACCAACAGTCCCGCATCAACTATCGGATCCTCTGGCGAGACAACGCCATCTATAAGGACGGGAGTGGGATCCCCTTCACGGATCACGACTTCCACCGCTATCTGACCCAGGAGGCACGCGTCAAGCGTCTGCCCCGCTCCGAATGGTTTTATGTGGACGGAAGAGAGGCCAGAGCGTATTTTGACGAGTTCGCCTCCCGCCATCCCTCAGAGGGCGAGACGGGTCTGACCTACACCCTGCGGGAAGAGCAGGAAAAAGCGGTGACCATGACGGAGAAATGGTTCTCCCACGGCGGAAAGCAGTTCCTGTGGAACGCCAAGCCCCGCTTCGGGAAGACCCTGAGCACCTATGATCTGATCGTGCGGATGGGCTTCCAGAGGGTCCTGATCGTCACCAACCGCCCCAGCATCGCCAACTCCTGGGCGGAGGATTTCAACAAGTTCATCGGATGGCAGCATGATCTCTGCTTTGTCAGCGATACCGATTCCCTGCAAGGCAAGCCTGGCGTGCTGACAAGAGAAGAATACCTCCAAGAGCAACGCAGAACAGAAAAGGGCATGGTCGCCTTCGTGTCCCTGCAAGATCTGAAAGGCTCCATCTATTTCGGCGGCAAATTCCCCAAGCTGGGCTGGTTGGCAAAGGAGTACATTGACGAATTCGGGGCCAAGAAAAAGGGGTTGACCTTTGATCTGCTGGTGGTGGATGAGGCACAGGAAGGCGTAGAGACTTACAAGACAGAGAAAGCCTTTGATAACATCCAGCGAGCTCACACGCTGTATCTGTCGGGAACGCCCTTCAAACAGCTGGCAGGAGATCAGTTCAGCGATCAGGAGATCTTCAACTGGTCCTATGCCGATGAGCAGGACGCAAAGACTCGCTGGGAAGAAGAGGCGTACAATCCTTATGAAAGCCTCCCACAACTCCAAATGTTCACCTATCAGCTCGGTCCCATGATCTACGACACGCTCAGTCGGGGGATCGTGCTGGAAGATGAAGATGAGTCGATCGATCCCGCCTTTGACTTGAATGAATTCTTTCTTACCAACGACAGCGGGAAATTCATCCACCAGGAGGAAATCAAGAAATTCCTGCTGATGCTGTTCACGGGAGAGAAATATCCCTTCTCCACGCCTGAGCTGCGGAAAGAGCTGAGCCACACGATGTGGTACCTGAACCGCGTCGCCTCAGCAAAGGCTTTGTACAAGCTCATGCGCGAAGATGACGATCTGAAACCGCTTTTTGATGAGTATGAAGTCGTGCTGGCTGCGGGCGACGGACGGCTCAGCGAGGAAGAAGAGACCGCCCGCTCCTACGACAGAGTCAAACAGGCGATCGCCACCCACGAGAAGACGATCACGCTGACGGTGGGACAGCTCACGGTGGGCGTCACGATCCCTGAGTGGAGCGGGGTGTTCATGCTGTGCAACATGCAAAGCCCCTCTTCCTACATGCAAGCCGCCTTCCGTGCTCAGAATCCATGCTATTTCACAGATCCCAAGGGGCGGAGATATCGCAAAGAGCGGGCCTACCTCTTTGACTTCGATCCCGCTCGCACGCTTATCATCTATGACCAATTCGCCAACAACCTGATCCGTGAAACGGCGACAGGCGGCACGACGGAAGACAGAGCTAAGAACATCAAGCGGCTGCTGAATTTTTTCCCCGTTCTGGGCGAAGATGAAGAGGGCCGCATGGTGGAGCTGGACGCGGCCCAAGTGCTGACGATCCCCCGCAAGCTGAAAAGCGCGGAGGTCGTGCGACATGGCTTCATGTCCAACTTCCTGTTCGCCAATATCAGCGGCATTTTCGGTGCTCCTGGCTTTGTGCGGGAGATCCTGGAAAAGCTGACGCCCGCTCATGAAGAGGGCGGCAAAAAGGACGATAGTAGACTTGACCCGATTGACACGATTGAGGTGGATGATGACGGCAACGCCATCCCCGATGAGGAGATCGTGATCGGTCGCACGCAGGACATTTTCGGGGATAAAGTCTATGAGACGATCCCCGTGGATATCGAGACCGCTGTCTCCACCATCACGGAGAGCAAGCCTGATGAGATCGAACGGCATGTGAAGACCATCACGGAATCCGTGAAGGGCAAGGTCGCTCAGGATATCATCACGCCGATCGCTGACAGCTACGGCATGACGCAGAAGGCGAAGAAACGCTTGGAGGAACAGACAGGCAAAGAGATCGAGGTCGCCATGTCCAGGGCGAAGGAAGACTACGACAGGCAGAGGCGCATTGCCGAAGCTGCTCTGGACGCCAAGAGAAAGCAAGCGGAGTCGGAGCGGGAAGTGCGGAAGGCGGAGGCAGAATTCGCCGCCGATATGAAGGACGCGCTGGATGCTCTCACCGAGACCGTCACAGAGACCGTCAAGAAAACGCTCCAAGAGAAGCCGAAAGAGCTGGTGGAGCGGATGGAGACTAAGAAGGCGGAAGAGGAAAAGAAGTCTTCGGAAGAAGAGATCCGCGCCCGTCTGCGCGGCTTTGCACGCACGATCCCCAGCTTCATCATGGCCTACGGCGACGAGAAGCTCACCCTCGCCAACTTCGACGATTACACCGAAGACGATGTGTTCCTTGAAGTCACGGGGATCACAGAAGATCAGTTCCGCTTGCTGCGTGATGGCGGGGATTACCCCGATCCTGATACTGGCGAGATGCAGCACTTCAACGGACACCTATTCGATGAAGGCGTGTTCAACGATTCCGTCCGCGAATTCCTGCGGAAGCGCAAAGAGCTGGCGAACTACTTTGACGAGAGCAAGACGGAAGACATTTTCGACTACATCCCGCCACAGAAGACCAACCAGATCTTCACGCCGAAACGCATCGTGAAGATGATGGTGGACAAGCTGGAAGAAGAAAATCCTGGCTGCTTCGATGATCCCAACAAGACCTTTGCGGATCTGTACATGAAATCTGGTCTTTACATCACAGAGGTCGTGAAACGGCTCTATCGCAGCGAAGGACTGAAAGTGGCCTTCCCCAATGACAGAGACCGCATCCGTCACATTCTTCGCCATCAGGTTTACGGAATGGCCCCGACAAGGATCATCTATCTGATCGCCACGAATTACATTTTTGGCTTCGACGAAGAGCTGAGAAAAGAGACACATCATTTCGTGGAAGCGGATGCAGCTGAGGCAGCCAAGAGCGGGACATTGAAACGGCTGGTCGATCGCTGCTTTGGGTAATGGATAACAACAAGCAAAACGGCAAGAGCATCGTTGGCTGCTCTTGCCGTTTTGCTGACAGGGCCTTTAGGGAAAAAACAAACGGATCGCCCCGGAGACGCGAAGTGTTTTTTGACCCAAAACTTGGAACAAGTAAAGTATGAAGTTGCGGATCGACAAAACACTTACGTCGGTCGCCGGTTCGCAATCACAATCCCGGACGGAATTGAGTTACGAAGATTATTTGTGTTGCACATTTGGGGGCGTTTTCTTATAATAGATCAAGGGTTTACGATATTTCTTTGGAGCGTATGGAACAGATGATTGAGCTTTATCCCGTATCAGAGAAAAATGTAGCAGATTTTGCGGATACTTCATACTTTGAGATGACGGAAGAGGAACGGCTGTGCATGATCCGGGAAAGCATGCGGAAACAGCATGAAGGTTCTTATTTCGAGATCCTTGCCGTCTGTTATCAGGAACAGATCGTTGGATTCATGAGCCTGTTTGCGCATTCGGAGCACATCATCAGCATCAGTCCCGAGATCAAAAAGAGCCTCCGGGGAAGGGGTTACGGATTTCTCGGCGAGAGGGAAGCCCTGCGGTATGCGAAGAAGCTTGGGTACACGATGGCAGCCGCAAGTGTGAGAAAGGATAATCCGGCCAGTATCGCGCTTCACAAAAAGCTTGGCTTCGAAACCGGAGCGGAGTGCCTGAGCCGAAACGGAAAACCGATTTATCTTTTTATGAAGAACCTGGATTAATTTTTCACCGGAAGGAGCGATTCTATGACTTGTTTTTTGACAAGCTCCCCGTTTCTGGGGGAGGAAAACCGTCTGAATCCCGCAAACGGGCTTTTGGAGGAACTCCGGAAGTCTCTGAAGCCAACGTGCAGAGCGCTCTTTATCTGCTCCAATCCGGAGGGGCATGAGAGGACTGTTTTCTTTGCCCAAGCGGTACAGGAAGCCTTTGAGGCGGACGGATTTTCGTTTTCTGCCTTTGAGATCCTGGACGGCCTGAACCGGGATCGCGCAGAGGAGCTGGTGAAGGCCTCTGGGTTCATCGTCCTTGCGGGCGGACATGTTCCCACCCAGAACCGCTTTTTCCGGGAGATCGGCTTACGGGAGCTCCTGCAGGGCTTTGACGGCGTAATCCTGGGGATCAGCGCGGGGACGATGAACGCAGCGGAGACCGTTTATGCCCAGCCAGAGGAAGAAGGGGAGGCTATCGACCCCGGGTATCGGCGATTTCTGCCGGGTCTGGGTCTGACGAATGTGCAGATCCTGCCGCACTATCAAAGCACCCGTCACGATGTGCTGGACGGGCTGCGGGTGTTTGAGGACATCGCCTATCCCGACAGCATGGGAAAAGCCTTTTACGCACTGCCGGACGGAAGCTATCTGCTCATTCGCGAGGGCAGGGAAGAGCTGCGGGGAGAGGCCTTTTTGATCCGGGACGGAACCTTGCGCCGGATCTGCAAAAATGGAGAAAGTCTGGAGCCCGGCGCTCTGCGTGATGCGGATGATATCGGAAAGGAAGCCGGGATGCTGCCGGAAAAACTGGTTTCCATGAAGCTTCCGTACCCGGGGCGAAAAAGGCGGACGGTTCGTGTCTTTGTACCAGAGAGGAAAAGAGGGGAGCGGCTGCCGGTGCTCTATATGAGCGACGGACAGAATCTCTTTGACAAGGAGACATCCAGCTTCGGCTGCTGGTATGTGCGGGAAGCGATGCGGGAAGAGCGGAAAAGCAGCGGGAAAGCGGCCATCATTGTAGGGATCCACAACGAGGATCCGGAACGGATGGACGATCTGACGCCGGAAAGCATCGGAGAGCTGTTCCCGGAGGAGGTCCGGGAAGGCATCAATCCGAAGGGAGAGGCCTTTGCCGATTTTCTTGTGCACACGGTCATGCCAGCGGTCGAGAAACGCTTTCCTGTAAAGATCGGACGAGAGAATTGCGCGTTCTGCGGCAGTTCCGCCGGCGGGATGATGGCCTTTTTCCTGGCGCTGCGCTATCCGGAGGTATTCTCCCATTTGGGCGTACTGTCTCCTGCCTTCTTTCTCTATTCCCGGGAGGATCTGGAGGCCTGGGTCATGTCGGTCATGCGCGTGGAAAAGCCTTTCCTGTATCTCTACACCGGAGCAGGGGATCCGCTGGAAAAGGAGATCTGCCGGAGCTTCCGGGCAATGTGCGATTTTCTGGATACGATCTGGCCTCAGGAAAAGATGGTGCAGATCCAGCGGGCGGAGCAGATCCACCATGAGGAGGCCTGGGAGCCCGTGTTTCAGGACTTCCTGCACAGGTTTTTGAACGGGTAAGGGTTTCATAACTCGAAAATTACATGAGATGTTTATTCCTTGAACAGCATCAGATAAGCTGCGTGGGGCGGATTTGTAAGCAGGTACGAATCCGCCCCACACAGTCTTTTTCCGGTGCAGGGTTCTGCCGGGACACAATGATTTTCAAAGTCATGTAATTCCAGAGACGGCGCGATGAGGGCATCGCGCCCTACGCGGAGGGACCGCGGATTGCGCGTTTTGTTTTTCCGTTGATCGTTCGTTTCACCGTTCTCCCGGATTTGTCATAAGATGATTTGAGGGTATCCTCATTATAATCACAGGGGGAATTGGATTGAATAACAAGTTTTCTGCCGAGGAGCTCTGGCGGCTGGGAAGTCTGCCGGATCCCGCTCCTTTGGCCGCGGCATATATCCCGATGCAGGAGAGCGCGCAGCCTCAATATGATGCAGGGAAGGCCCTGTCCCGCGGGACCCTGTTCCCGGGACTGGATCTACCGTTCATGAACCTGGTGAATCCGGAGCTGGAGCGCACGCCCAAGACGGAGCTTATGGCTATCGATTTTGTGGTGGATGAGCTGGAGCTTTACCTGGATACGCACTGGGAGGACAGAGAGGCTTTTGCTCTTTATCAGACGATGCTGGCCATGCAGAAGGAAGCCAAGGAGAGAATGGTGCGGCTGTGCGGCCCCATCTGCCAGACCGATCAGCTGGGAGCCCTGGCCCTGGGAGCTTTGCGAGAGAGGGGAGGGCTAAGCTATGTTTATCTATGAAAAGAAGCTGCAGTATCCGGTAAAGATCGCAAGGCCCAACCCAAAGCTTGCGAAGGTGATCATCAGCCAGGTGGGAGGACCTGACGGAGAACTCGGAGCTTCCATGCGGTATCTGAACCAGCGCTACTCCATGCCCTATGACGAATTGAAAGGGCTGCTCACCGATATCGGGACGGAAGAGCTGGGCCACATGGAGATGGTGGCCGCCATCATCCACCAGCTGACGCGGGAAATGAGCTCGGAAGAAATCATCCGCAGCGGGCTGGACACCTATTTTGTGGATCACACGGCAGGCGTATACCCCACGGCAGCGTCCGGCTTCCCCTGGAGCGCAGCCTCTATGGCGGTGAAGGGCGACGTGCTTGCGGATCTGAACGAGGATCTGGCAGCCGAGCAGAAGGCCAGAGTCACCTATGACAATATCCTGCGCCTCAGCGACGATCCGGACGTGACCAATGTGATCCGCTATCTGCGGGAGCGGGAGATCGTCCACTATCAGCGCTTCGGTGAAGGACTGCGGAGAGCAATGGACAGAATGAACGAGAAAAACCTCTATATCGTGAACCCCTCTTTTGACAGAGGGTGATCCGATTTCTGTTCCCCGGTTATACAACCGGGGAACATTTTTTCAAGAAAACAGAGGACAAACGCTTGCATCGCGCCTCGTTTTCTGCTATGAATACAGGGAATAGACAGAAGAGAGAAGGATATACCGAATGTCAAAGATGAGAGATCTGTTTTCCCCGCGGGATATGAGTCAGGGGGAACCCTGGAAGCGGATCGCCGAATTTGCTTTCCCGCTGCTGATCGGTAATTTTGCCCAGCAGCTCTATAATACGGTGGACGCCGTGGTCGTCGGCAACAGCAAATGGGGATACACGGCGCTGGCTTCCGTGGGCAACGCAGGGCCGGTACTGAACCTGCTGCTTGCGCTGTTCGTCGGCATCTCCACCGGCGCGGGCATCCTGGTTGCCCAGCACTTCGGTGCGAAGGACAGCGAAGCCCTTTCCAGGACCATCGGAAACTGCATCACGCTGACCGGTATCGCAAGTCTGGTCATCATGATCGTGGGGCCGCTGATCACCGGCCCGCTGCTGAGGGCAGTGGGAACGCTTCCCAGCATGTTCGACGGCTGCCGCGCCTATCTGAACATCTTTTTCATCGGGATCGCGGGCTTTTTCTTCTACAACATTTTCGCTGGCATCCTGCGGGGCCTGGGAGATTCCTTCTCGGCTCTGCTGTACCTGATCGTCACCGCTACCTTGAACATCGTGCTGGACCTGGCCTTTGTGAATCCCATGGGGGTGGCAGGCGTGGCCCTGGCGACGGTGATCGCACAGCTGATCTCCGCGTTCCTGTGCCTCAGGAAGATCCTGTCCCTGAAATCCGTGTTTCGCCTGCAGCGAAGCGACTTGCGGCCTGCGAAGTCCCAGATCAGCCGCATCATCGGGTTGGGGATCCCTTCCGGCCTGACCCAGGCGATCTTTTCCTGTGCCATGATGGTGGTGCAGCGCCTGATCAACGGCTTCGGCGATGAAATGTTTGTGGCCTGCAACGTGATGGTGATGCGGGTAGACGGCTATGCCATGCTGCCGAACTTCAGCTTCGGACAGGCTATGGGGACCTATGCCGGACAGAACATCGGAGCCAGAAGATTGGACCGGCTGAAAGACGGAACGAAGCAAGGACTGATCATGTCGGTCTGCACTGCTCTCGTTCTGACGCCGGCGGTCCTGCTCTCAGGTCCCATGCTGATGCGGCTTTTCACCCCGGAGAAAGCGCTGATCGACCTCTCCATGCAGATGATGTATATTCTGGCGGCGGGCTATATCGCCATGTCGGTGACCCAGGTGCTGCAGGGCGTGATGCGCGGGGCAGGGGACACTGTGACGCCCATGTGGATCGGCCTGGTCACGGCCGTGATCCTGCGTCTGCCTCTGGCCTATGCGCTGGTCGATTGGGCCAAGAAGGCTGGGATGAGTCTTCTGATGCAGGAGCGGATGGTGTTTATCTCGCTGCTGATCAACTGGCTGATCGGCATGATCATCACGATCATTCTCTACAAGATCGGCAAATGGAAGCGGAAAATCCCGGTTTACGACGACAACTGAGACGAACGGACTTCACGGAGGGCTGTTTCCGAAAAAGATCGGGTTTTGCCTTGCTGATAACGCACATGAGAAAGAGGGCCCGACCCCTTTGGGGTCAGGCCCTCTTTGGTGCCGGTGGTGGGACTCGAACCCACACGCCATCGCTGGCAACGGATTTTGAGTCCGCCTCGTCTACCATTCCAACACACCGGCATATCGCATGCATTGTAAACTATTACCGGGAAAAGTGCAAGAGTTATTTTCCGCTGCGATGGGGATGAAAACCCGGAGGATTCAAGAATTGTTACGCTTGTTACCGAATTTCGATATTTATTTAACATAGATTTTACAGCTTATTCAAAGAGTATTCAGCAATCTTTGACCTCGCTATGGTATTATAATGCCACACAAGAGAAGGAAACCAAACAAAAGACTGGTGGTGTGTTCCGCTGATGCCGCGGCCTCGCTGCGGATGAAGCCTACAGCGTGCTGCACACCCTTGAAGGCCAGAAATCTCTTATTCCTTGGGCGTGGTTCAAATGGCGAACCACGCCCAAGACCAAATCAAATAGATTGCGCAAAATAAAATATCGCAAAACCGAAATAGAGCTTGAAAAACAGATCCGTACATGGTAAGATGCTTTTGCGGAGAAGGAAACAGACAGACCGTCTGTATGATCTCCTGATATGAAGACCATTCTGTCCCATTCCGGTTTCAGGTTTTTCTGAAGCGTCCATACTGATCAACAGATGCGATTCGGGAAAAGACACTTTCAGGCAAGTATTTGAGGGAAGTATGAAAAGGAATCTGAAAACCATACTATTCTTGTTGTGTGCCATCGTTTTGATGATCGGCGGATCGATGTTATATCAACGCCTTTCGGCGAAAGTTTCGGAGACGCCGGCTCCCGTGACGGTATCGGAAGATCCTGCACCGGATGAGAGCGCCGCGGAAGCTCCTCAGACTCCGATACCCGAGATGGAGCAGCAGGGGAGCGAGGAGGAACCCGTGCAGCAGGAGCTTGACCCGGATACGGCCATGGATTTCACGATGATGGACCGCTACGGTGAGGAGACGAAGCTCTCCGCTTTTTTCGGAAGGCCGATCATCATCAATTTCTGGGCGACCTGGTGCGGCCCCTGCCAGCGGGAGCTGCCATATTTTGACGAGGCCAATGAGAAATACGCAGAACAGATCCAGTTTCTCATGGTGGATTTGGTTGACGGAGCCTATGAGACGAGAGAGGGCGCCATTGCTTTTGCGGAGAATCAGGGCTACAGCTTCCCGCTGTTTTTCGACGAGCTGGGAGAAGGGGCTATGGCTTACGAGATCAGCGCGATCCCGCTCACCGTTGTGATCAACGCCGAAGGGCGTATCGTTGACACACATTTGGGTACCATGAGCAGCGATGAGCTGCAGGCATTGATTGACAAAGTATTGAACTGATAGAAAGGAGAAATATCATGGCTGAAATCATTCTGACTGCTGCAAATTTTGAGGAGGAGGTCCTGCGTTCGGACAAGCCCGTTCTGGTAGACTTCTGGGCAACCTGGTGCGGCCCCTGCCGTATGTTGGCTCCCGTGATCGCTCAGATCGCCGAGGAGCAGAAGGACAGCATCAAGGTCGGCAAGATCGACGTGGATGAGGAGCCGGAGCTTGCCATGCGTTATGGCATCGCCAGCATCCCCACGCTGAAGGTCTTCAAGAACGGCGAAGTGGTGCAGACTTCTGTGGGCGTCATTCCCAAGCCTATGATCGAGGCGCTGCTGCGCTGATCATTCCATGAAAAAGAACCTTGATCCGAAAGGATCAAGGTTCTTTTTCATGTCCCGGCTTCGGGGAGGCAGTGCATGTGCGTCGGGCCGAGGACACGGAAGCCCTCGCCGGAAGAAGAGAAGCAGCGCAGGCCGTAATCGGCGGAGCGGATGCGGAGATAGAGGCGCAATGCTCTGGCTTCATCACTTTCAGCAGGGAACTGGGAGAGGTGACAGCGAAAAACAGAGTCCAGCTGCTTGGAGAGAAAGCCCCTGGTATTGATGACGCGGTTTGCTTTTGCGGTCATGTAGAGGGCCAGGGCTTTCACCGGCGCGCCTTTGGCGCCCCAGGCTTCCATCAGCTCCGGATAGGGCGCGAAGCAGGCAAGCTGTTTTGCCGCGCGGCCTACGTTCAGATGGTCCGCATGACATTCGCTGCTGACATCCGGATCCGGCGCGAAAATGACCTCCGGCTGGAAGTCACCGATGATGTCGGCTATGGTGCGGAGCAGATCCCGCTGCTCATAGAGGCCGCCATCGGAAAAGGGAAGAAAACGCAGATCTTTGACGCCCAGGAGGGAGGCGGAGCTGCGCGCTTCCTCCTGACGCAGGGAAATGAGCGTTTCCGGAGTAGATCCGCAAGGCGCGTTTCCCAGACCGAAGCGGCCGTCGGTACAGACGGTGAAGCAGAGCTCTTTGCCGAGAGAGGCAAGCTTTGCCGCCGTAGCACCCGCTCCGATCTCGATATCATCCGGATGGGGGCCGAGAAAGAGGAAGCGCTGATACTGTTCCAGCTTCGGCAGGGGAACGGCCGCACGGACGATGAGGGAGCTGAGACTCATCCCTGCTTCGCCCCGACTTTCCTTGCCTCCAGCTCGCGGCAGATGCGGTCGTATTCCGGTTCGTCCAGGATATAGTGCTTCTTGTACAGAATGTAGGAGAGGAAGAGCAGCAGGAAGGGAAGAATCGTCATGACAAGCAGAAGGCCCTGACTCTGGGAAGGGACAACTCCCTGGAGGAGCTCGGTGATCTTCTGGTTCTTGACGGTTTCCGTGATGATGTTTTCATTGGCCTGGGTCTCCAGGTCCGAGATGCCGTTGGTATACTGGAGAATGTGGAAAGACACATAGGTCAGATAGGCGATGGCAACCGTCAGGGCGGAGGCAAGCTTGGTCAGGAAGGGACGGAGAGAGGAGATGATGCCCTCATCCCGGGTGCCGTGCTTGAGCTCGTTATACTCGACGGTGTTCATGACGGAGATCATCATGATGAGATAGAAGCCATACTGACCGAAGTTTGCCAGCATGTAGCCGACGGTGACCAGGACAAACTTCAAATCATAGCCCATTAAGGTTGCAGCGCCCTTGCTGAGCAAAAGGCTCGGGATCAGCATGATGGCGTAGCCGATGGCGGAGACGATCAGCATAATGTCCATGAAGCGTTTGCGCTGCAGACGGCGGGAAATGGCAGGGTAGAACATCATGAGGAAGCCGGTCACCGCCATGCCGACGATCTGGAAGAGGGAGAAGAAGCCGCCCTCATAACCAAACTCCACATAGATGTAGGTCTGGCCGATGCCGGAGAGGACGATACCGTTGCCGATCTGCTGCAGCAGCAGGATCAGAGAGATCCACAGCAGCTGGTCGTTTCCGGTGATGGTGCTCCAGATCTTTTGAAAACTGATGGGAGGCACCGGTTCGGCGTCATAATTGCGGATCTCCTTGACGCCAAACACGGTAATGGCCAGGAAGAGCGGCGCGAGAATGGCGATTACCAGAGCGATGACGCCGTAGGCCGTGATGGCATTGCCGCCGATGGCGTTTTCACCGGTGGTGAGCATGGGAATCAACGCGGAGGCGGAGAGGCCGCCGATGCCGGCAAAGAGAGTCGCCCGGGCGGTCAGCTGGTTGCGGCGGTCCGCATTGGAGCTCAGCGCGGGGACCATGCCCCAGTAGGAGATGTCGTGCATGGTGTAGGTAATGCTGTACAGGAAGTACATGACGCCGAAGAAAATGACAAAGGGCCAGCCCCGCAGCTTCACGTTGAAGGTGAGGTAAATGACCACGGAAGTGGAGAGGATGCCGATAACGAGCCAGGGCTTGAATTTGCCCCATTTGGTGCGGGTGCGTTCGATGATGTTGCCCATGATGGGGTCGTTCAGCGCGTCAAACACACGGGCGGCGATCATGATGATGGTGATAACGCCGAGCTGTGCGCTGTTCAGGCTTTTGGTAAACAGAACGAAGGCCAGAAGATAGCTGGTGACAAGATTATAGACCATGTCCCTTCCGATGGTGCCGAGAGGGAAGGTCCAGAGGTTTCTTTTTGTGATCTTGTTTTCGTCCATTTGATCATCTCCTTTGGCCTCATCTTATCACGCTCTCACCCGCTCGGCAAGAGGAAGGAAGAAAAGATGGTCGGAATCGCCGTTTTTGGGGGAAAAGATTTGTGATATTGGGCAGGAGAACAGGGCGGGATCTTCCGCGATTTTGGATATTCTGCGCTCTTGACGCTTTTCTCCCGCAAGTATAAACTTGATTGGTAAATTACGCGTCGTAGTTACGAATTTGCATGAAATGGGGGATCTCCATGAATCCTGTTCCCGATTCCTTCGGCTCTCTGGTGTTTAACGACTCCGTGATGCGCCAGCGCCTTCCCAAGGACGTATTTCGACAGGTTCAGCTTTCCATGACAGACGGGAAGCGGCTGGACAGCGCCGCGGCCACCGTGGTCGCCAATGCCATGAAGGACTGGGCCATTGAAAAGGGAGCTACCCATTTTTCCCACTGGTTTCAGCCCATGACCGGGATCACTGCCGAAAAGCATGACAGCTTCCTCTCGCCTGTGGGCGGGGGAAGAGTCATCATGGAGTTTTCCGGGAAGGAACTGATCCAGGGAGAACCCGACGCCTCCAGCTTCCCCTCCGGCGGGCTGCGCGCCACCTTTGAAGCCAGAGGCTACACGGCCTGGGATCCCACCTCCTATGCCTTCATCAAGGACGGCATCCTCTGTATTCCCACCGCTTTCTGCTCCTACGGGGGAGAGGCGCTGGACAAGAAGAC
>ONCI01000067.1 GCA_900316255.1 uncultured Eubacteriales bacterium | reverse complement strand
GGAATGGGCGCGGAAGAGATCCTCGACGGAAAGCGCATTGCTTACGAAAGCCCCGCCCAGCTGCTCGTAGCGGTATTCCAGGGGGAACCACAGGGCAAAATCCGCATCCGAGAGGGGAAGAGAGTGGATCAGCCCCCGCCAGAGGGCAAGATACCGGTGATTGATGGCGGTCCGGGGCGAATTGATGCTGTGCAGATAGACCATGAGGTCGGGCGGCTCCTTGCCCTTGCGCAGCACAGTGGATTCGCCCAGGCGCTGCTCCCCGATGAGCTGTATCGTGCTGCGATAGAGCCTCAGGGCAAGGGAGAAGACCGTATGGACGTCAAACTCTCTCGGCAGGGCCCGCAGGATCCCCTGCAGCAGTAGCTTTCGCTCCGGTTTGAGGTCGTTCCAGTAGTCGGGGACCAGCTGCTTGGCCTGGAGGGGCACAAACCAGGGGGCGATCGTTTTGTGCTCCTGATAGTCATTCACATAAAAGGGCCTGCAGAGGGCATAGAGGGCCAGAGCCTTGCCGGGATCCTTCCCATAGTCGCCCAGGGCCTCCTGAAATTCCTCGTAAAAGGGCAGCAGGCGCAGGCTTGCCCCCTCCTGGCGGAGGTCATGGAAGCCGCAGCCCGCGGGCAGAGGCATCCAGTAGTAGTCTGCCAGATCTCCGAACAGGCGCGTTTGCCGCTCGCCGGAGGAGAGCTCGAAGCAGTATTCGTAATCCGCATGGCGTACAAACACGGCGTTCAGCCGCTCCAGGATCCGCTCCAGCTCCTTCTTCGAGGGAAAGAGGCCGCGGATCTCCTGCTCGCTCATACAGTCTCCGTCCGTCTTGCCCAGAAGCTTCTGCAGCAGGCCGGGCTTTTCTACTGCCAGCCGTTCGTCCAGCTCCTGCCGATAGGCGCGCAGCTTGGCAGGGTCGTAGAGGCCGAAGCCGTTTTCCCGAGTATAGACCTCCTCTGTCTTCCGGGGAAGGAGCTGATCCAGCAGGATGGCGGTCTGTGTGGAGAGCTTTCGTTGCCCCAGGGCATCAAGCTCACTGCGATACCGTTCCGGCAGGGCGGGATCGGCGTCCTTCTGCTCCAGCAGCAGCTCGATGGCGGCCTGATTCCGGGTTTCCTCGCTGCTCTGCAGCAGCTCGGCAATCAGAGGCAGCAGCAGCTCCCGGGGCTGGCCGCGGAGAGCGGAGAGGATCGCGCCGCGCAGGCTGCTGCTCTTGCTGCGCAGGGCGTCCGCCAGCTCCCGCAGCTCCTCCGCTGACAAGGCGGCGGCGGACAGGGCTTTCACGGCCTGTTCCTTCACCTCCACGCTCCGGTCCGAAAGCAGGGAGCGCAGCACCTCCCGGTCTGCGAGGCTGGAGGCGGGGTGGAGAAAAGAATGGATCAGGGTCAGCTTTTGATCCGCGCTCATCCAGGGGCAGAGCTCCGGCAGCTGCCGGGTCAGGGTGTCGTCCATCTCGTAAGCGGCGAGGCTCATCATGCAGGAAATGACCGGCTCATTGGAGAGCGCAGCCGTGTTCCCCGGAAAGGGCAGGTCGGAAAAGCGGCGCTTCTTGTTGCCGATGAAGGCGGCCAGATCCTTGAGGGCGGCAAAGACCCGGCGCCGCTCCTCCCGCTCCTGAGGGAGATTGGGATTGGGAAAGCTCTTGCTTTTGTACTGTTCATACGAGATCCGGACCAGTTGATGTGACCGGACCAGGCAGCCGGTGAGCCAGGCCAGGACCTCTTCGTCCCGCTCGTCCAGATGGCGGCAGGCCAGGGTCATGTAGTAGGCGGCCATATCCGTGCTGCGCACAAAGTACCAGCCCAGGACCCGGCGGCTGGGCTTTTCGTCCCGCAGCAGGGTTTCCACCTGAGCTCTGGTTTCGGTGAGCTCGCGGCAGGCCTGGCCCCAAAGGGCAAAGTACATCTGCAGCAGATCCTCGCTCTGCAGAAACTCCTTCCGCTTTTCCGCATCCGTCAGCGCCGCGTAGGCCAGCTCTCCGCTGCGTCTGGCCCGGGCGGGGCGGGCGTCGTCGGTGGGCAGCCCCGTCCACACGTCCAGGGCGCGGATGGCGCTGCTGTAGCGGAAGAGCTCATGGTCCAGGCAGCATTTCAGGATCCGGGCGAGGGTCTGGGCGCTGCCCTTGTCCGCGCTCTCCAGGATCTGCTGGCGCAGCCCCTCCTGGAGCCCAGCCGTCAGCAGCAGCTGAATCAGATCCTCCAGCAGATCCTCCCGGCCGCTGATGACGATGGCTTCGATGCCCTTGCGGCTGAGCTTGATCTTGCTGCTGTCGCCGTAAATGGCCTCCCGCAGGGCGGCAGAAAGCCGCTCGTCCCCCTGCCGCAGGGCCAGGGCCAGCTGGTATTCGTAACCGATCAGGCTCTCCTGCCCGGTAAAGAGCTTGTCATAGAGACTGCCGGAGAAATAGTAGCCACGCACCAGCCCCGCCAGCAACTTGATCCACTCCGGCAGATAGACGTGGAGGCTTGCGCTGTGGTAGCTGCGCCGCAGGTAAGAGGCGGAAAACTGCCCCTCCGCCCGCAGCATCAGCAGGGCGGGGATCCGGGCCGCATAGTCCTTGTCGGTCAGCTCCCGCAGGAGCCGGGAAAGCTCCGGGGTGTAAAACTGCTCCAGGCGTTGGAAGTCCCCGGGCTTTTGCAGCAGGGGACGGGCCAGCGCATCATACAGGGTGTTCCAGGCGGCCTCGTCATAGCTGTGCTCACCCAGATCGAAGAGCGCCTGGGCGGTTTTGCCCAGCTTTTGGGCCTTCTTTCGGGCGGCACTCCAGCCCCGGGCGTCAAAATCCACTTGCTTATGCTCCATGTCACCACATCCTCCCGGCCAAAAAGGTCAGCCGCACAAAGGTAAACACCGCGCCCTCGCGCACTTCCAGCGGCGCGTCCAGCTCCGTGAGCTCGGCCTCGTCCATCAGCACGCGCACGAGCCCGTCCTGAAAGGCCCGGACGGCAGTCTCCGCCGCTTTGGCCCTGTCCGCCTTCCGGTCGGACCAGAGCCGGCCGAAGCCCACCTTGCCGGAGGCCGCACGGGCATCGATCTCCTCCGCCGAGAGGCAGGAGAGCAGCGGCGCCTCCGTGTCCTTGCCGTTAAAGCGCGCCACCTCGGCCCCCACAAAGGCGGTGAGCAGCTGGCGCAGACTGGCGATTCCCTCCGGCAGCTCGTAGGGCCGGGGCGGCAGTACGTCTCTGCGCTTGCCCAGCGCCTTGATTTTCACATAGACCTGCAAACGACTCAGCTCCTTTGTTCCTTCCCAATTCGATCGCGTTTTCAGAGATAGGCACAGTCCTGCCTGTACCCGTATACCGTGACGATGCTGTCCTGGATCTCGCCCGGAACATGGATCCGTTTCAGGGTATCCAGCACGAAGGGTCTGTTTTCATCCGAAAGCTGTATCTGCAGCCACTCAAGATTTTTCCAAAACGGAAACTGCGAGCCGAAGAGCTCCCACTCGTTCGACCAACAGGAGATGTTCCCGCTGCGTTCTTTCGTTCGATAGAAAACGGCAAGGCTCTTGCCGCGTTTCCCGTCATTTTCATAAAACGCAAGAAATAGTTCGTTCCATTTCGTGTTGTTCATCCCTTAGGCTCCTTTTCCGCGATATATGATGTCTGGCCTCAGATCCCGAGGAAATAGAATCCGTTGTATTTGGACGCGGCCATTTCCAGCCAGGGGAGCAGGACCTCCCATTCCTCCGGCCTGTCGGCTTTAATCTGCTCCAGCATTTGTGCCGTGCGCTCTCTGGTGTAGTAGTTGATCCCGTAATAGCAGAAGCTGCTGCTGCCATCGGGCGATTCCGGATGCTCCAGATAGGGAAGGTAGGCGTCCAGCAGCCGCTCCTGATCGTCCAGATATACGATCAGGGAATCGGACATCCAATGTTGCTGCGGGTGATCCAGGATCTTTTTGAGGGAGCCTTCGGTTTTGCAGTACTGAAACTCAAACCAGGCCGAACCCCACCGGACCCGACAGGGGAGAAAAAGCGCGTTGGGACGGGCAGTGGCAAGACCTTCTCCGGGCTCACGGTGGATCTTCCGCCTTCTCCTGTTGAAAAAGAAGGACCGGATCCGCGCGGGAAGCGTGTTCTGCTGTAGCTTTCGGCGCTGCGCATCCAGGGGGTCGAAACCCTCTCCCGGGGAAGAAGGCGAGCTTCGATATCGTCATACCAGTCGCTCATCAGATACATGGCGTTCCAGGGATCCTCCGTCCACCAGCCGGAGAGCCAGGCCGCCGAGCCCATCTGCCGTGTGAGCTGCTCCAGAGTCTCCGGACTTTGCTCATAGCGAGTCCGGAAATCCTCCGCCACCAGGGAAAACACAGCATCTTTGTCGATCTGCTCCTTCGGGACGGAGAGGATATAGTCGTTCAAAATATGGATCTGCTCGTTTCGATCCCCGCCGCAGGTGGAGAGGGCCAGGGTCAGCTCGCTCAGCGGGTCTTCCTGCTCCAGCATCTCGTCCAGCTCTTGGTCAAAACTCTCGGCCAGCCCGACCTCCAGCATCAGCTTGTGGTAATAAGCGCGCTCAAGCGTCATTGTCCCACCTCATCCAGCGAAAAAGACGTATCTTCTGCATGTTCCATGGCATCCATGATCCTGTCGGCGGCCTGATCCCCCTCACGGCTGAAAAAGTGGATCTCCTCGCCCTCTTCAAAACCGTAGAGATGGAGAATGGCGCCGTTGCGTGCAGGATCGCAGGTGATCTCCCGGAGCCCGGACATCGGTATCGAGTATTCCAGCACGGGCTTTTTGTCCAGGCCCAATATGGTAAGACCGTCCTCAAACAGATAGAGCCGTGCTCCGCGCGTTTCTGCGCCTGAATAAACTGCTCCTTCACACTTGAAAACAGGCGCTTGGGTAAAGCGCGCCTCTGCCTGCCGATAGCGTTTTTCCTCAAAATGCAAGAGGATCTGCAGGATCGCACTCAGCACAATCGTGATGCCGATCCCCACCGGAAGAGCCAGCCACGCATCCTCTGGAAAGCTAAGGCGCAGAAAAATCCAGGCAATCAGGCTGCTGAACGCGCCAAAGAGCAGGCTGAAAACTTTGAAATCCATAGAAAGCCCCTCTTCTCCTTACTCAGAGAATCTTCCACTTCATCGTCCTGGCGATCACATAGGAACACCCGGAACGGATTTTCGGGTCAGTGGATTCATCGTCTGTCCAGACGACGAATCCGTCATCCAAAATGGAGACGGCAGAATCAAGGATCTCATTCCATTGAGCTTCCCGGATCTGCCACTCCCGCATGCCTTCAAATTCGATCTCTACAACTGCATCGCAGATGCTTGTGACGAGATAACGAAGACGGAGCACGGTTTTGCTCGGGTCAAGGGTCAGTCCGTTTCCGCGCGAGATCCCTGAATTCTCAAACTGCGCGGAGAGCAGATAGCCGTCGTGCAGCGAATTGACCTGATCCAGAAAGCGTCGAATATCCCCTTGTGTCCGAATGAGATTCATGGAAACGACCTCCTGTTTCTCTCGCTACATTCCCTCTGCAAAGTCCCGGATCTCCAGATGGCAGTCCCGGCGGCATTCCTCCCGCAGCTCTGGTGTCAGCAGGCCGCGGGGCTCCATCAGCTCCAGCAGATAGAGCCGGCAGCAGGAGCAATAGCCCTCCCGCAGCATGTAGGGCAGCAGCGCCCAGGAGAGCTCCCGGTCCGCAGCAGGATCCCGTTGGATCAGCTCCCGCACCACACTGAAAACGCCGTGCCAGGCGCCGCGGTTTTCATCGAGGGAGACGGCCTTCACCAGAGGGATCAGAAGATCACCGTCGCCGGGGCGGAAATTGTTGAGCAGCATATAGAGCGCGTCCACGTCCTTCCTCCGGCGCTTGAGGCGGGAAAGGGCATAGTCCCGCACCTGCGGGGCCCGCAGCTCCGGCAGCACCCGCAATGCCTCCTCCCGGAGAGTGCTGTTTTCGCTTTCCGCGTCCAGAAGAAGGCGGGAGATCCCGGCGTCGTCGAAGACGGAAATGCAGGCTTCCGTTCGGAAGAGACGCAGGATCGCCTCTCGCAGGTCCTCCCGTTCCTCTGCCGCGTAGAGCTGCGCGAGGATCGAGATCTCTTCGAGGCCCTGCTCCCGCTCCATGCGGCGCAGGAGATGAAGGGGAAGGTCTTTCCCGGGAACGGCGCCCTCCCGGAGCTTGCGATAGATGCTCTGGGCGCTCTCCGCCTCCGCCTGCTGCTGTGCCTGGGCCCGATAGGCCTCCCGGCTTGCCTGCAGACGGCGGCGGTTTTCCAGATACCGGGCGATGTCGGGATCGTTCCCGGCCTGCCGCAGCAGCTCCCGCACCCGCTCGGCGCCGAGGGTGTCCTCCGCCACGGAGTCAAACCATTCGTCCTCTGCGTGCCCTCCCAGGTCCGGCTTTCGCGCCAGGATCCTGCCGTAGTCGGAGAGGACGCGCAGGTAAAAGGTCTCCCTCTCTGCCTGGGTCTGCAGGGCGTTTGTGAGCAGGGACACGCTCACGCGGCTGAAATTGTCCATCGTGGGCCAAATGCCGGTTTGGGAGGGGCGGCCGCGGCGGATGGCGCCCAGCAGCAGGGCGTAAAGCTCCTCCAGCGTCTCCCGGGCTGGAGCGTAAGCATCCCCGGCCATCAGGGCCAGCAGCTCCGCAAAGTGGAAAAAGCGCCAGCCCCGATCCTTGAGATTGCGTTTCGCGCCGGCGGCGATGAGGGCGTGGAAGTCCGACCAGTCGTCAAAGCGGCAGAGCATGTCATAGTAGTAGATCGCCCTCGTGCCCTCGCACTGGGCGTCATAGGCCAAGGCGTGCTCCAGGCCCCAGAGCAGATCCTCCCTGTAGTCCTCGACATCGGCGCAGCGCTCCAGCTCCAGCGGACAGCTGCCCAGGCCCCGGCGCAGATCGTGGCGAAATTGCGTTTTTGTCATGTCCGTTCCTTTCGCGGCGATTGATTTCTTTCCTGTTCAGTATAACATGAGCGCTTTTGCCCGTAAAGAATAAACCCGGGCTCTGCCGGGTTTCCCGACCCGTTTCTCTGACAGAATAACGTTTGAGCGGGCGAAAAGGTTTCAGAAAAAGAAAAAGCCGTCCCGAGGACGGCAAAGGGGAGGCATGGGACGGCGCGGGGACGGGAAGCCTTGACAGGAGAAGAGTCAAGCGAGTGCCCCCTCTCAGTCAAGCGGCGGAGCGTGACACGCCGCTTGACAGCTCCCCCCGTAGGGGGAGCCAAGAGCCGCCGGGGCGGCCCCTGTGGACGGCAAGAGGGGGAGAATTGCCCTGTGAGACGAGCGCAGGGAAGGTATCAAGCGCCGGCACTCCCGTTTTCGCCTCGCCATAGGGGCGACCCTCGCGGTCGCCCGTGCGGCAAGTGTGAAATACAGAAAACCGTTCGCGGATTCGTAGAATCTGCGTATTCGCCGAACCGTTCTATTTGAAAAAGAATGCTGCTGCCGGGCGGGGACAAGCCGCCGCCCCTACGGCGGGAGGAGTGGCCCCTGCGAGCGCCGGCGCTCCCGTCTTCGCCGTAGGGGCTGAGCAAAGCTTGGAACGTCGCGCGTTTCTCGCGCGTCGGGATGCCCTCAACAGCCCGAGAACCTCCCCTGCGCAAGGGGAGGTGTCATCCAGCGTGTTGCGTCCGCTGGATAACAGAGGGGTCGTTCCGCCCCACAGCGTTCCGCACTGCCATGGCTTCGCTCTGCTCGGGAAGACAGGGCAACACCTCATCCGTCGTCCGCTGCGGGGAAGCGCGGGGAAAGCTTTGATACGCGGCTCTGGCTTCCCCTCGCAAGGGGAAGCTGTCAGCGCAGCTGACTGATGAGGTCTCCGAGCGCAGCGAGGTCTCCCCGTGGTCCGGCAAAAGGACCTCATTCGCCCCAGTGTGCGCACTGGGGCACCTTCCCCGTGCGCGGGGAAGGCTTTGTGGCTCAGCTCCGTTCACGGACGAGCAACCGCCCCTACGGCGGGGCAGTTCACAAAATGTGGTCTGTGATGCAGTCGTACCAGTGGACGTAGGTCTCGCCGTTCACGGTGATGCGCTCGTTCTCCGGCAGCAGCTCGTGCCAGGGGCGGCCATAGCGCTCCCGAGCCCAGTCGTCCCGGTTGAAGCGGCGCCAGAGCACGGTGCGGCCCTCCCTGTCCAGATACTGCTCGGAGGCCACGCCGCCGTTGTAGGTCTCGATGTCCATGACGCAGACCGTGTCATAGCGCTTGCCGCCGATCTCCACGGTGTAACGGCCCACCACGTCCAGCAGAAAGGGCTTGTCCGCAGCGGTGACCGCGCTGCCATCTCTCCGGATATCCCCCTGGGGCGCAATGTGGACGGCGTTGCCGCAGTTATCCTCCCCGAAGCCCCAGCTGTCCAGAAAATCGCCGCCGTCCAGGAAGGTGTAGAGCTTGCGGATGCCGTCCTCCTCATGGCTTTCCGCCAGGATGCGGCAGTGGGTCTCGGTGAGCTGGGCCACGAAGCGGCGCTCCGCCCTGCCCGCGTCCCCGATGCGGTTGCAGTCCATGGGATCGTACTCCACTGCCCGGATCTCCACCCCCTGGATGCCGTGGACTTCCGCCCGGCCCAGGACCTCCATGTCGCACTGCTCGGTGCGTTTCCGCGCCGGCCAATCGTACATGGCCCAGGAAATCTTTTCTCCCAGTTTCGGCACCAGGAACCAGCCCATCATCTCCTCCCAGCGCAGCGGGAAGGGCTCCTTTTCGGATCTTGTGATCGTGTATTCCGGCAAAAGCTCCGGCATCTTCTTCATCTTGTTTTCTCCTTTCTCCTTGTGGGGCCAGCGCTCCCTGAAACGGGAGCGGGCCTTGTGCAGACGGCTCTTCACGGTGCCAAGGGGGATCTGCAGACGCTCTGCGATCTCCGCCTGGGGCAGGTCCCGGAAATAGGCCAGGTACAGGATCTGCTGATCCGTGTCCCCCAGCTGTTCCAGGGTGTCCCGCACGGCGTTTTTCACCGTCCGGCCCCGGAGGCCTACCGCCAGCACCGACTCGTTCAGCTCCTCCAGGGGCAGCTCCATGCGTCTGCCCTGCTCCCGGAAGTAGTCCCTGCATTTGTTGCGGGCGATGCCCAGCAGCCAGGGCTTGAATGAGGACGGGTCCCGCAGGCTCCCAAAGTTGCGCCAGGCGGCGAGGCAGACTTCCTGCAGCACGTCTTCCGCGTCCCCGGCGCTGCCGATGCGAAATTTCACAAAGCGTTCCAGCGCGGGCAGCTCCGCCTGCAGCAGTTCTTCAAATGCCGGCACGGACATCACCTCCTGTCTGTTGGGATAAAACCGGTTTCACCTATATAGTCGCAGAAAAGGGAGAAAAGGTTCACGCGGGGAGGAAAAAAGTGAAATCTTTTCGTGATGCCCTTCGGCACCGGCGATTTTGCGGTCTCTCCGGGGCCGGATTCGAGGTCGGGATCATCGGCACCAAAAAAGAGACATCCAAAAGGAAGGTGACCGGACTCGACGCCCTTCGGGCACTAGGCGCAGCCCTTCGGGCTGTGCCGTCGCCGGAGCCGGATTCGAGGTCGGGGTCATCGGTACCAAAAGAAGCACCCCCGGATGGGGGTGCTTCTTTTGGTGCCGGTGACCGGACTCGAACCGGTACGCGGTTGCCCGCAAGGGATTTTAAGTCCCTGGTGTCTACCATTCCACCACACCGGCGCGGCGCAAATACTGTATCACGCGGGGCGGGCGGTGTCAAGTGAGCAGGGGACTCTTTCTTTTGCGGAGCGGGCGGGCTTATTCCACGGTGACGAGGCCGTTTTCCTCCACGGTGACGGTCATGCCGTCCTGCACACAGGCAAGGAACTCCTCGCCCAGATTGTCCACCACGGGCATCTTCGACTCGGTCCACACGTCCGCCAGGATGGCGCCGGAGGCGGCCAGGGAGTCGATGGGTTTGGAGAAGAGCATGCAGGCGGGCTGCTTGTTGTAGGAGCAGACGGTGAAGAGCACCATGCCGCCGGTGGTGGATCCGATGGTCTGGGGCAGGCACAGGGCCTTGCCCAGCATGGATTTCTTATAGAGGTCGGGGTTGTTCTGGTCGCCGCATTTCACCTGCTTGTCCCCGAACATCAGGGCCATCTGGTAGCTGGCCAGGGTGTTGAAGCCGCCGTGGCTCACCAGGGCCTCGGCCTTGCAGGTACCGGGGACCACGACGCGTCCTTGAAACTGTCTCATTTGGCACCTCCCGTGATGATCTCCAGGATCTCCGCCTCGGTGTAGTAACGGGCGCTGGTGTAGGTGCGGAGCTTGTTGGAGGAGGTGATGACCGCCTTCTTCTTGCAGAGGGGATTGTTCATGTACATGAGGGGGCAGATGTAGGAGAGCACCACGCCGCTCTGCTTGAGATAATAGGCGTCCATGGTCTGCTCAAATTCCTTGATCACGGGCATGGGCGCGGTGAACACCGTCGGCACCGCCACCTTTTTGCGCCCGTTTTTCTCCAGCCCCTCCTGCACGGCCCGGGCCCAGTCCTTCAGCTGCTGCAGGCTCATGTGGGGGCAGCCCACAAAGCAGAGTTCGGGCTTGGCGTCGGGCTTCTTCCAGATGACAGGGTAGCTGTCCTTCACCCGCCGGAGTTCGGCATCGTCGATCACATAGACCTGGGCGCCCTCGGCGATGAGACTCTCGCCCAGCTCCCTGGCCTCGGGGGTCAGGTTCTCGATGTGGTAGAGGCCCACCGCGCCGTTGGAGGCGGTGGCCGCGCCGAAGTCCTTCAGATAGGTCTTGGCCTCGTCGTTCAGCTCTGTCCCCAGCCACTTGTCCAGACCGCGGACGTAGGGGACCTCCTCCATCACCTTCATGCCGATGGCGGAGCCCAGCAGCTGGGCCTCGGGCTTCTTTTCGCATTTGAGCTCGATGATCCAGGTGGCCTTGCGCCCCTCGTCGGTGAGCAGGCCGAACTCCGGCACGAAGCCCGCGATGCTGCCCATCAGCTCCAGCATGCCGGAGTTGCGGTTGCAGCGGGCGCCCAGAACGGAGTTGGCGTAGACCACGGCAGAGGATTCCGCCCAGGAGAGGATGTCGCCCTTTTGGGGGACGTTGCCCACCTGGTCCAGGTAGCAGGCGCAGGTGTAGTCATCGTCATCGGTGATGCCAAGCTTGCGCATCTGCTCCTCATAGCGCTGCTGCTGGGTGTACATGATCTTTTTGAACACCAGGTCGTCCAGCAGGGAAGAGGGGACCTTGGGGTCCAGGGGCTTGGGGTCGGCGGTGAACTTCTGCCCCTCGGGAAGGCCCGCCTCGATGAGCTTGTCGTAGAGATCGTACACCGGCTTCATGACCTCCAGACCGAAGGAGATCACGGTGTGGCCGTATTTGCTTGTGACAGGCACCATGCGTTCCGCGCCGAAGGCTTCGCCGTACATGACCAGGGTCTTCACGATCTTGGCCATGATCTCGCCTTCCTTGCCGTCCAGCAGGGCCTGCTGCTCGGGGGTGAGGATCATGGGAAACCACTTCCTTCTTTTTTTTGATACATCCATTTTAGCACCCTAAAGCGGGCAAGTCAATGCGGGAGCGGGGCGAGGAGAAAGGAAGAAATGAAAAGTATGGGAGAGAACACGCGGTCCCGCCGTAGGGACGACCATCGGTCGTCCGCTGCCATAGGCGTCCCAAAAGCCGGGCGGACGAACGATACCCGTCCCTTTGATGGGGCGGAGCGATCAGAGGATCGCTCCTTACGCGGGAGAAGCCGTCCGGGCATCTATTGCGCGGGCGCGTCGCGATCGGCGTGCAATTTCCCCTTCTTCGCGTAGGGCGGGATGCCTTCATCCCGCCGCCGATCCTCTCTGCATCCACGCCGTAGGGGCGCATCACGATGCGCCCGCCCATGCCCCTCCGCCGGAGGACGGACAGGGTCCCCTGCAGCCCGGCAGCAGTAAAAGCACCCCGAGGGGGAACCCTCGAGGTGCCGCACCAATGATTCAATTGTGCTGAGTCAGGCAAGACAGAAGGTACGTCCCCTTGCCTTGGACGTCCCCTTGCCTTGTCTCGTCCCCTTGCCTTGTGACAGGTGTCGAAGCCTTCTCACTCACCAAAAAGGGACAGATTTTCTTTGATGTTGCAACAAATGATGGCTTCAACGGCATCGTAATCCATTCTGTCTAACAGAGAAAGGATTTGATCGTTCTTTCTAAGTATTTGCTCTTTCAATTCCGGCGTATAGTACTTGTAACGACGGATGGAGGAATCGAATCTCCTGGCGGCTTTTTCTGCACTCTGGTAGTCTTTCAAATAGAGGCTGCTGTACACAAGCAATTTGAGAGCATTCTGTGGTGTGCAGAAGAGTATTTTTGAACGCTTTCCCCCAAAGGGCCTGCTTCGCCTTTTAGCAAACGCATGGAGCGAAGCGGCGGTTGAAAACTGATGGATAACAGGAAGCACTTCATGCTTGATGTGTTCCATTGCCAGCGCACAGTACTCCTGCACCTGTTCTTCGGAGGCGCCTTTTGTTATGGTCGGAAGATCGAAGAAAAGAGACTCCAACCTTCGGCCAAAAGAATACGTCATATGGCCTGGGCAGGGAAGAAATAAGGGAATGATAGCAAATTGCAGGTAAAGAACGCCGGTGGGACGCTCAAAGGAAAAGAGGGCGACGATGTCGTTTTCCCGCAGGTAGAAGGACCGTTTCCCCTTCTGGAGAAATCCCCGTTTTTTCAGCTCTGTAGAGAGAATAGATTCCACTGACATGTTGCATACCTCTGTATAGAAGACAAGGGCGAAAGTATCTGCGATCCTCCATGATTACCCCTGAGTCGCTGTGATCACTTTTTTTGTTGAGTATATCTTGCCGTCTCCTTGCCTGTCAAGAGCTCGCCGTTGAATGTGAAGGCTATGCTGCAAAACGCAAAGAAAAGCGCAAACCCCGGATCATAACGTAGGGGAGGGCCTTGTGCCCTCCCGGCGAACCAGGCTGTCATGTGAGAAAAGGTTCGGCGAATTCGTACAATCTGCGAATTTGCCGAACCTTTTCTTGAACCTATGTTTCCTGCTGCCGGGGGCCCCTATCGGCCTTCGGCCACTTCCCCCGGAGGGGGAAGCAAGCCTCCCCTGCGGTTCTGACTGGGCTATGCGCTTATTGTGCAACGAGCCCTTTTGCGTCGGATGCAATTGTGCCGGCTCCGCTGGGATCATTCCGCGATCAGCTTCTGCAGGATCTGGACGGCGTTGCTGGCCGCGCCCTTGCGGATCTGGTCGCCGCAGCACCAGAGGGTCAGGCCCTTTTCGTCGGTGAGATCCTCACGGATGCGGCCCACCCAGACCAAGTCCTGGTCCGAGGTGTCCAGCGGAGTGGGATAGCAGCGGCCCTCGTAGTCCTCAATGAGCCGCACGCCGGGGAAGGCGGCCACGGCGGCCTTGGCCTCCTCCACGGAGACCTTGCGCTCGGTGCGCAGGGTGACGGCGATGGAGTGGGAGCGCATGACCGGCACGCGCACGCAGGTGCAGTTGACCTTCAGCTCCGGGCTGTGCAGGATGCGGCAGCCCTCGTTCTGCATCTTCATCTCTTCCTTGGTGTAGTCGTTGCCGTAGGGGGCGTCGATGAAGGGGATGACGTTCATGGCGATCTGGGCGGCAAAGGTCTTCACCTCTGGCTTTTCCCCGGCGGCGAGGGCCTTCATCTGCGCGTCAAGTTCCGCGATGCCCGCCTGGCCCGCGCCGGAGACGGCCTGGTAGGTGCAGACGACCATGTTTTGGATGGGGGAGAGCTTGGCGATGCCCGCCACGGCCATCAGGGCGATGATGGTGCAGCAGTTGGGGTTCGCGATGAGGCCCTTGTTCTCAAAGGCGTCGTCCCCGTTGATCTCGGGCACCACCAGGGGCACCTGGGGATCCAGGCGGAAGGCGGAGCTGTTGTCGATGTAAACGGCGCCGCTCTTTTTGATGGCGGGGGCAAAGCGCCGGGACATTTCGCCCTCCACGGCGCCGAGGACAAAGTCGCAGCCCGAAAAGCTCTCGTCGGTGGCCTCCCGGATCGTCACCTCCTGCCCCTTGAAGGGGAGCGTGCTCCCGGCGCTGCGGGCGCTGGCCAGCAGGCGCAGCTCCTTCACGGGCACCTGGTACTCCTCCAGGACCTTGCGCATTTCACAGCCCACGGCGCCGGTGGCGCCGAGAATGGCAACGGTGTATTCTTTCATGTCGGGTTCCTCCTTGTGCGGGATTGTTGATATAGGCAGTTCCGCGAGAGCGGAAAAAGATAGTTTCACATCAGCCGGTGAAGCCGTCGTACAGCACGCGGATCGCCGTTTCAAACTGCTCGTTCTGCACACCCACGGTGATGCTCAGCTCGTCGGCGTCCTGGGCGATGGTGCGGATGTTGACCCCCGCCGCGCCCAGCGCCGCGAAGAGCCGGCCGGAGATGCCGGGC
>ONCI01000025.1 GCA_900316255.1 uncultured Eubacteriales bacterium | reverse complement strand
TCCTGGATGCTGAGACCGTAGCCCCGGGTGGGATCGCTGACGAAGACATGCGTCACCGCGCCCACCAGCTTGCCCTCCTGGAGGATGGGGCTGCCGCTCATGCCCTGGACGATGCCGCCGGTGAGGCCCAGCAGCTCCCCGTCCGTCACCGAGAGCATCACATGCTCCCCGTTTCCGTCCCGGTAGACCCGGGTGATCTGCACCGCAAACTCCCGCACCTCACGGCCCTCCACCGTGGCCAGGATGCTGGCGGGGCCGGTCTGCACATGGCCCACCTCCGCCGTGAAGCTGCCCAGTGCCCGCTCCGCGACGCCGTAGATGCCGCAGCTGCCGCTGTAGTCCACGGTGCCCAGGACCCGGCCGCCGCCGAATTCTCCGTTGAGAGCGCCGGGGGATCCGGCGGAGCCCGGGGTGACGCCGCAGATCTCCGCCTCGCTGATGGTGCCGGTCTCCAGGGGGACCTGGGTCCCCAGCTCCTCATCGGTGAGCCCGTGGCCCAATGCGCCGTAGACCCCGGTCTCCGGATCGCAGAAAGTGACGGTGCCGATGCCGGTGACCGCGTCCCGCAGCCACATGCCCAGCCTCCACTGGCCCTCCGCGGAAAGCGCCGGCTGCACCCGGCGGCATAGGCGCTGCTCCCCCCGGCAGATCTCCAGCTCCACCGCTTCGCCCTCCAGCTCCCCCACGGCGGCGATGAGCTCCGCCGCTCCGTGGAGCGCGCGGCCGTTCACCCCCAGGATCCGGTCCCCTTCCCGGAGGCCCGCCTCCTCCGCCGGAAAAACGGCGCCCTCCGCGGTCTCCACCGGGGCGGTGCCGGACACCAGCACGCCCTCGGTGCGCACCCGGATGCCCACCGCCTGGCCGCCCACGATCAGCTCCTGGGCAAAGGCTGTCACCGGCAGGGCGGCCGAGAGGAGCAGGCCGGTCAGGAATCCCCCTCCGCGCACAAAATTGGCACGAGACCAGTATGTGCGCGAAAGGGGATTTTTCCGTTGGAAGGTTTTCGCTGTGCCGAAAAAGCGCGGCGCGGCGGGCTTTGGAAATTATTGTTTGAAAACCTGGCGCATCATTTGCCGTAATAGATCTCTTTGTCCAGCAGCTTTTCGCTGTTTGCAACGATCACCGCGGCAGCGAGATCGCCGGTGGTGTTGTTCGCGGTATCGAACATGTCGAGGATCGTGTTGAGGGCAATGATCAGTCCGATGGCCTCGACCGGCGCGTGGATCGTTCTCAAAACGATCCCGAGACAGACAAGACCGCTCCCCGGTACGCCCGGCGTACCCAGCGAAAGCAGGATCACCATCAGCGCAAGCGAAACGAGGGAAGCTGCGCTGACTTCCACGCCGAAGGCCCGCGCCAGGAAAAGCCCCATAACGCTCAACAGGATGCAGTAGCCGTCCATATTGATCGTCGCACCGAGGGGGATGGAAAAGTTGGCAAGCCGCGGGGCGATGCCCAGCTTCTCCGTCGCAACGCGGACGTTGGTGGGCATGGCGGCGTTGCTCGAGCACAGGGTGAAGCTTGTCAGCATTCCCTCCTGGGCTTTTTTGAAAAAGAGGATCGGATTCAGCCGTCCGAGGGTAAGGATCAGCAGGCCGTAGATCCCCATCATGACAAAATAGCACAGGATCGTTACGCCCGCGCCGGCCGCAACGGAAAGAAACGAATCCATGTCGAGGGTCACGACCATGATCGTCAGGGACGCGAAAGCGGCGAAGGGGATGCATTTCGCGATCATGGAGGTGAGCTTCAGAAACAGGGCGTTCAGCGCTTCGAAGGCATCCCGCAGCATTTTCGTGCCGGACCCGATGGAGCCCACGGCGATCCCGCAGAGGACCGCGAGGAAGATGATCTGCAGCGTATTGGATTCCATGAAGGGCCGCAGGAAGTTGGACGGGACGATGCTGATGATCGTTTGCAGAAGGCTTGTCTCTCCGGCGGGAATATCCAGGTCGATCCCGCTTGAAAGGTCCATCGACGCGGCGAAGCCAAAGGTGCCGGGGCGGAGGAGCAGGAACATGCCGATGCCCAGGCCCACGGCGATCACCGTGGTAAAGAGATACATGCCGAGCACCTTCGCGCCCAGCTTGCCAAAGTCCTTGATGCTGTCAAACTGGGAAAAGCATGTGACGATCGAAAAGAAAACAACCGGCGCGATGATGATGTTCAGGGCGTTCATGAACATGGTCTTAATGGGCTCCATGAGATAGGCGCACAGAAACTGCGTCACCCCGGCAGGGAGCACGAACCTTGCAAAGAGCCCGAACAGAAGGCCCGCCAGGAGCGCGATCATCGTATAATTTCTGCTCCTCTGCTCGTCCTGTCCGGTCAGGATGCGGGCATAATTCACGCCGCCCTTGTTTCGATACCGGTATTTCTCGCCGTGGGAACGGATCAGGATCGAGCGGATCGCGTTTTCGGAAACGATCAGGTCCGGATCCTCATCGATCCCGTCCGTCTCTCCTGTCGGGTCGAATTCCTCGCCCGGCATGGAAAGACTGACGCTGACGTCGCCGAAAAAGCGGGAGATCTTCACCTTGAGCGGCGCGCTTTCCTTCGCGTGTTCGAAGAACATCTCCACTGTCTCTTCGGACAGAAGCTCCGTTTTGCGGGCGTATCTCGTTCCGACGCCCAGTTTTTGAAGTTCGGCGCCGATGTATTCCGCCGGATTTTCGGGCAGCTCGCCTTCCCTTTGCAGGAAGGTCTTATGGATGTTGACGATCCCGGGAGTTTTCGACATGCGTGACCCTTCTTCCTGTTTTGTTTGGTCAATTAACAGTTCAACATTATCATATCGTACTCATTTTTTCAACCGGCGCGGCGGAAAACCGCCCGTCCTCCCCGATGCGTTTTTCCGAGGCGCAGGTCCCCGGATAAGACAGATTTGACGGATCTTTCTTTGTTCCGGTTTTTTAGTGCAAGCGCCCCGGCTTTCGCCGGGGCGCTTCTTTTCTCAAAATCACTTCTCCACGATGTGGACGTTGACGTGCTCATAGCTGAACTTGACGCCCTTGGCGGCAAAGCTCTCGCGGACGTTCTCATTCAGGTTGAAGTACACATCCCAGTAATCCGCGCTCTTGCACCAGACGCGCACCACGTACTCCACGGTGCTGCCCTTGTAGTCGATGAGGCGGACGAAGGGGGCGGGATCGCTGAGGATCCGCTCGTCCTTGGCGATGGCGTCGTTGATGGCGGCCTTCACCTCGTCGGTGCTACACTCATAGGATGTGGTGAAGGTGCGGTCCACGCGGCGCAGCTCCTCGCGGCTGTAGTTGTTCACGGCGGCGGCGGTCACGTCGCTGTTGGGGATGGAGACGGCGATGTTGTCCAGGGTGTCCAGCTGGGTGTAGAACAGGCCGATGGTCTTGACCAGACCGGTCTTGCCGCCCACTTCCACGAAGTCGCCGGCGGCGAAGGGCTTGGTGATCAGCAGGGTCAGGCCGGAGAACAGGTTGGAGAGGATGTTCTGCACGGAGAGGGACAGCGCCAGGCCGACGATGCTGACCAGGGCCACCAGGGAGCTGGTGTTGATGCCGAGAGCGTTTGCCACGATGATGGCTGCGATGACCCAGAGCACCGCCTTGATGGCGGAGGTGACGAAGCCCCGGAGGGTGCCGTCCAGCTTCTTGGACTTGTTCAGGGTCTTGTTGACGACGCCGGTGATGATCTTGATGATGATGTAGCAGATCACCAGGGTCAGGATGGCGGAGAGGATGCTGGAGAGGGAGATTTCGCCGATTTTGAATTCGCCCAGGATCTCGAAGAAGGACTTCTTCGCGCCCTCGGTGGCGGCAGCCGCGGTGGCGGCTACATCGCCGGTGAGCAGGTTGAACATGGATATCGCTCCTTTACATTAGAATATATGAATATGTTTTGCGCGCAGTGTTAACGGCCGCTGCCCGGGGCAGGTGCGGGCAAAGGGGCAAGAGCGGATTGCGAGGGCATTTGCGATCTGCCGATGGCACTGTTTCGAAGGAATACTTTGTGTATTTCAAGAAAAAGTGACGAAGGCAGAGCGCAAAGGATCTGCAATGCGCCGAAGCTTCCTTTACCCGCGGCTGCCCAGATATCCCTCCAGGATGAGGGAGGCGGCCACGGCGTCCACGGTCTTGCGGTGGAGCCGCTCTTTCTTGCCGGCGGCGTGGAGGATGGCGTGGGCCTCGATGCTGCTGCGGCGCTCGTCCCAGAGCACCACGGGCAGCCCCGTGTCCTTTTCGAGCAGGGTCTTGAATTCCCGGCTCTTTTCCGCCCGGGGCCCCTCCGAGCCGTCCATATTCTTGGGAAGGCCCAGCACCAGGGTGCCCACCTCCCGCTTTTGCGCCTCCTCGGCGATGCGCAGGCTCGCCCGTTCCATGTTCCACTCGTTCATGGTCCAGGCCTCCCCCGCCATCATGCCAAGCAGGTCCGAGACGGCCAGGCCGATGCGCTGGTCGCCGTAATCGATGGCCATGATCCGGATACGCAGTCACGCTCCTTTCCTGAGACACACAAGGGCTACGAAGCCCATACGATCCGCTTCGCGGAGACCTCATCCGTCCGCTTCGCGGCCACCTGTCCACCTTGCGGTGCCCGGAAAACACATCGGGCTTACGCTGATCCTCGTGTTTTCCGACCGCTGCGGAAAAAGCACCTTCGCTTCTCCTGCCACTGGCAGCGCGATGGTGTTTTTCCCCCGTGCGCGGGGAAGGCAAGGAACTCAAGTGAGTCCAAAACAGGCGCGGACGGCGCCGGCCATGTAGAGGGAGCCCACCGAGCAGGCCATGCCCTCCTGCCCGGCCTGTTCCCGGGCGGCGTCCACCCCCAGGGGGATGGTC
This sequence comes from uncultured Eubacteriales bacterium, assembly GCA_900316255.1. Lineage (GTDB taxonomy): Bacteria > Bacillota > Clostridia > Oscillospirales > Oscillospiraceae > Limivicinus. The sequence continues at coordinate 17,184 of ONCI01000025.1, read as the reverse complement.
TCGCAGACGGTGACAGGCTTGCCGAAACGGGCAAGATGCTCCGCCAGCGCTTTTGCCGGCAGGGCCCGCTCACTCTCCGGCGTGACGCAGACCCAGGCGTCCGCCGCCTGGTTCAGGATCTCGAAGAGGGCGGGGTAGTCCTTGTCCGCCAGAACGCCCACCAGCAGCACCCGGCGCCTGTCCGGGAAGTAATGAAGGAGGTTGTCCCGCACGGTCTGGGCGCACTGAGGGTTGTGGCCCCCGTCCACCACAAAGGGCGGCTCCTCGCTCACAAGCTCGAAGCGGGCGGGCCAGGCGGTGGCGTAGAGCCCGTGCTCCACAGCCTCCCGGTCCAGCACCCAGCCCCGGCGGCGGAGGATCTCCACCGTCTCCAGGACCACGGCGGCGTTGCGCAGCTGATGATCCCCCAGCAGGGCCAGGGCGTAGGGCTCGCCCCGATAGAGGAAGCTCTGCCCCTCCAGGCTGTCAAACTCCGGCTGCAGCTTGGAAAAATCCGCCAGGCGCAGGCTTGTCCCCGTCTCCCGGGCCTTCTCCTCCAGGACGCGGATCACGCTCTCCCCCTGGTCATAGACCGCAGCCTCGCAGCCGGGCTTGAAGATGCCCGCCTTTTCCGCGGCGATCTTCTCCAGGGTGTCCCCCAGGATCTGGGTGTGGTCCAGGCCGATGTTCATGATGACGGCGGCCTCCGGGGCGTCGATGACGTTGGTGGCGTCCAGCCTGCCGCCCAGGCCCACCTCCAGCACCACGATGTCGCAGCGCTGCTCTTTGAACCAGAGGAAGGCGGCGGCGGTCATCAGCTCAAATTCCGTGGGGTGATCCTCCATGGCGTCGGCGTGAGGCCGGATGGCGGTGACCACGTCGGCCAGGTCCTCGTCGGAGATGGGCTCGCCGTTCAGCTGCATGCGCTCGTTGAAGCGGAAGAGGTAGGGGGAGGTATAGAGCCCCGTGCGATAGCCGGCGGCCTTGAGGATGCTTGCCAGCATGGCCGCGCAGCTGCCCTTGCCGTTGGTGCCGGCGATGTGGACAAAGCGCAGGGCGTCCTGGGGCCGGTCCAGCCGGTCCAGCAGCTCCCGCACCCGGCTGAGCCCGGGGCGGGACCCCATCCAGCGGGTGCCGTTGATATAATCCAGTGCCTGGGATACGTTCATGCCTGTGGGTTCTCCTTGCTTCCATCGGATAGTTCTTCTTTTGTATCATAGCACGTTCCATGCCCGCCTGCAAGCGGGAGTTCGCATTCGGAGTTTTGAGATTTGAGTTTTGAGTGTGGCGCTCGGAGTGATTCCCGGCGCAGGGGCGGCCTTCGGCCGCCTCCTTTTGTCAGGCGACCGCAGGTCGCCCCTCCGATCCGCAAGTGCTTCCGTCCCTGCGGGCGGAGACGCACATCGTACCGCGTCCCCACGCTGTCATCCTGAGGAGGCGGAGCCGACGAAGGATCCCGACGGCGCCAGGCGGGATCTATCGCAGCGTCCGGATAAGGTGCCCCCGCGCCGGGGGGCGAGATCCTTCGCTGACGCTCAGGATGACAGAACAGGGACCTCATCCGGCGCTTCGCGCCACCTTCCCCGTGCGCGGGGAAGGCTTTGGGCGGGCAGCTCGTAGGTCTGACCCTTGCGGTCGCCTGATGGAAGGAGAAAAGAGGAGACGGCAAAAGCGCCCCTGAGGCGACAGTGCTTCCCCCAGCGGGGGAAGCACCCTCCAGTGCGCACACTGGAGGGTGCTGAGGGAGAATCCCCCCCCGATTTCCGTCCTCCGGCCTTGATCCTGCCTTCTCCCTTCTCCGACATCCGCCGACTCGCAGGGCGGGTGCCCTCATCCCGCCGCCTTCCGGCAGGGGAGTCTGAAGGGTCCTCCCAGGCAGCCGGCGAGCGCAAGTGCGGAACAAGCCCTCCGTCCCAGTGCGCGCACCGGGACGCCTCCCCTTTCACAGGGGGGTCAAAAGGAAGAAAAGCCCCTCAGTCGGCTTCGCCGACAGCTCCCCTTAGTCAGGGGAGCCTAACAGGAAGGAAAGGATTGAAAAAAGCGGGAAATTTCCGCAAAAAAGTGTTGACCCGGCGATTTCGCTGTGCTATACTCTGTTTTACCTGTCGGACGAGAGGTTTCTTTTTGCGCGCTTTTTTCCGCGCAGAAAGCGCCCCGGCGTCCACACAGGGAGGCAATGCTCACAGATCGTGAGTAAATAAAATAGGAGGTGCCGAACAATGGCTGCAGGCGCAAGAGTAAAGATTACCCTTCGTTGCGACGAATGCAAGCAGAGAAACTACAACACGGTCAAGAACAAGAAGAATACGTCCGACCGTTTGGAGCGGAGCAAATACTGCCCCTTCTGCCGGAAGCATACCAAGCACGTCGAGACCAAGTAACTTCAGAAAGGATGCGTGAAAATGGCTGAAGAAAAGAAAGTGCAGGGCGCTCCTGCAAAGGCCGTCACCGCCGTGAAGAAGGACGACAGCAAGCCCGGCTTCTTTAAGAGAGTCGGCAAGTGGTTCCGCGAAATGAAGAGCGAGCTCAAGAAGGTGGTTTGGCCCACCCCGAAGACCCTCGCCAAGAATTCCGTGGTGTCCGTCGTGTTCATGCTGGTCTCCGCACTGGTGCTGTGGGGCGCGGATATGATCGCGAGCCTCGCGGTGAACCTGCTGTTCCGGATTGCGGGTTAAGTGAAATGGCTGAAGAAGCAAAATGGTACGTGGTGCACACGTACTCCGGTTATGAAAACGCCGTTGCCGCGGCTGTGATGAAGGCCGCGGAAAACCGCAAGATGACCGATCTGATCCGGGAAGTGAACATCCCCATGGAAACCGTCACCGAATTCACCGACAACGGTGAGAAGACGGTGGAGCGCAAGGTGTTCCCCGGTTATGTGCTGGTGAAGATGATCCTGACGGACGACAGCTGGCACCTGGTCCACAATGTGCGCGGTGCAACGGGCTTCGTGGGCTCCGATGGCAAGGCCATCCCCCTGACGGAGCAGGAAATTTACGATCTGGGCGTGGAACGCCGCGAGATCGTGGTAGGCTATGCCGTGGGCGACGAGGTCAAGGTCATTGACGGACCTTTGGCCGGCTTCCTCGGCACGGTGGACGAGCTGGAGCCCGAGAAGAACCGGGTCCGCGTCGTCGTTTCCATGTTCGGCCGCGAGACTCCGGTGGATCTGGAGCTCGACCAGGTCGAAGTCATCAAACATTAATGAGAAAGAGGTGCTACCATGGCACAGAAAGTAGTAGGATACGTTAGATTCCAGGTTCCTGCCGGCAAAGCGACTCCGGCGCCCCCCGTCGGCCCCGCTCTGGGCCAGTACGGCGTTAACATCGGTCTGTTCACCAAGGATTTCAACGAGCGCACCAAGGCCGACATGGGCCTGATGATCCCCGTTGTCATCACCGTGTACTCCGACCGCAGCTTCACCTTCGTTTGCAAGACTCCTCCTGCCGCCCTTCTCATCAAGAAGGCCTGCGGCATTGACACCGCTTCCGGCGTGCCCCAGCGGGACAAGGTTGCCACCATCAGCATGGAAGACGTGCGCAAGATCGCCGAGCAGAAGATGCCCGACCTGAACTGCACCGATATCGAGTCTGCCATCAGCATGATCAAGGGCACCTGCCGCTCCATGGGCGTTGTCGTCGGCGAATAAGCGGCCACCCTACGTGGGAGGATCTATCCATCCATTACACCACTATTTAGGAGGAAACAAAATTGTTTAGAGGTAAAAATTATAAAGAGAGCGCGAAGCTCATTGATAAGCAGGCCCTGTACGATCCTCAGGAAGCCCTGCAGCTGGTCATCAACGCCAGCAAGGCCAAGTTCGACGAGACCGTGGAGCTCCACGTGAAGCTGGGTGTTGACGGCCGTCACGCCGACCAGCAGGTCCGCGGCGCCATCGTGCTGCCCAACGGCACCGGCAAGACCGTCCGCGTCCTGGTGTTCTGCCCCCCCGAGCAGGTTGAGGAAGCCCTCGCTGCCGGCGCCGACTATGCCGGCGGTATGGAGTACGTCGAGAAGATCCAGAAGGAAGCCTGGTTCGAGTTCGACACCGTCATTGCCAACCCCAAGATGATGGGTACCGTTGGCCGTCTCGGTAAGATCCTGGGACCCAAGGGCCTGATGCCCTCCCCCAAGGCCGGTACCGTTACCCCCAATGTCTCCCAGGCCGTGAAGGAAGCCAAAGCCGGTAAGGTCGAGTACCGTCTGGACAAGACCAACATCATCCACTGCCCCATCGGCAAGGTCAGCTTCGGCGCCGAGAAGCTCTATGAGAACTATGTCGCTCTCATCAGCGCCATCAACAAAGCCAAGCCCGCCGCCGCCAAGGGCCAGTATATCCGTTCTTGCGTCACCGCCTCCACCATGGGCCCCGGCGTCAAGATCAACGCTCAGAAGCAGCTGTAATCCTGCTCATACGGCAAGGAAAACTCCCGCACCTTCCGGTGCGGGAGTTTTATTACGGCGCACAAATCTTAACAATCCCAAAACTTGTAACTCTTTTGTAGACAATTTGAGATTTGTATGTTATACTTTCCCCACAAACATGGGGAAGTAGGCGAAAAAGCGCCATTTTTTCCCCATCAGTCCTTCGGAAAGGAGCAAACCCTATGAAACCGAGATCAGAAAAGGACCGCATCTCCGCGATTCTGTTCATTATCGTATTTCTGCTGGTGGTCGTGATCGTGATCATGGTGCTGAAGACGGTGGACGACAAGCGCGCCGTCCAGGCCCAGAACACCGAGATCTCCACCCAGAGCTATCAGCCGCCCCAGCAGGACCCCAACGCGCTGGTCACCGGCGCGGATACCGCGCCCACGGCGAACCCCTATGAATCGGTGTACGCCCTGCCCACCTCTGCCCCCGGCAACGGCGGCGGCAGCACCTACACGGCGCCCACCCAGGCGCCGGCCCCCGCGCCCACCAGAGCGCCCACGCCCGCGCCCACCCAGGCGCCGGCCCCCGCGCCCACTCAGGCCCCCGCTCCCGCGCCCGCGCCAACGGAGGCTCCCGCCCCCGCGCCCACCCAGGCGCCGGAGGTGGCCTTCTCTCCGGTGGAGATGGGCACCGGCAGCATGCAGTCCGATACCTTCACCGGCCTGAACATCCGGGCCGACTGGAGCGCCAGGGCCGTGAGTCCCACCCAGGTGGAGGTCACGGTGACGGTGTACTGCCTGCATCAGACCCTCTACACCGGCGAATACAACCCGGTGAACTTCATGGTGGACGGCCAGTACGCCTCCGTTTACGGCAGGAAGATTGAGAGCGACAACTACGATTTCCACAGCACGGAGCTGGCCAGCAGGACCTTCACCATCGACCTGGCCCAGGGTGAAAGCAAGACCTTCTGGGTAAGCGTAGCCTGGGAGTACGGCGGCACCTACAGCGGCGTACTGCTGGATTCCATCGAGTGCGGCAGCAACATCACCCTGAGACGGTAAGAACATTTCTCTCAACCTCCCCTGAGCAAGGGGAGGTGTCAAGCGCCGTCCCCCGCGAGGCGCTTGACGGAGGGGTTGTTTGCCACTCTTTTGGCGGACGGGACAACCCCTCAGTCACGGCGCTTGCGTGAGACGCGCCGCGACAGCTCCCCTTTCACAGGGGAGCCTGCAAGGAAAAAGGATTTGGAATTGACGAAACGGCAAGCTCAGTTTACAATGAGCTTGCCGTTTTGACATTTCAGAGAGAAAGAGGGATGGTCATGCGCACCCAGGAACAGGTAAACGAGATCGTCCGGCTGCTGCTGGAGGAATACCCGGAGGCCAGCTGCACGCTGGACTACGGCAAGGACTATGAGCTGCTCTTCTCCGTGCGGCTGGCCGCCCAGTGCACCGACGAGCGGGTGAACCAGATCACCCCCACCCTCTTCGCCCGCTTTCCCACCCTGGAGAGCTTTGCCGAGGCGGACGTGGAGGAGGTGGAGCGCTATGTCCACTCCTGCGGCTTCTTCCGGGCCAAGGCCAGGGACATCGTGGCCTGCGCCCAGATGATCCTGGAAAAGCACGGCGGCAAGGTCCCCGCCACCATGGAGGAGCTCACCGCGCTGCCCGGGGTGGGGCGCAAGACCGCAAACCTGATCCTGGGCGACGTGTTCCGGGTGCCGGGCTCGGTGGTGGTGGACACCCACTGCATCCGCCTGTCCAACCGGATGGGCCTGGTGGACGATCTGAAGGATCCCCCGAAAATCGAGGCCCAGCTCCGGAAGATCCTGCCGCCGGAGCGCTCCTCGGACTTCTGCCACTGTCTGGTGCTCCACGGCAGAGCCGTCTGCGACGCCAGAAAGCCCAACTGCGAGGCCTGCTGCGTGAAGCATCTGTGCCGGCATTTTTCGGGAGATTGAAGGATTCGCCCCCCCCCCGCGCAGGGATGGCCATTGGCCGTCCGCATCCCATCCTCCGCGTAGGGAGCGATCCCCTGATCGCTCCGTTTCCCCCATGATAGGGGTCCAAAGATGAAAGGAATATCCCCCAGTCAGCCTGGCGGCTGACAGCCCCCTTTAGGCAAGGGGCCATTGTCGGGTGGACGGAAGCCCGCTGTTCCACTTGCACAGGGGAGCCTATAAGGAAGACAGACGGGACAACCCCTCAGTCCCAGTGTGCGCACTGGGACAGCTCCCCTTACACAGGGGAGCTTATAAGGAAAGGAAACCTCATCCGTCATCCGCCTCGCGGGGATCGGCGGATGCCACCTTCCCCCAAGGGGGAAGGCTACAAGGAAGGAGATATAATATGATCAATCAGCAGAAACTAAAAAAGCTCTTCGCCATTCTGGACGAGATGGAGTCCTACTTCCATGCCATCGGCAAGATGAGCTTCGACATGGAGTGCAGCGCCCCGGAGGAGGGCCTGGAGCCCGCCGGACGGGACATGGCCGTTCTGGGCAAGCAGGTCCACAAGCTGAGCCACAGCAAGACCTACGAAAAGCTGGTCCAGGAGCTGCATGCCGACAGCGAGGGGCTGACGCCTGTGCAGAAAAAGACCATCGAGCATCTCTATGAGTTCTGGAGCAAGTCCAAGAACATCTCCGCCCAGCTCTCCTTTGAGATGGACCTGGCCTCCAACCGGGCCTATGCCGCCTGGCTCAGCGCGAAAAAGGCCAACGACTTCTCCCTGTTCCGGGACGCTCTGGCGGATCTGATCCGCTACACCCGTGTGGCCATCGACCTGCGGGACGAGAAGAAGGACAGCTATTACGACACCTGCCTGGACGACATCGAAAAGGGCGGCAGCATTCAACAGCTGGACGGCTTCTTCGCCGCGCTGAAGGAGCGGATCGTCCCCCTGCTCAAGCGGGTGGTGGCGGAAGGCAAGCCCATCCGGGAGGACTTCATGTCCCGCCCGGTACCCATCCCCCGGCAGGAGGCCATGAGCCGCTACCTGCTGGAGCTGGAGGGGCTGCGGAAGTCCGCCCTGGTGCTGATGACCACGGAGCACCCCTTTACCACCAACTTCGGCAATCACGACGTGCGCGTCACCACCCACTACCATGAGGACAGCTTCATCTCCAACGTGTTCACCACCCTGCACGAGGGCGGCCACGCCCTCTTCATGCAGAACGAGCCCCAGGAGATCCACGACCAGCACTGCGCCGACAACATGTCCAACGCCATGCACGAGACCATCTCCCGCTTCTATGAGAACCTGATCGGCCGGAGTGAGGCCTTTGTCTCCCTGGTGGCCCCCAAGATCCGGGAGCTGAGCGAGGGCGTCTTCGACGACATCACGGACCGGGAGCTCTACGAGGCGGTGAACGTGGCCCGGCCCAGCCTGATCCGCACCGAGGCGGACGAGCTGAGCTACTGCCTGCACATCCTGATCCGCTACGAGCTGGAAAAGGCCTTCATCAACGGCGAGATCGGCGTGGATGAGATCCCCGCGCTGTGGAACGCCAAGTACAAGGAGTATCTGGGCGTGGACGTGCCCGATGACACCCGGGGCTGCCTGCAGGACGTGCACTGGTCCGGCATCGCTTTCGGCTACTTCCCCTCCTACGCTCTGGGCAACGCCTACGGCGCCCAGATCCTGGCCACCATGAAGAAGGACTTCGACGTGGACGAGGCCATCCGCACCGGAGACCTGCTGAAGATCCGGGACTGGCTCATCGAGCATGTGTTCTCCATCGCCTCCCTCAGCACCCCGGACGAGTGGATCCGGGCCATCACCGGCGAGAGCCTGAACGTGAACTACTACCTGGATTACCTGGAGGAGAAGTTCACCAGGCTCTACGAGTTGAAGTAAAACAGAATCCGAGCAAAAACAAATCCCTGATCCGGTCCAAAACGGGCCCAATCAGGGATTTTTTGTGCTCTGAATCGCGCAGGGCGGGTGCGATCAACCCGCCGCTCCGTCCTCGCAGCATCGCCCCTCTCTGTCATCCTGAGGAGCATCCCGACGCGCGGGAAGCGCGCGACGTTCCAAGCTTTGCTTTGCCGACGAAGGATCTCGGCGGCGCGAGGTGGGATCTATCGCAGGATTCGGATGAAATGACCCGTCGCCGGGGGCGAGATCCTTCGACTCCGGCTTTGCCTTCGCTCAGGATGACACCTCATCCGTCATCCGCCTCGCGGGGGATCGGCGGATGCCACCTTCTCCTCAAGGAGAAGGCAAAGGCAGCGTAGTTCTCACAATTTCGAATTCCGAATTCCGAACTCCGCATTACTCCAGTTCTTCCATCAGCTTTTCCAGCTCTTTCGCGAACCGCCCGATGTGGACGCCGTCGATGAAGCGGTGGTTGACCTCCAGGGACATGCCCAGCGTCCAGCGGCCGTTTTCCTCCACATACTTGCCCCAGGCGATGCGGGGGACCGCGTCGTCCGGGTCCAGGTTCCGCTCGTTGGTGAGGCCGGTCACATCCAGCCAGGGCAGGCAGGAGAAGAAGATCATATCGATCCCCTCGCCGGCCATGTCGATGAAGAAGTCCTGCTCCTCCGCCTTTTTCTTCGCGGCGGCGCAGAAGTCCTCCAGGCTGCCCTCACAGGGCAGGGTGACGATGCGAAACTGCTCGCTGCCCGCCGGCAGGTGGGTGAAACTGGGGCGGCGGCTCTCCAATCTGACCAGCTTCCCGTCGGAGAGGGCATAGGAAAAGGCCTCCACCCGCTCCAGCGACCGGGTGCAGAGCCAGATCAGGCTGTGGTAAAAGGAGAGACCCCGCTCCTTCGTCCAGCTCCGCAGCTTCGTCACGTCCAGGCGGAAGCTCAGGGCATAGAAGGGGTTGGAGATGGGGGAGAAGAAGTCGAAGATCTCCCGCCGGGGCCAGGAGGAGAGGTCAACGGTCTCCATGCTGCTGCTCCCGGATCTGTTTTTTCCAGCAGCTGTGGCACATGGCCACATAGCTGTCGTTGCCGCCCAGCATCACCTGGTCGCCCTGGGTGACGATCCGGCCGCTGCCGTCGATGCGGGCGTTGACGGTGGCCTTGCGGCCGCACTTGCAGATGGTCTTGATCTCGGTGATGGAGTCCGCCAGCTCCATGAGCCGGCAGGCGCCGGGGAAGAAGTGGGTCAAAAAGTCGGTACGCAGGCCGAAGCACAGCACCGGCAGGTCTTCCTCGTCCACAAGGCTTCGCAGCTGGTCGATCTGCTCGGGGGTGAAAAACTGGGCCTCGTCGGCGATGATGACGTTGTGCTTCCCGGCCGCCCGGTAGGCCGCCGTGATGTCCTGCTCCGGGGTGATGATCTGGGCATGGCTTTCCAGGCCGATGCGGCTGCGGATGACGTCCGCCCCGTCCCGGGTGTCCACGCTGGGCTTGATGAGCCAGACGGACATGCCCTGCTCCTCATAGTTGAATTTGGTGATCAGCGCCTGGGCGGACTTGGACGAGCCCATGGCGCCGTATTTGAAATAGAGCTTAGCCATTTCAATCTCCTTCCTTATAAGCTCCCCTGTGCAAGGGGAATTGCGGGCTCCCGCCGCCGGTGGCGGAAACAGGGAGCCCGGAATTTCCGCAGCGGTCGAAAAACCGGAGGATCAGCGTAAGCCCGAACGGTTTTTCGGGCACCGCAAGGCGGACACTGTCCCAGTGCGCACACTGGGACTGAGGGGTTGTCCCGCTCGTTCGATCAGCCGTTCCGTCGTGATCGACAACCCCACCGTCATCCGGCTCGCGTGAGACCGCCGGACGACACACCCAAGGCCCCTTGCACAGGGGAGGTTGGTCGGGCAGCTGCTGACTGTCCACCCGTTCCCTCGTCTCCTAAAAACTAAAAACTCGAAACTAAAAACTTATTTACTCAAATGCGCCCGGACCCGCTCGATGACCATTTCCAGGGCCACCTGGTTGTGGCCGCCCTGGGGGATGATCACGTCCGCCCGGCGCTTGGAGGGCTCCACAAACTGCTCGTGCATGGGCTTGACGGTGTTCAGATACTGGTCGATGACGCTGTCCAGGCTCCTTCCCCGGTCCCGCACGTCCCGGACGATGCGGCGCAGGATGCGGACGTCCGCGTCGGTGTCCACATAGATCTTGATGTCCATCTCCTTGCAGAGCTCCAGGCTCTCATAGATCAGGATACCCTCCACGATGATGACCCGGGTGGGGCGGATGAGGACGGTCTTGTCCGTCCGGTCGTGGATGGAATAGTCATAGACGGGGCACTGGATGCTCTTGCCCTGCTTGAGCTGGCGGATGTGCCGGAGCATCAGGTCCGTGTCGAAGGCGTTGGGGTGGTCGTAGTTGAGCTTGGCCCGCTCCTCATAGGGCATTTCATGGTGGGCCTTGTAGTAGTTGTCGTGGTGGACCACGGAGACCTCTTCCCCAAAGGCCTGGATGAGCCGGCGGGTGATGGTGGTCTTGCCGCTGCCGGTGCCGCCGGCGATGCCGATGACCATGATGTCTTGCATAGCTTGTCCTCCCCTGTTTCGGCGAAGCTCGCCATATTTCATCTTATCTTATCATAGTTCGTCCTCTGTTTCAATTTGACTTTTCACATTTTGTTGACTATACTGTTGCACAAGAACCGTTCACGCAAATACGAACAACAAGGAGGTAGTATCATGCCGATCCCCACACCCCATATCAATGCCAAAAAAGAAGACTTCGCCAAGACCGTTCTGATGCCCGGCGATCCCCTGCGGGCCAAGTTCATTGCCGAGACCTTCCTCACGGACCCGGTGCTGGTCAATAACGTCCGGGGCGTCCAGGGCCACACCGGCACCTGGAAGGGCGTGCCCGTCACGGTGATGGCCTCGGGCATGGGCATCCCCTCCATCGGCATCTACAGCTGGGAGCTTTTCCACTTCTACGACGTGGACAACATCATCCGCATCGGCTCCGCCGGTGCCCTGCAGGACGATATCAAGCTGCGGGACATCGTGATCGCCCAGGGCGCCTGCACCAACTCCAGCTACGTCAAGAGCTTCGGCCTGGGTGAGCTGGCCACCTACGCCCCCATCGCGGACTTCACCCTGCTTTCCAAGGCCGTGGAGGCCGCCCGGGAGCACGGGATCGAAGCCCATGTGGGCAACATCCTCTCCTCCGACCCCTTCTACGCCCCCGAGGGCCACAGCAAGAACGACGAGTGGAAGCGCATGGGCGTGATGGCTGTGGAGATGGAGGCCGCCGGCCTTTACGCCAACGCCGCCTATGCCCACAAGCGGGCCCTGGCCATCTGCACCATTTCCGACCACATCTACCGCCCCGAGGACAACCTGACCGCCGAAGAGCGCCAGAGCTCCTTCACGCAAATGATGGAAATTGCGCTGGACACCGCGGTCAAGATGGCAGAGCTGTAAACCGTGCAGGGGCTGCCGCCCCCGGCAGCCCGGCAGATCCCGCTGAACCAGGCAGAATACAGGGCGAATTCGTACCGGCTGCGAATTCGCCCCTCTTTTTTGTTCCTGCATGCCGTGGAAAGCATGGACGCTCCCCGGGGCGAAAAACCGCGGCTTGTCGAAAAGAAATGGGGGAAACGCAAGCTTTTTGTTGAATATTTTCCTTGCTTTACCCATATGGCTCATGGTATAATGTCATTTGGTATGGGAAAACCCAACCTGTTATGTCCAACCAAAATTGTAAATGGAGGAAAAACAATGAAAAAGATTCTCGCACTGCTTCTGGCTCTGTGCATGATCTTCGCCCTGGCTGCCTGTGGCGAGACCGCTCCTGCAGAGACCAAGCCCGCCGAGGAGCCCGCTGCTGAGGCCCCTGCTGCCGAAGAGCCCGCTGCCGAAGCTCCCGCCGAAGAGGCCCCCGCTGAGGAGCCCGCTGCCGAAGCTGCTGACATCCGCGTCGCCATGATCACCGACTACGGCGACATCACCGACCAGTCCTTCAACCAGACCACCTATGAGGCCTGCAAGGAGTACTGCGAAGCCAACGGCCTGGAGTTCAAGTACTACAAGCCCGGTTCCGACTCTGACGACGACCGTATCACCATGATCGAGAACGCCATCGAGGAAGGCTTCAACGTCGTCGTGATGCCCGGCTACGCCTTTGCTCCCGCCATCGCCGCCACCGCTCCCGAGTATGAAGATGTGCTCTTCATCGCTCTGGACGTCTCCGACTTCGACCTGAGCTCCGCCGGTCTGGATCCCCTGCCCGCCAACCTGTACTCCGCTGTCTACCAGGAAGAGCTCTGCGGCTACATGGCCGGTTTCGCGGCTGTGAAGCTGGGCTATAAGAACCTGGGCTTCCTGGGCGGCATGGCTGTTCCCGCCGTTATCCGCTACGGCTACGGCTTCGTGCAGGGCGCTGACGCTGCTGCTGCCGAGCTGGGTCTGACCGATGTCACCATCAACTACGCTTACGGCAACCAGTTCTACGGCGACGCTGACATCACCGCCGCTATGGATACCTGGTACGCCGGCGGCACCGAGATCGTCTTCGCCTGCGGCGGCGGCATCTTCACCTCCGCTGCTGAGGCTGCTGCCAAGGTCGGCGGCAAGGTCATCGGCGTCGACACCGACCAGGCTCCCGTCATCGACGGCCTGTACGGTGAAGGCATGACCGTTACTTCCGCTATGAAGGGTCTGGCCCCCACCGTCAAGACCATGCTGGCTGCTGTTCAGGCCGGTCAGTTCGAGGGCGGCAAGGTCGAGAACCTGGGCCTGGTGTCCGAGAACCCCGATGACAACTACGTGCAGCTGCCCTCCGCCAGCACCCAGTTTGCTGAGGGCTTCACCGCCGAGGATTACGCCGCTCTGGTCGCCGCCATGTTCAAGGGCGAGATCACCGTCTCCAACGACATCACCGTCGGCGCTGCCGATCTGGCCACTGTCATCACCGTGAACGATCTGGGCAACCTGAAGTAATTCTTCCCAAACCTACAGAAAGGACAGGCTTTCGGGCCTGTCCTTTTTCTTCATTTTTTGTTTACAAACGACCCCTTTCTGTTGTATGATAGCGTTATGAAGCTATATAAGGGAGGTCGATACGGTTGGAGAGTCCATACGCAATCGAGATGCTTCACATCACGAAACGGTTCCCAGGCATCATCGCCAACGACGACATCACCCTGCAGCTGAAGCGCGGTGAGATCCACGCCCTGCTGGGGGAAAACGGCGCTGGCAAATCCACGCTGATGAGCGTTCTTTTCGGTCTGTACCAGGCGGAAGAGGGCATCATCAAAAAGGACGGCAAGGAAGTACAGATCAAAGACCCCAACGACGCCAATGACCTTGGCATCGGCATGGTGCATCAGCACTTCAAGCTGGTAGAATGCTTCTCCGTCCTGGACAACATCATCCTGGGCGTTGAGCCCACCAAGCACGGCTTCCTGCAGAAGAAGGAAGCAAGAGAAAAGGTCATGGCTCTGTCCGAAAAGTACGGTCTGCATGTGGACCCGGACGCCATCATCGAGGACATCACCGTGGGTATGCAGCAGCGCACCGAGATCCTGAAGATGCTGTACCGCGACAACGAGATCCTGATCTTTGACGAGCCCACCGCCGTGCTGACCCCCCAGGAGATCGAAGAGCTGATGCAGATCATGAAGAATCTGGCCGCCGAGGGCAAGAGCATCCTCTTCATCTCCCACAAGCTGGCGGAGATCATGGCTGTGGCAGACCGCTGCACGGTGCTGCGCAAGGGCAAGTACATCGGCACCGTGGAGACCAAGGACACCACCGTGGAGCAGCTTTCCGCCATGATGGTGGGCCGCAACGTCAACTTCCACGTGGAGAAGAAGCCCAGCACCCCGGGCGACGTGATCCTGGAAGTGGAAAACATGTGCGTCGGTTCCAAGGTCCACAAGAAGGACGCCGTGAACAACGTGAGCTTCCAGGTCCGCGCCGGCGAGATCGTCTGCATCGCGGGCATCGACGGCAACGGCCAGACCGAGCTGGTCTACGGTCTCAGCGGTCTGGAGCCTCTGAAGTCCGGCAGGATCCTCTTCAAGGGCGAGGATATCACCAAGGCCTCCATCCGCAAGCGCTCCACCTCCGGTCTGAGCCACATCCCCGAGGATCGGCACAAGCACGGCCTGGTGCTGGACTATCCTCTGGAGTACAACATCATCCTCCAGCGCTACTTTGAGCCGGAATTCACCACCAAGGCCGGCTTCCTCAAGCGCAAACCCATTCGGGAATATGCCGAGCGCCTCATCAAAGAGTATGACGTTCGCTCCGGCCAGGGTCCCATCACCATCGCCCGCAGCATGTCCGGCGGCAACCAGCAGAAGGCCATCATCGCCCGTGAGATCGACAAGGCCCCTGATCTGCTGCTGGCCGTCCAGCCCACCCGCGGCCTGGACGTTGGCGCCATCGAATCCGTCCATAAGCAGCTGGTCGCCCAGCGGGACGCCGGCAAGGCGGTGCTCCTGGTCTCCCTGGAGCTGGACGAGGTCATGGACGTGCCCGACCGCATCCTCGTCATGTACGAAGGCGAGATCGTGGGCGAGCTGGATCCCAAGAAGACCACCCAGGAGGAACTGGGCCTGTACATGGCAGGCGCCAAGAGAGATGAGGTGAAGGCATGAAAAAAATCTTGAAAAACGATGCCGTCCAGTCCCTGATCGCCTCCCTCCTGTGCATCATTCTGGGTCTGCTGATCGGCTACATCGTGCTGCTGTTCATTAACCCCGAGGGCGCGTGGGACGCCATTCTGGCCGTTCTGAAAAACTTCCTGAAAACCGCGAACCACAGCCGCCGCGTCAAGCTTCTGGGCGCCACCCTGGTGCGCACCGCTCCGCTGCTGATGTGCGGTCTGTCCGTGCTCTTTGCCTACAAGGTAGGCCTCTTCAACATCGGCGCCGCCGGTCAGTATGTTGCCGGCGTCTGCGCCAGCCTCTATGCCGCTCTGGCCTGGCACTGGGGCTGGCTGCCCTGCGTGCTGCTGGCCATTGCGGCCGCCGCCGTCCTGGGCGCCATCGTGGGCGTGCTGAAGTCCTTCTGCAACGTCAACGAGGTCATCTCCGGCATCATGCTCAACTGGATCGCGCTATATACCACCAACATGATCCTGATGAGTCAAAAGCAGGAAGCAAGCCATTACACCCTGAAGCTGAAGGAAAGCGCCCCCCAGGCCATTCTGCCCGGCGCCGGTCTGGACAAGCTTCTGGGCTATGACAAGGTCACCATCGCCATCCCCCTGGCCATCATCATGGCCATCATCGTCTATGTGGTGATGAACCGCACCCGCTTCGGCTACGAGCTGCGCGCCACCGGCAACAACCGCAACGCCGCCAAGTACGCCGGCATGGCGGAGAAGCGCAACATCATCCTCACCCTGGTCATCGCGGGCGGTCTCGCCGGTCTGGGCGGCGCCATGCTCTACCTGACCGATATCGAGCAGTGGTCCGTGACCCAGACCTCCGTCCCCGGCATGGGCTTCAACGGCATCGCCGCCACCTTCCTGGGCGGTCTGAACCCCATCGGCACCATCTTCTCCTCCTTCTTCATCCAGCACATCACCGACGGCGGTCCCAATGTGGACCTGAGCCACTACTGTGCCCAGATCTCGGATCTGATCTCCTCCATCATCATCTATCTCTGCGGCTTTGTGCTCTTCCTGAAGACCGCCATCAACAGGGGTCTCGCTAAGAGCGATGAAAAGCAGGCGCAGAAGGAAAAGAAACTTGCCGCTGAAGCGAAAGGAGGCGAGAAGTAATGCTGCTGCTGATCCAATACACGCTGATCTTCTCTTCCGTGCTGCTGCTGGTCGCACTGGGCGGCTGCTTCTCCGAGCACTCCGGCGTCATCAACCTGGGTCTGGAGGGCATCATGGTCATCGGCGCCCTGGGCGGCGCCCTGATGATGCGCGCCATGCCCGCCGGAACCTCCGCTCTCGTCATCGTGCTGCTGACGCTGCTGGCCGCCATCGTCTTCGGTGTGGTGTATTCCTCGCTGCTGGCTGTGGCGAGCATCAACTTCAAGGCTGACCAGACCATCGTCGGCACCGCCCTGAACATGCTGGGCACCGCCGCCGCCACGGTCTTCGTCAAGGCCATCAACACCGCCGCCAACCCCAACGACCACTCCGCCACCATCATCTATGTGGAGCCCAAGAAGGCCTTCGTGAAATCCATCGGCTCCTTTGAGTTCAACTGGTTCATGGTTGTCGCCGTGATCGTGCTGATCCTGGCCTACGTGATCCTGTACAAGACCAAGTTCGGTCTGCGGCTCATGGCCTGCGGTGAGCATCCCCAGGCGGCCGCCTCCGTGGGCATCAACGTCTTCAAGATGCGCTGGGCCGGCGTGCTCATCTCCGGCGCGCTGGGCGGTTTGGGCGGCATCTGCTACATCCTCGCCGGCGTTTCCCAGTGGCAGTTTGAGTACGGCGTGGCCGGCTTCGGCTTCCTGGCGCTGGCGGTCATGATCTTCGGTCAGTGGAAGCCTCTGCGCATCGCCCTTGCGGCGCTGCTCTTCGGCCTGTTCCGCGCCCTGTCCAATGTCTACGCTGGCTTTGATTTCCTGGCTGCGCTGAACATCCCCGGCACGGTCTACAACATGATGCCTTACATCGTGTCCCTGATCGTTCTGGCCCTGACCTCCGGCAAGTCCCGGGCGCCCAAGGCGGAGGGCATCCCCTACGACAAGGGCATGCGTTAAGCATTCCGGGCACAACAAACCACAAAAAACAGACGCGGTTTTTCCGCGTCTGTTTCAGACTGTCGACAAAGCCTAAGGGCTTTGCCGACAGGAGAGGCTTCAGCCTGCTGCGCGCACTCGCTTGCGGGGGACGCTCGCACACTTGCAGGCTGCAAAGTGTGTTTTCCGAGGTACACGCCCCCGGAAAACACGGATTGAACTTTATTTTTCGCCTTCCGAGGCGAAAAA
>ONCI01000060.1 GCA_900316255.1 uncultured Eubacteriales bacterium | reverse complement strand
TCCGGCTCCAGAAGGGCCTGATACTCGTCGATGAGGGCGAGGACGTGCTCGTTGGAGAGCACGGTCCTGTTCAGCTCCGCAAAGCGCTCCAGCACCCGATCCCGGAAGAAGCGGTTTTTCAGCAGGTTCTTGATCAGCGGCGGCATCTGGTTGCCGGCGTTGCCGATCTCGTTCATGATGATGGTGAAGTCGCTTCTGGGGTACCAGAAGCCCCAATCCAGATCGTAGAAGCAGAACTGCCACTTGTTGCCGTTTTCGGGGGAGCGGTACATGCGGGTGTTGCCCTGGATATCCGTGTTGGCGCAGTAGCCCTCCAGCAGGAACCAGTCGATGAGACTGTCGATGTTCACATGGTCGCAGACGTACTGGTAGTTTTCCTCCACGCTCAGGTCGTGGTGGTAGATGAAGGACAGCACCTCGTTGTGGAATTCCGAATCCAGACTCACCGGGCATTTGTTGCCCACCACGCTGCCTGCGCTGACGCCGGCGTGGGAGGCGTAATACTGATCGGAGAAGTCCTCCTTCAGACAGTAGATGCCGAAATAGCGGCCGTTCACATAGAGGATGCAGTATTTGCTGGCCTGGGTCAGGCAGGCGTCTCCGCACTCCTCGCAGAGGCGCTGGAAGAGCTCGTTGCGGAAGATGGAGAAGGTGTAGTCCTGCCCGCCGCGAATGGCCAGGGAGGAGAACTCCGTCACGCCGTTATCGAAGACGTTGGCCTCCAGATTGCCGCCGTAGCGGCCCTTGAAGCTGACGCCCATGCTCTTTTTGGGCAGGTCCAGGCTGGTGTAGCCCTTCATGCTCAGGGCGCAGGAGCGGTTAAAGCTGTGCTCCCCGTCGTAGAGGGCCAGGTTTGCGGACACGTCCTCGTGCTTGATCTTGTTGTACCAGATGTTGTTGAAGTCCTCCATGCTGTCCACCACCAGGCTCATCACCGGCAGCGTGTGATTCTCGTTGATCACATAGCTGTAGGTGGCCACGGGGCTGGAGAGAGCGCCCTCCTCCCTGGCCAGGGTGCGGACAACGCCGGTGCTGCTCAGCTGCAGCGGCTCGGTATAGACCGGGGAGTCGAGGGTGGGCACGCTGCCGTCCAGGGTGTAGTGGATCTCACCCGGGGAGAGGAGCGTCACCGTGACGGAGCCCACGTCGTTGTATACCCCGTCGGGCTCGGAGGTGAGCGGCGCGTCGGTGACCCGGCGGCAGCCCTCGCCGTTTTCGCTGCCGGGGGTCCGCTCGGCAAAATAGAAGAAGCCGGGCTGGCCCTCCAGCCTGCCCATGCTGCAGCCTAAGGGGATGTCGTGCAGGGCAGCATAGTCCAGCAGCTCACCGGAGGCGTTTCGCAGATAGAGCTGCTCGCCGGCGGCGCTGAGATCGAAGCCGGTGTTCAGGGCGGTGCCGATGCTGCCCTCTTCCTCGTCGTTGTGGCAGCAGACGATGAGCAGCTCGCCCGGGGCCAGGGTCATGCCCTCCGGGAAGGTCCAGCGGGCCTCGCCGGCCTTGTCGGAAAGGCTGCAGCCGCCGAGGGCCAGGGTGTTGGCGGAGATGTTCTTGATCTCCACCCAGTCGCAGGCGTCCCAGTTGCCCTCTGCCACGAAGCGGCGGTTGTAGACGCAGGCCTCGTTGATCACCAGGCTTTGCCCGGCGCTTTGGCTGAGGCACCATTGCTCATAGCCCGCGGTGCCGTTTTCCAGTCCCGGGCTGATCCAGGGCGTCTCGGTAAAGCTGCCGTCGGCATTGCGGATCAGGCTGCAGTCCGCCCGATCGGAAGAGCAGAGCGCCAGATCCCGCAGGGCGCCCTCGGGAGAGAGCAAATAGAGCGTCTCATCCTGAGAGAGGGAGAAGGATGGGCCGGTCTCCCCGTCGAAGAAGACCACCAGACGCTCGCCGGGGGCAAGCTCCCCCTGGGAAAAGCTCCACCGGGCCTGATTCTCCCGGTCTGTCAGGGACCAGCCGGAGAGGGAGACGGTCTTGTCGGAAGTGTTCTCCAGCTCCGCCCAGTCAAAGAAGCGCCCGGAGGCGTCGGCCACGGCGGCCTTGTTCTTCGGCATGAGCTCGGAGATCTGCAGGAGATCGGCATACTCGGCGGAGGGCTGCGGGGGCCCGGCGGGGTCCTGCTCCTCCTTCTCCGCGGGTCTGTCCGTCAGCCACGACAGCCAGGAGCTTTGACTCTCCCGGCCGGAGTCCTGGGTGGAAGCGGTCTCTTCCCGCCCCTCGGCGGGCAGGCTCGTCCCGGCGGAAGCGGGCACTTCGGCAGGAAGGTCCACCACGTTGTTGGCCACCAGGCCGAACAGGGCCAGGAGGATCATAAAAAGGATCAGCTTCAGCTTTTTCATGGCATTCTCCAAAAAGGGAAAAATGGGAAACCGGGCGACAGCACGGATGATGTGTTACGATGAAAGCTGGCGCTACCATGGTAAACATTTGATTCAAACGCGCCATTCTCACCCCAGACGCGGCAACCGAATGGCATGCGGTAAAATCCCCATGCTGCCGACGCTTGTATGCGTCGTGGTGCGGAATCTCCACATGGGGATTTCCTAACAAAATATTTTATCAGGAAGCAGAAAAAAACACAAGAAGAAAGAGAAAAATGAGGGAAATCGGAAAAGAAAAGTTTTTATCATTGACGCGGGGATAATTAAATTGTAAAATAGTACGATTGCAAAAGGAGAGGGGGAGAACGATGGCGCAGCTGCAGTTCGATTCTGTGGACCGGATCGCCCACGCCACCATCGTCACCGCCCCCGACCGGGAAGAATGCCTGGCCCTGGCGCTGGACATGGCCGCGGCCCTGGTATGCCTGGCCACCGGCCCGGTCCCCTGCGGCGTCTGTCGGGCCTGCCGGAAGGCGCGGGAGGGCATCCACCCGGACATTATCCGGGTGAAGCGGCCTGAGGACGACAAGGGCCGGCCCAAGCGGGAGATCCCCGTGGACACGGTGCGCAGCATGGCGGCGGACGCGCCGGTGCTGCCCAACGAGAGCGAGCGGAAGGTCTATCTCATCGAGGACGCGGACACCATGAACAGCGCCGCCCAGAATGCTGCGCTGAAGCTGCTGGAGGAGCCGCCCAGGGGGGTATATTTCCTTCTCTGCGCCCAGAACCCGGCTCTCCTGCTGCCAACGGTACGTTCCCGCTGCGCCCTGTGGAGCCGCTTTGGCAGCGAAACGCCCCTTGACCCGGAGAACAAGGCCCTGGCGGAGGAGTTCCTGCGGCAGGTGGCCCGGGGCGACCGGGCGGAGCTGCTGCGCTGGTGCACCCAAAACGAGAACATGGACACCCGGACCATGGGCGTCTTTCTGGACTGCGCCTGCGCCTGCACGGTGGACCGGCTCACCGGCAGAGCCCAAAGCGAGGGCATGAGCCCCGCGCAGCTGATCTCGCTGCACGCCCTGCTGGAGCGCTGCCGGAAAATGCTGCGGGTCAACACAGGCGTGAAACAACTATTTGGATTGCTGGCGGTGGATGCCATCGCCGAAAGAGGAGTATAACATTGATCGAAATCGTCAGTATTCGCTTTAAAAACCGGGGCAAGTGCTATTCCTTCGCCCCCAACGGCATGGAGATCGCCACCGGCGTGAAGGTGATCGTGGAGACGGCCAAGGGCCTGGAGATCGCCGAGTGCAGCCGGGGCAACCACTGGGTGGAGGAGACCGCCGTGGTGCAGCCTCTCCGCCCCGTGGCCCGCATCGCCACCGCCGACGACCTCCGGATCGAGGAACTGAACAAGAAGCGGGAGAAGGAGGCCTTCCAGATCTGCCAGCAGAAGATCGCCGAGCACGGCCTGGAGATGAAGCTGGTGGACGTGGAGTGCAACTTCGAGGGGAACAAGACCATGTTCTTCTTCACCGCCGACGGTCGGGTGGACTTCCGGGAGCTGGTGAAGGATCTGGCCGGCATCTTCCGTAACCGCATCGAGCTGCGCCAGATCGGCGTGCGGGACGAGGCCAAGATGATCGGCGGCATCGGCATCTGCGGCCGCCCCTTCTGCTGCAGCCAGTTTCTGGAGGATTTCCAGCCGGTTTCCACCAAGATGGCCAAGATCCAGTCCCTGTCCCTGAACCCCACCAAGATCTCCGGCAGCTGCGGCCGCCTGATGTGCTGCCTGCGCTATGAGCAGGACGCCTATGAGGATCTGATCAAGAAGGTGCCCAAGCAGGGCGCCTTTGTGGAGACCATCGACGGCTACGGCACCGCCGCCCAGGTCAATCTCCTGCGCCAGACCGTGAAGGTGAAGCTGGACCAGGACAAGGACGACACCCTCCATGTCTACAAGGCCAACGAGCTGGCCGCCGTTCCCGGCGGCAGACCTCGGGACGGGGAGGAGCCTCCCCATGTGCTGAACTACGTGCCCGAGGAGCCGGAGCCCCAGGAGTCCTCCGAGGACGAGTGGAGCATCCCGGCCATGGTGGCCGAAGCCCAGGAGCCGCAGCAGGCTGAGGAGCCTGCCCGGAGCCCGGAGGAAGGCAAGCGCAGCCGCCGCAGAGGCGGCCGGGGCGGAAAGAACCGGGGCGAGAAGCCCGAACAGCCCAAGACTGCCGAGCCGGAGAAGAAGCCTGAGCTCAAGAAGAGCGAGCAGGGAAAAAAGCCCCAGAAGCAGCCGAAGCAGAAGCAGGAGAAACCCGCCGAACCTGAAAAGGAAGCCGGGACCCGGGAGAATCGGAAGAACGGCCGCCGCCACAGCCATGTGAAGGCGGTGAAGGCCGAGAACAAGGCCCCCCAGGAAAAGCCGGCAAACGAGAACCGGGAAAAGACGGAGCAGAGCTCCAAGGCCGAAGGCCAGCACCGCGGCGGCAGCCGCCGCCGCAGACCCCACAAGCCCAAGGCCCCCGGGGAGAAGACAGAATAACCCGAAAGCCTGTGAAAACGAGTGTTTTCACAGGCTTTCGGTTTATTCAGTTTTTAGTTTTTAGAATTAAGATTCTGGAATTGAGAAGCAGTAAGCGGTACTTATGGAGCGGGGCGTCGCGCAAAGCCTTCCCCGCGCACCGAGAGGTGGAGAGGCGCCCAAGTGCGCACTGCGATGGATGAGGTCCCCCGTCTACCCGTAGGGGCTGCCGCCCTCGGCAGCCCGCACAGCGCGCAGCGCTGTCATCCTGAGAAGGCGAAGCCGACGAAGGATCTCGCCCCGGCGCGTAGGGGATGTACCTTTCTTTTGCTTGTCCAAAAGAAAGGTACCAAAGAAAACGACACCAGGGAGGGGAAGATTTCGTTTTCTCCCCCTCCCCGGACCCTCCCTCATTCAAACGACCAAACGGGGCTTGCGAGCCCCTTTTGGAATTCCCCGGGGATGCCGTTTCCCTCCCTCGGGGTGCGGCACAACGAAATCAACTGTGCCAGGTCAGACGGGGCAGGGGACCATCCCCATGTCCCGTCCCAAGATCAAGATGTCAGGCAGGACTGCCTCCCCTGAGATCGGAGAGCTGTGCATTCACCTCTTTGTCGCCCACAAAAGCCAGGAGAGAAAGGGCAAAGAAACCAAGGAGCACGATGCGGATGCATGTGGCAGGGAGCCCGGTGAAAAGAAAATCCATAAGCGGCTGCCGATAAAGAATTTCCCCATTCAAAAGGATTTTTGTTGGGGCAAAACCCTGATACGTTTCCATGGAGTATATAGATCCATTTCCGCCTGGCGCAGCAGAGACTCGGCCGGTCTCGTTTCTCCGGATGCTTTCGTATTGCAGATCCCTGTTGGAGAGAAAATGACCCTCAAGATCATAGACTTTAGCGGTGCTCCATTTTCGGCTTCCTACGACGATCGTGTTATCCTGGATCATAAACCGATAATCATACTCCATGGCATGCTGCAGACGGATCGTGCGGGTCTTTTCGCGCCCTTTGTAAACGAGGATGCTTCTGTCCGTCCCAATGTAAAGATTCTCTTCCGCATCCAGGTCAAATCCATGCACATTGCCCTGGATGGATCCGGCTGCAGATAGAAAAAGAGGAAGAACGATGGAAAGGCCGAGAAGAAGAGCGGACAGTATCATCGGGAAGGCTTTTTTCCAAATACGCATTTTCATCCCCCAAAAATCAAATCATATGAACGGGACAGGGAAATGCTTCCTTGCCTCGTGCTCTTTTGCTGTATATATAACGTTCGAGCATGATAAAAGGTTTCACCGAAACCAGAATTTCCCGTTTTTTCTTATCCGATCTCCTGCCTGTGTTCCTTGCCCCGTCGCAGGGGCGAGCATTGCTCGTCCGCCATAGCCTCCCCCCTAGGGGGAGGTGGTTTCGGGCTGCGGGGAGCCCGGAACCGGAAGCGCTGTCATCCTGAGGAGGCGAAGCCGATGAAGAATCTCACCCCGGCGGGAGCAAGCATTCTCGGCTGCCGCGGCAAACCGACCGGGCGCCGTCGGGATCCTTCGCTTGCGCAAAGCCATGACAGGAAGGCGGCTCGCCTTGTCTCCTCCCCTTTCGGGGAGGAGGTGTGTCGGGCTGCCGAGGGCGGTAGCCTCTACGAAAGAGTCGGGGCCGCTCGCCGGCCAAAAGCCTTCCCCGCGCACGGGGAAGGTGCCCCAGTGCGCACACTGGGGCGGATGAGGTCCCCGCGCAGCGAATTATGGATTCAATTGGGTCGGGTCAGGTGGGACGAGGAATCATCCCTCTGCCCCATTTTAATGACCCATCCTGTCCACTACTCTCTGTATTCAACATAAAAATACCAGTTTCCATCAAGAGATTCTACCGGCTGATATTCATTCGTCACAGGCTTTTCTTCACTATAGAACAGAAACAGTTCTGCATACAGTCTGCCATGCTCATCATATACCTCACCAACGAAGGTGCATGCCTCACGTTCAAACCAGTTTGAACTCCAGGCAACCCAATCAAAACTCTCATCATGTCCGAAAAAAGCAGCCTCGGAAAGAATTGGGTGTTCCGTAATCTTCTCCTGTGCCTTGATATGAACGCCATCAAAACGATACAATGCGCTTTCTTTGACTGCAAAAAGGTATGTATGCTCGGGATCTTGGTTCTCCATAGCCTTCATATGAAAGGCAAATTGTTCCATCTCTTCTTGATGCTGTTGGAAAAAGGCAATCATCTCATTCTTTTGTGCAACTTTCTTTTCCTCATTCGTGGGGAGTGTGAACCCGTTTTCTTCGATATCATTTTCAACATGGTTTTGTCTCTTTTCCGATTCAGCCTCGCTCGGGAGAGTTCCATGATTCTCCTGAATGCTATCTCCCTTCGTGCAACCTGCCATCATGAAAGACAGAACGGCAATAACAAGAAGAAAAACAATAACTTTGAGCTTTTGATTCATTTGCGTGTTTCCTTTCTACTGTTCCAGTTAATCCATCGACACAAACTCAGTATGAGACAATGGACGTCCCCTGTTCCAATTAGCAACAACGTCCCTGAACTACAGACTCGGAGGCGTTTATGTTATTCGATCATATCGGGAGTGACTACCTCGATTGACTCCAAATACTCTACAGATGCGTTATCGTCATCCTTAAGTCGAAGTATCGGATTGTTGAGATCATATAGATAACGTGAATCTCCGCTGTACTCGTAGAGTCGATATGCAACTTGATTTAACAAATGAAGCTGCTTTTCTTCAACAGTCAAACCATCTTTTCCATCAAAAATTACACGCTCTATAGGGAATCTATACGTGAAACAATAGTATTCGCTCTTTTCCTCATAGTCTTTTACAAGCCCCTGTGTCCGTAAGTGTCTTTCAATGCATTCAAGTATTTCTGGGCACCCCTGTAGCTGGCGAGTATAGTGATTCTTCATCAACAAGTCACGAAAAGCAAACCCGTTAATGCAAAAGTCTTCTCGCCCTGAGTTATATCCAAGCCTGCTGCGCAGATAGCACACATTTGTGCTCGATGTATTTTTTAAGCTAATCGGTCTATCTCTAAAGCAAAGAATTATCCTGTTTCCGGTTCCCTTTCTAAAGGTTATCTGATGTGTATTCAGGAACTCTGAAAAACTATTATTTGAAGTTAGCAGCTCTCGTAGATTATAACTGATTTCGTTTTCGGAGCCTTTAAGTCTCCGAGATAGATGGAAAAATAGCATTTCATCTGGCAGCTCTTGCTCGATCATATTAGAATAGAATTCTTCCATAGCTTTATCAAAAAGGTTCTGATTAAAACACTGTTGACCTTCTAGGGCTGAAGCTGTTGCCGCTTCGATGTATTGATAAAGCTCTGGCACGGAGATGTCCATCAACTGAGCAAGCGAGTTTTCCATTCCGTCACGAGTTCTGGTATCAATTACCATCTATGAACAAACTTCTCCTTTCATGTGTGTCCATCCCATTTGTCCCACAAGTCGTCTCATCGCTCCCTGTACATTTTTTTACCTTTCTTTGCTTTTCTGTGTAACAGATAAAACAAGTAATTAGCCCTATCATATCACAAGCAAGGCCCAAAACATCGAGGCCGATAGGATAATCATGGAATTGACTAAAGAGTTTTCCGATCAAAAAATATCCATCCCATAGCAGGATCACCATCCCGTATATAATTGCGCACACTAATAGCGGCCAATAGCAATGTATTCTTTGAAAAAGCCATAGCACAATAAGTTGTAAAAAGGAGAGGGCAAGAGCTATCACATAAAAATACCAAAGATCATCCATGAACACGTCAAAGCAAGCCAAATGTACTCCAAACTCCAAACCAGACCAAAGGCAAAAAAGCCCAACGATTGCCAATCGTTTTCCTGTCTTTTTCATTTTTCCCTCCTTGAACTAAACTGAAAAAGGATATGGAACATAGGGCAAGTGGCAGGGGCGTTTCCTATCCCGCCTTCGTTATTCCGAATTCATTCTCTGGAACAAATTCGGCATAGGGCATAGAGAGCGCGCCGCGGAAAACCGCCATATATCCGCTATCTCCGATCTCTGTATCTTCATATATTTCCTGCGCTGTGTGCAGCTCCTCGTTTTTCCCCTCTTCCGGCATCACAGTCAGAACATAGAAATCCGGGCCGCGGCTGCTCTTGCTGATATGTTTGTCCACGATTTTCACCGGAATCATCTCTGGGGCATGAAAGTCCAGTAAAGCGTTCAGCTGGGCCGGGATTCCCAAGCATGAGACCAGCAAGAGGAACCACGCTCCCAGGAGAGCGGTGAGGCGCGCCCGCAGTTCCTGAAAGCGCCAGAAGAACAGGGCTGCCAGAAGCAGTGATAAGAGCAGGCCTGCCAGATAGATCGACCAGGCTGGGATGAAATTAAAATCAATCAGAGAGCGAAACATGAGCCCAAAGCCTGAGACTATCAGCGGGCGGAGCACGCCTATGCTCTTTGCCTTTGTCTCCTTCATGGATTCGCTGTTGTCTCGGATCAACGAAAAATAGTCAGGAAAGGTCAATGCCAAAACCACAACCGCTGCGTAACAGGCCAGGCAGAGAGAGGACCATAGCTTATACGGCTTGCTCAGGAACAGAAAGCCCATTGAGGAGACTGCTCCCAGGACTTGAAGGATCACGCTCGCAATGTACAGGCGGCGAAAGCGGACAGGATCCTGCCTTGTCTTCTTTTCCCGTCCCAGTGAAAGATCTGCTTCACGTCTGCTCAGGGCCTTCTGGTCCAGGCAGAAACGGGGCCCGAGATTCCGAAAGAATTGCCGCAGTTCCCTCTCCGACAGCTCTTGCAGCAGGAGGTAGTTGCGTCTTTTGGGAGAATATAGGCTGAGGACGCCGAAATTGGGGAGCGGTGTGGAGGTGGCTCGTCTCGTGCTGAAAACGAGCTTCTCTATGCCTCCCTTTTCCACGATGAAGTTCTTTCCGGGTAGACTCATCAGTTCCTCTGGAGACGGGCACTTCTCCAGCAGGTTTTCCTCTTTGATCCCGCGCAGTTCTCCTCCGACCTGGTGGAAAAAACAGGCGCGTTCATCGCAAAACACCTGATAGATCCTGCCCGTCGGATTATGAAACAGCAGCAGGAACCCCGGAGCACCTTCTTCCTCCGTCACAGAGAAGCGATCGTCCTTTTCGTTCTCCGCTTCCTCCCGCTCAAAAGCCTCCGTCTGCTCTTTGTCAGTGCGCAGCCGCAGCACCAGCACGGTCAGCAAAAATAGTCCAAGTCCCAGCAACAGGCTCAGCCTGTCCCACGGGCTCCCGACCGTCCGCTGCAAATACAGCGACAGCCAGATGAGGATGTTTGCGGCTATGAAGAGTACATACATCAGAATTCTGCGCTTTTTCATTATCATTTCCTCTCTTTTTGTAAACACATGGATCACTTTCCGTTCGTGCCTCTCTCAGTGCCAGCCGTTCCATGATCTGTTTTTATGTTCAAATACTTTTTTCGCAGTACCTCATATTCCGCGCTGTCGATGAGGCCGGAGCGCTTCCATTCCTCCAGGCGGTCAATGCGCTGCTGCAGGGACCGGACTCTGGCGTCGGCAGCGGCGTCGTGATCGTAGTTCATATTTACCTGCGGAGCCGGGTAAGCGGTGCGGTCGTTCTCTTCCTTGCTCTGACGCAGGCGGTGCCAAAGCCAATCGATCAGGAGGGTCAGAAGCCCCAGCGCACACAGGCCCATCAGCAAGGCAGCCCGCCAACGGATCACGTTTTCGTTAAACCAGGTGAAGACCGCCGTGCCTGCAAGCAGCAGGGCCAGCACAAAAGCAAGCAGCTTGCGGCGAAAGGCTCTGTCTTCATAGAATTTGGATGACCAGGCCCGCATCTGCGCTTCCAGCAATATTCCCTGAGGATCTTGTGCACTTTGAGGCGCTTCTCGCCTCCTCACCTGCTGATAGAAACGCTGCTCAGGGTCGGCTGACGGCTCCAGATCCGGGCCGAAGAAATACCAGATTCCGAGGAAGAGCACAAGGATAAACAGCATACTGCTGAATTCGCGGGCACTTCCCGTCAGGAAGTTGATGAGAAAGAGACCCAAAAACAGCAGAGCAGGAAACGGGAACTCTTTTTTTCTCATGAGCTGCTCCTTTCATTCCGGGATTTCCTTCTTCTCTGATATTATAACGTCTGGCAGCACGAAACCCTTGTTCGCGTTTCATCGCCTGCACAGCGCTCGGACCTCGATGTATGGTCATTTTGAGTATAATCGAAAACCAGGCGCTCTTCAATAGGATGCAGCGTCAAAAACACCCCGAGGACTTTCACTCTTGTGAAGTCCTCGGGGCGCTGCGTTGTGGATTCAATTGTCCAGGGTCATGCAAGACAAAAGGGACGTCCCTTGTCTTCACAGGTTTTTTCTTCTCAAAACTGAAAACTCAAAGATCAAAACTTTTCGTCAAATTTGTAGCTGAGGTCCTCGGCCAGGCTCAGCCTTTCCTCCTGGCCGCGGAGGATGCGGCGGATGGAGGGGATGTGGCGCACCAGCATCTGCAGGCAGATCAGCGCCGTGATGATCAGGATCAGCTGCTCCTCCACCACCATGACGGCTACGATGGCCATCACCAGGGTGCCGGCCATGGCGCCCACGGTAAAGCTCTTGCCGAACCAGATGCCGAGGACCACGCCGATGGCAGCGGTGATGCCCACCGAGGGCTCGATGAGCAGGCCGATGAGGATCAGGGCCATGCAGCCGTGGCCGCCCTTGAAGCGGTTGAACACCGGCCAGAGACGGCCCAGCATGAGACAGTAGCCCGCAAAGATCCGGCCAATGTCGGGCCGGCCCCGGAAGCCGATGAGCAGCGCCCCGATGAGCAGGGGCAGAAGGTCCTTCACGATCTCCACCAGGCCCAGCTTCGCAAAGCCCAGATAACCGAAGAGCCGGCGGAAGTTGGAAAGCCAGGTGTTGCCCCGGCCCAGCTTCGTCAGGTCCCGCTTGAACACATAGCGGGAGGCTACCCGCCGGGTGCTGACGCTGCCGCTGACGTAGGCGATAAAAGCCGTGAGCAGCAGCAAAAACCAGTTGAGGATCATTCGCTGTCTCCCTTCTGCCGGATCACGATGCGCACCGGCGTGCCCTCCAGGCCGAAGACCGAGCGGATCTGGTTTTCCAGATAGCGCTGGTAGGAGAAGTGGAACAGCTCCCTGCTGTTGCAGAAGATCACAAAGTTGGGCGGCTTGATGCCCGTCTGGGTCATGTAGTAGATCTTCAGGCGGCGGCCCTTGTCCGTGGGGGGCTGGACCCGCGCCTGGGCGTCTGCCAGAACGTTATTCAGCATGCCGGTGCTGATGCGCATGTTGCTCTGGTCGTTGACGTAGTTGATGAGCTCAAAGATGCGGTTGGTGCGCTGGCCGGTGAGGGCGGAGATGAACAGGATGGGAGCGTAGCTCATGAAGCTCAGGTCCCGCATGATGTCCTTGCGCATCTTCTCCATGGTGCCGGTCTCTTTTTCCACCAGGTCCCACTTGTTCACGATGACGATGCTGGCCTTGCCCGCCTCGTGGGCCAGACCTGCGATCTTGGTGTCCTGATCGGTGACCCCGTCCCGGGCGTCGATCATGATGAGGCACACGTCCGCCCGCTCGATGGCCAGCTGTGCCCGCATGACGGAGAATTTCTCCACCCGCTCGTCCACCTTGGACTTGCGGCGGATGCCGGCGGTGTCGATGAACATGTAGCGGCCCAGCTCGTTTTCGTAAACGGTGTCCACCGCGTCCCGGGTGGTGCCGGCCACGTCGCTGACGATGACCCGCTTCTCGCCCAGAATGTGGTTCACCAGAGAGCTCTTGCCCACGTTGGGCTTGCCGATGATGGCCACCTTGATGAGGTCCTCTTCCTCCTCGTCCTCTTCGGCGGGAGGGAAGTACTTGAGGCACTCGTCCAGCAGATCGCCGGTGCCGTGGCCGTGAACGGCGGAGGTGGGGATGGGATCCCCCAGACCCAGGGAGTAGAACTCATAGACCCCCAGGTCCGTGTCGCCGGTGGAGTCGGCCTTGTTCACCGCCAGCACCACGGGCTTGCGGGAACGCAGCAGCATGTTGGCCACGTCCTGGTCCGCCGCGGTGACGCCGGTGCGCAGGTCCGTCACAAAGATGATGACGGTGGCCGCGTCGATGGCGATCTGGGCCTGCTCCCGCATGAAGAGCAGGATCTCGCTGTCGGTGCTGGGCTCGATGCCGCCGGTGTCCACCATATCGAATTTGCGCCCGCACCACTCGCACTCGGCATAGAGCCGGTCCCGGGTGACGCCGGGGGTGTCCTCCACGATGGAGAGGCGCTGCCCCACCAGGCGGTTAAAAAGCATGGATTTGCCTACGTTGGGCCGTCCAACGATGGCAACAAGCGGTCTGGACATAGTATCACCTTCCTAATATGCTCCCCGTGCGAGGGAGCGCAGGATAATGAATACTGAAAACTTAAAACTGAAAAGTGAATAATCATGGTATCGCTTCGCGATATTTTAATTCATCCCCGAAGGGGATACCGCAATTATTCATTATTCATTCTTCAGTTTTCAGTATTCATTATTCAAACGGCCTTTCAGCCTCGTCACTTACAGGAGACGGTTCCGAGGGCTTGTGAGCCGGAATTCAGTTTCGTTCGTCTTTGAGAATATGGCGGACGTAGGGGACCTTGTCACGCAGGGCGGTGTGGAAAAAGTCCGGGTAGAGGACCGTGTCCTCCGCCGGGTCCACCCACTCCAGCTGCTCCTCCGTTCCGTCCTCCGTGAGGCTTTCGCAGTGGGGCTCGAAGTCCGCCGGTGTTTTCATATAATAGTAAAAGCCGATCTCATAGATCAGTTTTCCCAGTTTCGAGGGAGAATCTCCCCAAAAGAAGTCCTCGTGGACAAAGCCCAGACTTTCGATCTCCAGATCCCAGCCGGTCTCCTCCAGCACTTCCCGGCGGATGGCCTGCTCCGCGCTTTCGCCAAACTGGATCCGTCCGCCCACTGAGTAGCAGTAGCCGAGGTCGGCGTTTCGCACCATGAGAAGCTTTCCATTTTTTTCGATGATGGCGCCCACCCGAAGATTGACAAAGCCGTCCTCGAT
Organism: uncultured Eubacteriales bacterium; assembly: GCA_900316255.1. Classification (GTDB taxonomy): domain Bacteria; phylum Bacillota; class Clostridia; order Oscillospirales; family Oscillospiraceae; genus Limivicinus. The sequence continues at coordinate 7,888 of ONCI01000060.1, read as the reverse complement.
GGGCAGCGTGATATCCTGTGCCATATTCGCTCAGTTCCGGTTGTATCGGTAGTATTCCGTCTCCTCGGATGGCGCACGGGGGATCCGCACCTCCGGAAGCGCATCGCCGGAGATGGCGTCCCAGAGGGCGAAGCCGTCCGCCTCCACGAGGTAGATGGGAAGGCCCAGGGCCGCCGCGGCCTCCTCCAGCTTCACGTCGTCCAGAAAGTCCATTTCCTCCCGGCGCAGCATGTTCTGGGAGATAAAAAGGCGCTCTCCCAGGTCCTTGCCCTTCAGCTGGCGGATCAGGTCGCCGCCGGTGACGAGGCCCGCCACGGTGATGCTGTGACCGAAAAAGTCGTTCTCGATGGCGTAGACCCGGCCATTCAGCTCCGGCCACTGCTCTTTGGCCAGCTTCAGCAGCCCCTCGAAGAAGGGGGCCGCCGCCGTGCCGGTGGCAATGGAGAAGGGCACGCCGTCCGGCGCGTCCGAGAGCTTCAGCGCCGAGCGGAACTCCGTCTCCAGCAGACGCAGCATGCCCACGCCGTTTTCCAGCTGGGTGTGCTCCTCATAGAACTCGTCCGGGGGCAGCTCCCGCCCCGCCTCCAGGTACAGCTCGTCCCCGCACCAGAAGATGCGGGTGCCGTGCTGCTCCACGCAGCGGTCGCCGAAGGCCGTGACCTGGTCGATGGTCTCGCCGGCGTGCTCGGGAGTGAAGGGGGAGAGCTGCTCCAGCCCCTCCCGGTATTTGGTGAGGCCTACCGGCACGATGGAGACGCTGTGGACACCGGGGTACATCCCGGCCAGGTCCTCCATGGTGCGCTGCAGAGCTTCCCCGTCGTTCCAGCCGGGGCAGCAGACGATCTGGCAGTTCATCACGATCCCCGCCGCGGCGAAGCGGCGCATGACCTCGATGCTCTCGCCGGCCCGCCTGTTTTTCAGCATCCGGCAGCGGAGCTCCGGGTCCGTGGTGTGGACGGAGACGTTCACCGGGCTCACGTGCAGATCGATGATCCGCTGGATCTCCCGGGGGGAGAGATTGGTCAGGGTGATGTAGTTTCCCAGCAGAAAGCTGAGCCGGGCGTCGTCGTCTTTGAAATACATCGTTTTCCGCATGCCATTGGGCAGCTGGTCGATGAAGCAGAAGACGCAGTTGTTGGCGCAGGAGCGGGGATTGTCCATCAGGTAGCTCTCAAAATCCAGGCCCAGGTCGCCGCCCTCCCGCTTGTGCACGGGTACATGGTACTCCGTCCCGTCGGGACGGCGCAGCAGCACGTCAAGCCTGGTGTCGTAGGCGTAGAACTTGTAGTCCAGCACGTCCAGCACCCGCTTGCCGTTGATGGCGATCAAATTGTCGCCCACCCGGGCATGATGCCGCAGGGGGCTCGTGGGGTCGATGGATTTGATGATGTGATCCATATCTTTTTCCTTGTTGGCTCCCCTGCCTAAGGGGAGCTGGCGCGCAGCGCCTGAGGGGTATTGGTTCTCCTTATAAGCTCCCCTGTGCAAGGGGAGCTGGCTCGGAGCGTCTCACGCAAGCGACGAGACTGAGGGGTTGTCAAGGAGTGAAAAGTGAATAGTGAATAGTGAAGAGTCGTGGTGTTCCCTTCGGGGACGGATTCAAATCCATTTTTGTCGTGGCTTTGCCGCGGCAAAAATTCCCTGAGGCGAGCCTCGCGAGCCCGCGCGCCGACCAAACGAGGCGTCCCCCGCAAGCCGAGTGCGATAAGCGCGTGCTCCGCCTGCAAACACGGTTTGCAGGCGCCAAAGATAGCAAAAGGAGGAGCGGTCCAGGCCTCTCCTCCCTAAGCTTTTTCACTTCTCCTCAACGTTCAAGACCACGCGGCCCTTGTACTGTCCGCAGTGGGGGCAAGCACGATGGGGCATGCAGAACTCGCCGCAGTTGGGGCACTTGACGATGCTGGGGGCGGTGAGCTTCCAGTGGGAAGAGCGCCGCTTGTCACGCCGCTGTCTGGATACCTTTCCTTTCGGGACTGCCATGTTGACACCTCCTGATTGTAAGCTGTTCTGAGCAGCTCAGTTATTCTTTATCCAAAAGCTGCTCAAGCACAGCAAATCTTGGATCAATTTGTTTCCTGCACCCGCAGGGGCCCAGATTCAGGTTTTTGCCGCAAGTGGGGCAGAGACCCTTGCAGTCCTCCCTGCAGAGGAACTTGGTCTCCATATCCAGGATGAAGCAGGTGGAGAGGACCTCGTCCAGGTCCAGGTCGTTGCCGTCCAGGACGAAATACTCGGGATATTCCTCGTTTTCCTCTTCCACGATCACAGCGTCCAGCTGTGTCTGCTTCACACTGTCAAAGGCTTCGCCGCAGCGGTCACAGACACAGGTCATCTCCGCTTGCAGCGTGCCCTCCAGGTGCAGCACGCCGGCCTCGTTATACACGCGGCCCTCTGCATGGGGTTTGCCCTTGTACCGCAGAACCGCGGGGAAATCCAGACCTTCCGTTTCCAGCTCGCACGCAAAGGGGATCGAGCCGCCGGGAACCTCAATGATTTCACGCAAATTCAACTTCATTTGGCACACCTCGCTGCAGTCGCCTAAGTATTATAGTTGAAGCATTTGCACTTGTCAAGGCTTATTTTCTGTTGTATACTACAAAAAAATGACAGACTCAGAGGGCATTTTTATGAAAGAATTGCGTGTCAATCCCAACGACGCCGGCCAGCGGCTGGATCGTTTCGTCTCCAAGGCGGTGCCCCTGCTGCCGGAGAGCCTGCTGCAGAAGTACATCCGCCTCAAGCGCATCAAGGTAAACGGCAAGGGCGCCAAGCGGGACGTCCGCCTGCAGACCGGGGATCTGCTGCAGCTCTACATCAACGACGAGTTTTTTGAAAAGCCCCGGGAGGAGAATTCTTATCTCAAGGTGGGCACGCCGAAGCTCAGCATCGTCTATGAGGACGAAAACATCCTCCTGGCGGACAAGAAGCCCGGCGTCCTCTGCCACAGCGCGGGGGTCTGGGACTACAACACCCTCATCGCCAACATCCAGGCCTACCTGGCCCAAAAGGGGGAGTGGCGGCCCAGGGAGGAGAACTCCTTTGCTCCCGCCCTCTGCAACCGCATCGACCGGAATACCGGCGGTATCGTCATCGCCGCCAAAAACGCCGAGGCCCTGCGGATCCTGAACGACAAGATCCGGGACCGGGAGATCGAAAAGTACTATCTCTGCGCGGTCCAGGGGCGGCCCAGGCCCCCCGAGGGCAGGCTGGAAAACTATCTCTTCAAGGACGCTCAGAAAAACCAGGTCTTTGTGAAGGCAAAGCCGGAGCCGGGGGCCAAGACCGCCGTGACGGAGTATAAGCTCCTGCGCAGCAAGGGACCCCTGAGCCTGGTGGAGTGCCGGCTCCTCACCGGGCGGACCCATCAGATCCGGGTGCAGATGGCCCACGCGGGCTGGCCCCTGCTGGGGGACGGCAAGTATGGCCGGGAGCGCTTCAACAAGAATTATGAGGAGAAGGGCCAGGCCCTCTATTCCTACAAGCTCCGCTTCGACTTTCCCACCGACGCCGGGATCCTGGAATACCTCCGTGGCCGGGAGTTTCAGGTGGAGAAGGTTGACTTTGTGGAGAAGTATTTTGAATAGGCCTTCCCCCAGCGGGGGAAGGTGCCCCAGTGCGCACACTGGGGCGGATGAGGGAGAAGCCTTACCGTTCCCACCGCATTTGGATGGAAATCGAAGCGTATGATCAGGAAAGGAGCACGCCATGCTGCTGAACGAACAGGAGACAAGAGATCTGGAGGAACGGGTGCTGCTGCAGCTGCGCTTCCGGCCTGCCGCGGGATACCCATTCCCTGCTCTGGTGGAAGCGGCCCTTCCGCCTGCCGAAGCCCTGGACGGTCTATGCCCTGGACGACATGAGCCAGGACCAGATCGAGCAGACGGCTCCCGCCGTGAAGGCTGCGCTTCTCCAAGCCACCGAGCCGGGAGGGCGGCTCTATGCCATGGACTGGCAGCACAGCGCCTTTCTCTACGATCCCGGGAAGGACGAAGAGCAGAAATCTGTTCGCCTGGAGGATGAAAACGGTGAATACTGGGCGGAATTTCCCTTTTATTACCCGGACGGGGACTATTACTTCTTCCTGGACGAGGATTTCCGCTTCGGCTATCTGGGCCACCCCTGGCGCAATGAAATTTGGGCTTTCGGGGAAAAGCTGCTGCCGGAGCTGGAGCGCGTCGCCCCGCGTTTAGGCTGGAAAAAGCTGCGCTGAGCACGGACGAGCGATGCTTGTCCCTACGTGGGATGTAGGATCCGAACCCGACGTAGGGACGGCCATTGGCCGTCCGCCGTATAGATACAGGGTCGAACAGGAGCGTTTGCCTATGAATCCTTCCTCGTATCAAACCCGAAAGCCACATAGACTGAAGGATTATGATTATAGCTCACCAGGCGCTTACTTTGTCACGATATGCACCAAAGATCGCCGCCCGATCCTTTCCCGAATCGCAGTAGGGACGACCATTGGTCGTCCGCCAGATGTTGTTCTTTCGCCGCTGGGAGGAATTGTGGATGCCGCGGTCCGTCAGATCCCGGAAAAGTATCCGGGAACGAAATTGCATCAATATGTGATAATGCCAAACCATATTCACCTGTTGTTGAGCATTTCCTCTGAAGGCGGACCTGCGCTGGGCAGGATCCTTCAGCAGATGAAGGGCTATGTCACCAAACAATGGGGACAGGTTGTCTGGCAGGACAAGTATTATGACCATGTGATTCGAGACGATAATGATTTTCTGGCAAGATATCAATATATTGTCAATAATCCGGCCAAATGGTCGGAGGATGAATACTGCGGTGCACCATAGAGACGGATCGTTCCGCCCGACCGTATTCCGATCCGAAAACGAGCGGACGAGCGATGCTTGTCCCTACGGGTTTGCGTGAGACCTGGCAGATCGCAGGGACAGCCAATGGCCGTCCAGCTCAAGGCTGCCGACCTGAGAATACGGGGCGGACGAGCGATGCTCGTCCCTACGCCATCAACTGGAGCGCATCGCCCCGGCCCTGGGTTGGAAAAAGCTCAGATAAGAGCGGGCGACCGCCCAAAGCCTTCCCCGCGCACGGGGAAGGTGGCGCGAAGCGCCGGATGAGGTCCCCGCGCAGCGGATCCACAGACCGTAGTGACGGCCATTGTGCCGCTTAACCGTATCCCAATCCTAAAACGAGCGGACGAGCGATGCTCGTCCCTACGACCTCAAGGAGTATCAACAGGAGGTTTTTCTATGCTGACTGTCAATGACCTTTCCATGCAGTTCGGCTCGTCCGTGCTGTTTTCCAAGGTGGACCTGCAGTTCGTGGCGGGCAACTGCTACGGCATCATCGGCGCGAACGGCGCCGGCAAATCCACCTTCATCAAGATCCTATCCGGCGAGCTGGAGCCCACCAGCGGCTCCGTGGTGCTGGAGCCCAAGCGCCGCATGTCGGTTTTGAAGCAGAACCAGAGCCTCTATGACGACTGCCGGGTGCTGGACACCGTCATCATGGGCCACCAGCGGCTCTATGACTGCGGCAGGGAGAAGGACGCCATCTATGAGAAGGAGGATTTCTCCGACGAGGACGGCATCCGGGCCGCGGAGCTGGAGGAGGAATTCTCCGAGCTTGGCGGCTACGAGGCGGAGAGCGACGCGGGACGCATCCTCCAGGGCCTGGGGGTCCCGGTGGAGCTGCATGAGAGCCTGATGCGGGAGATCGATCCCCGGCTCAAGGTGAAGGTGCTGCTGGCCCAGGCCCTCTTCGGCAAGCCCGACGTGCTGCTGCTGGACGAGCCCACCAACAACCTGGACCTGGCAAGCGTGGTCTGGCTGGAGGACTTCCTCATGGACTATGAGGGCACAGTGCTGGTGGTGAGCCATGACCGCTACTTCCTCAACAACGTCTGCACCCACATCGTGGACATCGACTACGGCAAGATCAAGATGTACGTGGGCAACTATGACTTCTGGTACGAGTCCAGCCAGCTGATCCAGAAGCTGATCCGGGACCAGAACAAGAAGGCCGAGCAGAAGATCCAGGAGCTGCAGACCTTCATCGCCCGCTTCTCCGCCAACAAGTCCAAGTCCCGCCAGGCCACCTCCCGGCGGAAGCTGCTGGACAAGATCACCGTGGAGGAGCTGCCCGCCTCCGGGCGGCGCTACCCCTGGGTGGGCTTCAAGGCCGAGCGGGAGCCCGGAAAGGACCGGCTCTTCGTCACGGACATCTCCAAGACCGTGGACGGGGTGAAGCTTCTCAACAAGGTCAGCTTCATCGTGGGCAAGGAGGACAAGATCGCCCTGGTGGGCAAAAACGAGCTGGCCGTCACCATACTCTACAAGATCCTCATGGGGGAGGAGGAGCCGGACGAGGGCACGGTGAAATGGGGCGCCTCCATCCAGCCCAGCTACTTCCCCAAGGACCACAACAGCTATTTCGACAGTTTCGACGCGGACCTCATCGAGTGGATGCGGCAGTTTTCCGCCGACAAGCGGGAGAGCTATCTGCGCACCTTCCTGGGGCGCATGCTCTTCAGCGGCGACGATGTGTACAAGCCCGCCAAGGTCCTCTCCGGCGGCGAAAAGGTGCGCTGCATGCTCTCGCGCATGATGCTCTCCGGGGCAAACTTCCTGCTGCTGGACCAGCCCACCAATCACCTGGACCTGGAATCCATCGCGGCGCTCAATAACGGCCTGGAGGCCTTCAAGTACAACATCCTCTTCTCCTGCCACGACCACCAGCTGACCCAGACCGTGGCCAACCGCATTATCGAGATCACCGAGGACGGCGTCATCGACCGCCGCTGCAGCTACGACGAGTACATGCACATCGCCGAGTTGGAGCAGGGGGACACGCAAAGGAATTGACTTTCGTCCTTGGAAGCGATATATTGTATCATACCACGGTATAAAACAAGAAGGAGGGATCCTGCCATGAAAGGTAAAGAACTGCGCGAGGCCCTCAAGGCCGGAAAGGCGGAAGCATTTGAACGGGATCCGGACCTGGCAAGGGGAAAGAAGATTACAGGGATCCTGCTGCTGATCTGGGCGGCAAGCCGGGCCTTTCTGCTGGTAATGGATCTTGTGTGCGCAAGGATCGGGTTCGTTGAGAGCAATCCGGTAAACTGGGCCACCATGGTCATCCTGCTGCTATTTGCCTGGTGGATCTACCAGGGCTCGGGCGCGCTGGCCTGGCTTCCGATCGCAGGCGGTGTTTTTATGCTGATCTCCTGCGTTCGGGAAAAGTTGTTTTCCCTGCTGGGGATGGATCTTGACCCAACGTTCAGGCTTTATCTGATTGCCTATATCTCCGCCGCTGTGATCCAGATCCTGGTCATGGTGTTGATCCTGGCGCTGCCGAGCTGCAAGAACTACGCGCAGACTACCCTGCGTATCACAAAGGAGCTGAACGGCGGGCAGCAGGAGCACCGGCTCTGATCCTTCAGAAATTTGAAGATTCTCTTGCTTCCGGGCCGCGCCTGTGCTATGATGCAGGCGCGGCCCGGAAACCGTCATTTTACAGATAAGAGGATCACAGGCGTGGAAAACAACAAGAAAAAAGAACTCTGGCGGGTGGTGAAATTCACCCTCTTCTCGGCCAGCGCGGGGCTTATCGAGGCGGGCACCATCGCCCTGCTGGAAACCCTGACGCCTCTGCCCAGCTGGGCCTGCTATCTCACCGGTCTGGTGCTCTCCGTCCTCTGGAACTTCACCCTGAACCGGAAGTTCACCTTCCAGTCTGCCGGCAATATCCCGGTGGCCATGCTGAAGGTGGCGGCCTTTTACGCGGTGTTCACGCCCCTCTCCACCCTGGCGGTCAAGTACCTCACCGAGACGGCGGGCTGGAGCCCCGTCTTTGCCGACGGGCTCAACATGCTCTGCAATCTGGTGACGGAGTTCCTGTACCAGCGCTTCTTCGT